>JAHQVV010000064.1 GCA_019634195.1 Phycisphaeraceae bacterium | reverse complement strand
TACAGAAGGCGATGTGGCACGACGTGCAGCGGATGCTCGATGCGATCACAGCGTCCGACGCCGAGGGATACTTCAGGAACTGCGGATACACGCTAGAGATTTAGTTGGCGTGCTCTAGCTACCTGTTCCTCGCCTCCATGGACTCGGGGCCGGGCAGCTACTACATCATCGATGAAGAAAACAATATTGCGATTCCCTCGTTCGTCTTCGCGATGTTCCAAGGCAAGTTTGCGATCATCGCCCCGGCCCTGATCGCCGGCGCTTTTGCTGAACGGGTCAAGTTCCGAGGCTACTGCCTGTTTATCCTGCTCTGGTCGCTGCTGGTGTACTGCCCGTTGTGCCACATGATCTGGGGTGGTGGCCGAGTCAGTGGTGACGCGATCGACCTGGCGGGGGGCACGGTGATCCACATCGCGGCGGGCACGGCTGGCCTGGTCTGCGCCTTTATGCTTGGCGCACGCCGGGGCTATCCGCAGACCGCGATGCACCCGAACAACCTTGTGCTAGCCCTGCTTGGCGCGGGTCTGCTCTGGGTGGGGTGGTTTGGCTTTAACTCCGGCTCGTTTGTTCAGTCGAACCTCGACACGGGCAGGGCGTTGGCGATGACACAGATCGCCGCGGCGGCCGCTGCTCTGGCGTGGGTCTTGATCGAGTCGCTCCACCTGAAGAAGGCGACGTCCTTGGGCATGGCCTCGGGCATCATCGCGGGCCTCGTGGCGATCACGCCTGCTGCGGGTGCGGTTACGACGGTCGGCGCACTCGCGTTGGGTGCCGCGGGTGCCGCGGGTGCTTACGCCGCCATCATGCTTAAAAATAAGCTCGGCTACGACGACTCGCTGGACGTCTTTGGCATCCACGGCGTCGCGGGCATCATCGGCGCAGTCGGCTTGATGTTCTTCTTGCGTGAATCACCAGCGAGTTGGAGCGAGCAGATGATTCATCAGCTGATTGGTGTTGCACTGGCCATTGGCGTCTCGGCGGTTGTCACCACGATCATCGTCTTGCTCGTCGACAAGACCATCGGCCTCAAACTCAGCGACCGCGAGCAGCAGGCGGGTATGGACCACGCCCTGCACGGTGAGCACGGCTATGGCCTGCTGAACCTCAACTAAGCCACAAGACCCCCGACTACAACCACCACGAGCAAACATCATGAAACTCGTCATCGCCATTATCCAACCCGATCGCCTCAACGCCGTCCACCAGTCGCTCATCGATACGGAGATCTTTCGAATTAGCGTCTCCCGTGTGACTGGGCACGGCCAGCAGGACGACCGTGACCTGTACCGCGGCCAGGAAGTCGCGCCCGATCTGATCCCCAAGGTTCGGCTTGAGATCGCTGTGAATGATGACTTCGTTGAGCCGACAATCAAGGCGGTCGTCGCGGGGGCACGCAACGAAAGCGGCGAGATCGGTGACGGCAAGATCTTTGTGCTGCCCATGGAGGATTGCATCCGCATCCGTACGGGCGAGCGTGGCCCCGACGCGATCTGATGGCGCGGTCTTTTCGCTCAGCCGCCCCGCCGAGGGACCCATTTCGCCGCAAGCACAAGGACCAAGCCGACGCCCAGGAGCACCAACCCGCCCTGCCAGATCAGGGCGCTGAGTTGCCCTTTGGCGGTGCCGAAGGCCTGGTCGATCCGGTCCTGCTGTACCGCTTGGTCAAGGTTCGTGACGAGCTGATTCAATTCCGTCGTGGCCTTGCCGAGCTCTACCGCCGCGAGGGTGTACTCGTTGATATCAAAGGGCCGGCTTTCCGAATCATCATCTTCTGACTCAAACTGCTTCGTGAATTGATCAAGGATGCTGATCGTTTCGCCAAGCGTCTTGCTGGTTGTTTCGAGCTGGGACAAGGCGGACTCGGTGCCCGGCAGGATGCTCTTGGCGCTCTGGAGGGACTTGTCTGCCTGCCGGATGGTTTTGTCGATATTGGCGACGGTCTTGTCCGCGTTGGTGACGACCGCGTCGACCCCCTCGACGATTTTGCTTGCTTCCTGCGTCGTTTTGTTGACCTCCTCGACGATCGATTTCGCTTTCGTGAGCAGGCGGTTGAGCGCCCCGTTCTGGTCTTCGATACTCGCCAGCAGCGCGATGCGTTCTTTGGCGATGTCCTTGGGCAGGTTGTCGATGGTTTGTGCGACGCGCTGGATGTCGTCAAACAGGCGGATCGTTTCGGGGGCGGACAGCGTTTGCAAGTAGGTCAGCTCGACACGCCACTGCACGATGAGCGCCTGACGGGCCGCCAGCCAAGTGGCCCGTTCTGCCACGTCGGTCGTTGTCTCGATGCCGGCAACCGCATCGCCGACCGGCAGGAACAGGTCGACCACGCCCCGGCCGATGCTCGCGATCGAGAACGTCTCTTTGTAGCCGCTGAACTCTGAGAAGCGGACCCACCAGACATAGACCTCTTCGGGGTTGTCTTTCCGGTACTGGATGATCAGCTCGCGGAGCTGCTTCATCTCGTCGGGGTCGAGGACCTGTGCGGCGAGCCGCCAAACCTCGTTCTCCATGCGGCGGGTCGCGTTGATGTAGCCCCGGCTGTGCTCGCCAAAGAACTCCTCGCCACGCTCTTCGGCCAGGACCCGGTGCAGCGTTAAGACCGTGACCATGTTGAGCAGGGATACCTGCGGGTCGGGGTCGGCAGCGATCGTGATCACCGAGTCCGAACTGTTGGCACGGATCGTCAGGGCGAGGACCCGTTGTTCCAGCGGCAGGTCCGCGGCCGCAATCTTCTCGCACACCTCGGGGATATCGCCGAGGTAAGACACCGCAAGTCGGCGGAGCCTGAGGGAGAGTTCCTTGCGGGTCAGGGTGCCATTAGACTCCTTGAGGCTCTCTCCGACGTTCGCGTTGTTGACGCCCGCGGCCTGATCGACGGCCTTGCAGCCGCCGGATGACACCAAGGCCATGGTCAAGATGAGCAGTGTTGCGGGCAACAGTCGTGGCATGAATGAGCTCGGTTGTTAGGTAATCGGCTTGGTCATTCGTGAATAGGGCGTCATTTTTCAGGAAGCGGTCGGATCTGGACCTTTCTGTATTCAATCGGCGTCCCTTCGGCCTGGAGACAGATCGCCCCGCTGCTGGCCGAGCAGTCCCACGCCTCGTTGACCAAGTCACCGTTGATGAAGACTTTTACCGTGTCGCCGCGCGCCTGCACGATCATTGTGTTCCACTCGCCTAGTTTTTTTTCTGAGTCGTCGGTGTAGTTGAGTGTGCGTCTGCCCTTGGTGCGTTTCTCAGCGTTCTTGACCCGGACCTTCTCGCCGATGACCCAGAAGTCACCCGCGTTTTTGCTAGCGAGCTGCACTTCAAGCGACTTGGGCCAGACGCTGCGTTCGCGTGGCTTGGAACTGTGGATAAGCAGCCCCGAGTTACCGCCCTTCTTTGGCCAACGCCACTGCACCTCGATCTCGTAGTCCCGGTAGGCTTGTTTGGTACGCATTACTCCGGAGGGTCGGCCGCTGTTTTTGATGATCCCGTCCTCGACGCGGTACACGTCCGCGGGCTTGGTGTCCTGGCCGCCGATGTCATAGGTCCAGTCGGACAGGTCCTTGCCGTTAAACAGGTCGATGGGGTTGTCTGGCGTGATCGGCTTGGCCTGCGATGCGTCGTGATCTTCAGCGAGCAGCGGCCAAGCGGCCAGGCAGGCCAGTGCGACACAAGTGAGGATGAAACGTTTCATTGAAATCTCCAATTCTGGTAGGCGTACCTTCAAGACGAACGCGGACGGGTCTGACTACAGACACCGCTGTGCGCAAGCTTAGGCCTCCTGATCCGGCAGCCATGGCACATCCGGCACCCCCGCCTTCGCGTTGGCAAGCCGGGCGAGGGCAAAGAGCAGGTCCGCCAGCCGGTTGAGGTAGATGGTTGCGGTCGGGTCCACGGCCTCGTGTTCGGCTAAGGCGACGACCTCACGCTCGGCTCGCCTGCAGACCGTACGGGCGATGTGGAGCCTGGCCGCCAAAACCGAGCCTCCGGGCAGTATAAAGCTGCGTAATGGCTCGAGTTGCTCGCTGGCGGCATCGATCTGTGACTCCAGTTCAGACACGTGTTCGGCCGTGAGACGGCTGGATACCGCTTTGGCGGAGTTAGGGGTCGCCAGATCAGCACCGAGGTCAAACAATCGGCACTGGGTCGTAATAAGGCCCTTGTTGATGGCGTCAATAGCACAGTCGGCAAGTGCCAGCCCGATCGTGGCGTTGAGTTCATCCACGGCCCCGTAAGCACTGACGCGAAGGTGGTTTTTCGACACCCTGGCCCCGCCGATCAGGTCGGTATGGCCGTCGTCGCCGCGTTTGGTGTACAGCTTCATGCCGACATCATAGACCAAGGCCCGCTTGGTTAGCGGACCAAAAAGATGCTGAATTGTTATAATTCCGCCCCCAACCGTCGATGACCATCGACAGGCCTAAGCAATGAAACCTTTTTCACGACTCTTCGCACTGCTGCTCATGGCGAGCGCTCTGGCCTGCTGGGCAGAGCCCGTGGAGGCGGCGCGTCTGGCAAACGTGAAGGGAGAGGCCGGGGAAACCGAAAAACGTGACGATGCCGAGTTCAAACTCAGTGATCACAGCGAGGTCGAGATCCAGTTCAAGATCACGCAGACCGACAAGGCCTGCAATGTGATCGTCCGTGTGCACCGCAAGGATGGCGGCGGGTGGCTGGTCGTCAATACGACGATGAGCACCACCAAGTCAACCAGCGGCAAGCGTAGCCTTACACTACCAGCAGGTGATTACAAAATCGAAGTCATTGCCAAGCATGCAAAGTACGACGTATCAGTTGATATGTAATTGTCCCGATCTGAATCGAATGTAACAGCCGTGTCGCCCAACGACGCGGTTTTATTGTTTTAGCTTGAGCCCGGGGATCGCTTGCTTCAGCAACTGGTCGGCGTCCTCGGCGAACACGATCTTCAGCCGCTTGCGGACCGCGGGATCGATCTCTTCCAGGTCGCGGCGGTTCAGTTCAGGCAGCAAGACCGTCTTGATCCCGAGCCGATCGGCCGCAAGGGTTTTTTCCTTCACGCCGCCGATGGGCAGGACCTTGCCGCGCAGCGTGATCTCGCCGGTCATGGCCAGGTCTTTCTTGACGGGCTTGCCGGAAATCAGCGAGGCGATCGCGGTGTACATCGCCCCGCCGGCCGAGGGGCCGTCCTTGGGGACCGCGCCGGCCGGGACGTGGATGTGCAGATCGGTGTTGTTGAGCACGTCGGCATCAAACCCCATCTCTTCAGCGCGGCTCTTAAAGAGCGACAGCGCGGCCTGCGCGGACTCCTTCATCACGTCGCCGATCTGCCCCGTGAGCTTGACCTGCCCCTTGCCGGGGTATTGCGTGGCCTCGATGAACAAGACCTCGCCACCCACGGAGGTGTAGGCCAGGCCCAACGCCACGCCGGGCACGCCAGCGCGGATATCCAGGTCGCGGACGTATTTCTGAGGACCGAGCAGGTCGGCGACGGCCTTCGCGTCGATGATCGCCTTCTTCGGGGCTCGCCTGGCCTGCGCGACTTTCGCGGCGACGGCTCGGCAGACCGCGCCGATCTGCCGCTCCAATTCACGAACGCCCGCCTCGCGCGTGTACCCGTCGATCAGCTTCCGCAGGCCAGCGACACGGAAGGCGCAGTGCTTCGCCTTGAGCCCGTGCTCCTTCATCTGTCTGGGGGCGAGGTATTTCTTTGCGATGGCGAGCTTGTCGTGATCGGTGTATCCGGGGATATCGATGACTTCAAGCCGGTCCAGCAGCGCGGGTGGGATGTTGCCGATGTAGTTGGCGGTGCAGATGAACATCACCTTGCTGAGGTCAAACGGCACGTCGAGGTAGCGATCCACGAAGGCGTGGTTTTGTCTCGGGTCGAGGACCTCGAGCAGGGCCGACGCGGGGTCGCCACGGAAATCGTTGCCTAGCTTGTCGACCTCGTCAAGCATGATCACGGGGTTGTTCGTGCCGCAGCGGCGGATGTCCTGGATCAGCCGGCCGGGCATCGCGCCGATATAGGTTCGGCGGTGGCCACGTACCTCGGCCTCGTCCCGCACCCCGCCCATCGAGATCCTGGCAAACTCACGCCCGAGCGCCTCGGCGATCGACTTGCCCAGCGACGTCTTGCCAACGCCCGGCGGGCCGCTGAGGCAGAGGATCGCGCCCCGGCCGCTGGGGTTGAGCTTGCGCACCGCCAGGTACTCGATCAGCCGCCGCTTGACCTTGTCCAGATCGAAGTGGTCGCGGTCAAGGATCTCCCGTGCGTGCTTGAGGTCCAGCCGGTCCTTGCTCGACTTGTTCCAGGGCAGCTCTGCGATGAGCTCGACATAGCTCATGATCACGGAGTACTCGGGGCTGGCGGGCGGGATCATCTCCAGCCGCGAAAGCTCCCGCTCCGCTTCTTCCATCACCTTTTCTGGCGGCGCCGCTTCGACCAGACGTTTGTGCAGGTCATCGATCACCTCGGCCGACCCGTCGCCCTCGCCCAGCTCCTCTTGAATCGCGCGCATCTGCTCACGCAGATAGAGCCGACGCTGCCCCTCACCGATATTCGCCTCGACATCCTGCTGGATCTTGTCCTGCAGCCGAGCCATCTGCAGCTGCTGGCTCAGCAGGTGGTGGACCTGCTTGGCCCGTTTCGTGACGCTCAGTTCCTCCAGCATCGCCTGCTTATCGGGGATATCGATGTCGATGTTCGCCGCCAGATAATCCACCAGGCCCGAGGGGGATTCGACATTCATCAACACGTTGCGGGCCTGCTCGGGCGCGTTGGGCGTGAGCTCGATTAGCTCGAGCGCGAGATCACGCATCTGGTTGATGGTCGCCTTGAAGGCCTTGCCGCGCCCCGGTTTATCACGCAGCGTCGAAACCTTTGCGGTCAGGTAGGGTTTTGATTTGACGGGCCTGTCCAGTCGGATCCGGGATAAGCCGTGCACGATGAGCGTCATCGTGTCGTCCTGCTGGCGGATCAGTTTCAGGGCCAGCGCCGCGACGCCGACCTTGTGTACGCCGCGGAAGCCCGGGTCTTCCTGTTCTTCATCGATCTGGGCCGCCAGGCCGATCACGTTCGACTTACTCAGCGACTCTTCGAGCAGTTGCCGGCTCGACGGCCGGCCAATCCCCAAGGGGATAATGGTCCCGGGGAAAACGAGGGTGCCGCGGACCGGGAGGATCGGGAGCTGCGTCGGGATCTCCGGCTGGCCCAGCATCTCGGCGATCTCGCTGGGGCCCTGGGGCGCAGCAACGCCTTGCGGTTTTGTCCGTGAACGCTTGGGGCGGGGGTTCTTCTTCTTTTTCTTCACGTCGTTTCGCTGTGCGGTTGGGTTATAACGGATTGAGCGTGCCTGGCATCCTTCAGCCCTGTTTATTGATGCGTTCGATTGTCTGCGTGGTTGGCCGGGCCTACAATGGAGCGTTCCACTGCTCGTGAAAGCATAGTATGAAAGCGCCTGTTATGACCGCAGAAGACACATCGGCTAATCCTACCGGCCCATCGGCGATGCCCGACGTTCAGGGCAGCGCGGACTCCCGGCAGGTCCCGATCAACAAGGTCGGGGTCAAAGATATCCGGTACCCGATCGCGCTGATGCGGCCCGAGGGCGATGACAAGCAGCACACCGTCGCGATGGTCAACATGTACGTCGCCCTGCCGCACTACCAGAAGGGCACGCACATGAGCCGGTTCCTCGAGGTGCTCAACAAGCACCACCAGGGGATCGACTCCAGCGATGTGATGCAGGTCGCGCGCGACATGAAGACGCGGCTCGAGGCCGAAGAGGCCCATCTCGAGATGACCTTCCCATACTTCATCGACAAGAAGGCGCCCGTCAGCGGCCAGCCCGGTAAGTTGGATATCGAAGTCACGTTCGAGGCGGTCTCCAACGGCACCGAAGACTTCATCCTCGGCATCAAGGTCCCAGCGACCTCGCTGTGTCCATGCTCCAAAGAGATATCTGAATACGGCGCGCACAACCAGCGGTGCGAGATGGAGGCCAAGGTGCGCTTCGCGCCGGGCCAATCCATGTGGATCGAGGAGCTCTTTGAGCTGGTCGAGAAGTGTGCGAGCACCCAGGTGTTTGCGGTGCTCAAGCGGCCCGATGAGAAGTTCGTGACGGAAGACGCGTACGACAACCCGAAATTTGTCGAGGACATCGTCCGTGACTTGGCCATCGCGTTGGACGGGGAAGACCGTATCGCCTGGTACCAGGTCGCCAGCGAAAACTTTGAATCGATCCACAATCACAACGCCTACGCGGTGGTCGAACGCGACAAGCGAGAGGACTAAGCCCTAGGCGATGATGTCCTTGACCACCCGTGTGCCGTGCTCGACGCCAGTGAGTTTGACATCCAGGCCTTGGTATTTGACGGTCAGACGCTGATGGTCGATGCCCAGCAGGTGCAGCATGGTGGCGTGCAGGTCGCGGACATTGACGATGTCTTCGACGGCGTGGTAGCCAAGCTCGTCGGTCTCGCCGTAGGTGGTGCCGCCCTTAACGCCGCCCCCGGCCATGAACATCGAGAAACCCTTGATGTGGTGGTCGCGGCCGCTGCCACGCTGACTCATCGGGGTCCGGCCGAACTCGCCGCCCCAGACGACGAGGGTATCTTCGAGCATGCCGCGCTGCTTGAGGTCTTTGATGAGCGCCGCGGTGGCCTGGTCGGCGGTCTTGCAGCAGGCGTCCATGTGCTTGATCAGGCCGTCGTGGTGGTCCCAGCCGCGGTGATAGAGGTGGATGAACCGCACCCCACGCTCGGCAAGGCGACGGGCCATCAGGCAGTTGCTTGCAAACGTGCCGTCGCCGGGCGTAGCGCCGTACATCTCAAGCACTTCCTTCGGCTCGTCGGCTAAATCGGTCAGTTCGGGGACGGCCATCTGCATCTTGAAGGCGAGCTCGTACTGCGCGATGCGCGACTCGATCTCCGGGTCGTGGTGCTCCTGGTCACGCAGGCGGTTAAGGTCCTTGACCGCACTAATGAGGTGTTCCTGCTGGGTGCGGCTGATGCCCGGGGGGTTCTTGACGTAGTGGACGGGGTCGCCGATAGAGTTCAGCTCGACGCCCGAGTACTTGCTGGGCAGGAAACCAGAGGACCACTGCCGGGACGCGATGGGTTGTGGGTTGCGCGATTTCGCTTCGGAGACGAGCACGCAGAAGCCCGGCAGTTCTTCGGTCATCGAACCCAGGCCGTAGTTGACCCACGAGCCCATGGATGGCCGCCCGCTGATCGCGGTGCCGGTGTTCATGAAGGTGTGGGCCGGGTCGTGGTTGATCTGCTCGGTCACCATGGACTTGACGACGCAGATCTCGTCGGCAACCGAGCCGATGTGCGGCAGCCAGTCGCTGATCAGCAGGCCAGACTTGCCGTGACGAGAAAACTTTTTCTGCGGGCCCATGGCCTTGAGCTCTTTGCCTTGTAGCTGGGCGATGGGCTGGCCCTTGGTGTAGGACTCGGGCATCGCCTTGCCGTCCATCTTGGCGAGCTGCGGCTTGTGATCAAAGGTCTCCAGGTGGCTCGGCCCGCCGGCCATGCACAGGAAGATCACGCGTTTGGCTTTGGGCGCGAAGTGCAGCGGATCGATCGAGCCCTGCAGCGGGCTCAGCGGTGTTTTCGACGCCGCGGCGACCGCCTGCTCGGCGCTCATCAGCGAGCCCAGCGCAGCTGCGCCGAGCCCCATTGACACCTGGCCGAGGAACTGGCGTCGGCTGGCACGTTTGAGCTTCTCGTATTCCTGGTGGACCAGGTCCGCGATTTTCGATTGGTCAGACATCGTTAAAAACCTTTCGGCGTCATGGCCGTGTAATCGTCTCGTGGAGGTTCAGGAGCACCCGGCAGACTTCCGTCCACGCTGCATGCTCGGTCTTATTCAATTTTTCGTCACGCGGAGAAAGCCCAACAGAGATAAGTGCTTCGGCGCTTGCGGGGCTCTGGCTAAAGGCCGAGCGGTTCTCATTAAGAAGAGTCAGGATCAACTCCGCTTCGCGATCCGTCGTCTTGCGTGAGAGCAGTTCCATCATCGCCCAGTCGAGTTTGCTGCGGTCACCGCCCTTGGCCTCGGTCAACACCCGCTGCGAGAAGTTGCGGGCGGCTTCAACGAACGAGGGGTCGTTCAGGGCAACAAGCGCCGCTAAGGGCGTGTTGGAGATCGGCCGCTTCGCGGTGCATTCCTCGCGAGAAGGCGCGTCGAAGGCCTTGAGCATCGGGTGCAAGAACTGCCGCTGCCAGTGCATATAGACGCCGCGTCGCCACTGGTTGAGGTCTTCGTCTTGTTTGTATTTGCGCTTCGGGAAGTTCAGGTGCATGTAGTAGCCGACGGGCTGGTACGGCCGGGCCGACTCGCCGCCGAGTTGATCGACCATCAGGCCGCTGACCAGCAGCGCGTTGTCCCGGATCATCTCGGCGGGCAGCCGGCGCTGGCTCTGCCGGGCAAAGAGCTCGTTGTTCTGGTCGACCCGGAGCAGTTGTTCCGTCGGCTCAGTCGAGAGGCGGTAGGTCCGGGTCATCGCCATCTTCTTGAGCATGGCCTTGATATCCCAGCCCGAGCCCACAAACTCGATCGCAAGCCGGTCGAGCAGTTCGGGGTGATTCGGGGGCATGCCTTGGCCGCCAAAGTCGCCGAGTGTGGTGCACAGGCCCTCGCCAAACATCAGGTACCACAGCCGGTTGACCATCACCCGCGCATTGAGTTCGCCGATGCCACCTTCTTGCTCGGGCTTGGTCAGCCACTGTGCGAGGTGCAAGCGTGTGGGTGTGCCTTGAACATCAAGCTCGCCCATGAATGACGGGATCGCGGGCTTCATGATCTCGCCTGTCTCATCTGCCCAGTTGCCTCGGGCCAGGAAACGCACGGGGCGGAATTTTTCGGGCGGCCGTTGCTTGCTGATCATAACCTTGCGAGGCTTGATCGCATCGATTTCAGCCTGGATCGTCTTACGGATTTGCTCGTCCGGGGTCTGGTTGAAGTGGGCTTCCAGAGCGGCTTTACGCTGCTTATCCAGCGGAGATAGCACGGTAGCGGTCGGCTCGCGCCAAGTGGGGTTCTTATTTGTTCCTTTGCCAAAGTTGCTGCCGTCATAAGGGGCTAGGTGCTCGAGGTCGTCCATCTGGCCGAAGAATGCGGCCAGGGCGTAAAAATCTTCGTCGGTGTATGGGTCGTACTTGTGGTCGTGGCACTGGGCACAACCGATGGTTGCACCCATGAACGCTTCGCTGAAGTTCCGGACGCGGTCCGCGTCATAGATTGCTTCGTATTCCTTGCGCTGGAGCCCTCCCTCGTGCGAGGTCTGGTGCAGCCGGTTATACGCACTTGCGATCAAGGCGTGCCCGGTCGGGTCTTCGATGAGGTCGCCTGCCACTTGGTACTTCATGAACTGGTCGTAGGGCAGGTTTTCATTGAACGCCCAGATGACCCAGTCGCGGTACGGCGTGATGCTCATGGTCTGGTCGCCGTGGTAGCCGACGGTGTCCGCGAACCGGACGATATCGAGCCAGTAGATCGCCAGCCGCTCGCCGAAGTGCGGGCTTTGAAGCAAGCGATCGATCAGGTTTTCGTGCGCGTTGGGCGACTTGTCGTTGACAAACGCCTCGACCTCTTCGGGCGTCGGCGGCAGGCCGGTCAGGTCAAAACTCAATCGTCGGATTAGCGTGACTCGGTCCGCGTCTGCGACCGGCTCGATCCCCTTGTCTTCCAGGCCCGCGAGGATGTAGCTGTCGATCCAATGCTTGGGCCAGGCCTGATCCTTAACCGCGGGGGTCTGGGTCAACTCCGGCGTGATGTAGGCCCAGTGCTCTTCGTACTCGGCGCCTTGCTCGATCCAGCGTTTGACCAGGTCTTTCTGCTCAGCCGTCAGCACTTTGTGGCTTTTCTTAGGCGGCATCGGGTCTTCTTCGTCGATGATCCGGAGCCAGGCCTCGCTCTCAGCGGGTTCGCCGGGGACGATGACGAAGTCGTCGTGTGCCAGCTTTGCGCTATGCAACTGGACATCCGCTTTTGCTTCGTGGGCGTCCGGGCCGTGGCAGGCATAGCAGTTCTCGGTGAGGATCGGTCGGATGTCGCGGTTGAAGGAAACCTTTTCGGTGTTCTCCTTCAGGGCGACATGCTGGATCTCGGGTAATGCTGCATCTGCATTCGATCTGGATTGCTGATTAAACATCGCTGCGAACAGCACGAATGCCGCAGCAAGAATAGCCGAAAAAATGACGAAAAATTGCTGCCGCAGTTTGTTTTTGCTTCTACTTTGCATCGTCTCTTTCATACAAAAAACAACCTCTAATTCTGTGGCAGATTCTACCACAAGGGGATCATAGCGCAGTTACTGCATCAGACGGCTTTAGGAAAGGGTAATTTCAGCGCAATGACTACGAAAATGGGGGTAGTCGCCGCTTTCTATGGCCGCCAGGACGCGTGTCAGGCAGGCCTGGGTACTGTCGCAAAGCCCGTTATAAATAAATACATTGGCAAGTTAGATGAGTTCGAATACGGATTCCTGCTATACTGTTTGATAGCCATGTTTGTGATTGGCCAGCCGCTAATAATCCCATCTTAATTTTTGGAGAAGCGATGTCACGTACGGCATTATTCGCTAACGCGTTTAACGATATCATTCAGAAAGCCCGAAAAGAGGCAGACGCGCAGAAAGCCTCCATTCAAGGAGAACTGGAGCGTGCTCGGGAACAGCTTGAAGCGGCCCAGTCTCGCGTCGGCGACCTTGAAAAACAGCTTGCGGATATCGATGACGAACTGGCGGTCGGCCTTGTCGCTGCAGCGCGTGAGGCGGGGATCAAGATCGACCTGAAGCGCGCCGCCGCCGCGGTCAGCCCCGTCGCGACGCCGAGCGAGAGCAGCCGGAAAACACCGAGCGATACCGCGCGTGAAAAAGCCGCGGTCATCGCCCTGCTGAATAAGCACCGTGGCCGCTGGGTCGCCTCAACCGAGATCAAAGAAACCACCGGCGTCGAAAGGCCTGTGAGCATTCTGTTGAAGAGCGAAGCAGGGATTGAAAGCCAGGGTAAAGGCCGGGGTGTTCAGTACCGCGTCCTTTGACGCAAAATCCTGTAGAATCTTGCTATCGCGGGCGTAGCTCAATTGGCAGAGCGTCAGCCTTCCAAGCTGAATGTTGCCGGTTCGACTCCGGTCGCCCGCTTTCCCTGAATCCTGCGAGGATCGTAGTAATTAGAGGCTCGCTTTGGATGAACGGATGGCCCTGCAAGAAACCGATCTGAATTGGGCGCAGCAGGCCATGCCCGACACGGAAGCCGCCGGGTTTATCGACGATGCGCAGCAGCGCATTGAGCGGTTCATCCGCGCCCGACAGGCGAGCGAGCCGATCCCGTCTTTTGTTGCGTGCGACTTCGTGATGGTTGACCGGGCGCTGGCTGAAATCGTCGATCAGCGGATGGCGCCTGGGCCGGTGTTTTGCGAATGGGGTGCGGGGTTTGCTGTCGCCGCTGGGTTGGCTGCGCTTCACGGCATGGGCTCCTACGCGATCGAGATCCACCGCGACCTGGTTGAGCAGGCCGAGCGACTATTACGCGATCGTTCGATCGATGTTGAGTTGGTACAGGGCAGTTTGGTCCCCGAGGGCGGCGACGAGATCGTCGATGAAATGGCGTCGCAGGACTGGCTTAAGACCAACGAGCACCCCGCTTATGACGAACTGGGCATTGATGTCAGTGATATCGACTTGATCTTCGCGTACCCATGGCCCGGGGAAGAAGGACTCATCGAGGCGCTATTCGATGCGTTCGCCGCGGAGGGCGCCCTGCTGCTGACGTATCACGGTATGAACGAGATGAAACTGCAACGCAAGGTTCACGGCGACTTCTGATCGGCGCTGACTTTTGCCAGCATGGTCTGCACGCGCCTTTGAACCCATGCGATCACTGGCCATGGCAGGTAGAGCAACGCAAAAATTGTCAGGGCCAGCATCATCATTAGCACTGGCCGCATCGGCCACTCGCCGAGGTGCCTGAGGATGGACCCAGCGACGGCGTCGGGCAGGCTTGGGCCGAGATAGCCGTAGTACCAGCCTTGCCCTTCGTTGAGCCCCCCGAGGTGGGTGCCGTAGTTCAGCGCGATCATCGCCAACGCGTAGCACCCCCAAAAGAGCACGGCGTTGCGGAGGTCGGTGAGCGTAGGCTTGAAACGGTCGACTACAACAATGTAGATCGCCGTGGCGACGATCATGCCGTGCAGCAGCCAGAAGATCCAGAACTTGGTGTTGTCGGGCCCGCCGATATCGCTGGTGGGTGTTACAAAGCCCTGGGTCGTCAGGCCGAACCCGCCGAAGTAGACGGCCGCGTGCAGCAGCCGGCTGGGCCTGAGCAGCGTGAGCGGCGCGAGGAGCACGAGCAGGTCGCACGCCTGGATCGGAAGGCTCTTGTCCGGCTCCAGGTTCGCGGGCAGCGTGTAGAAAACCGCGGATAACAGCCAGACACCGAAACCGATGGCCGCCCCGATCCGTCGGGTCACCCGGTCGTTGGCACGCCCTGCGACGACCATCGCGATCACCACGGCCGCAAAGACGCCCAGCGACAACAGGTGATGCGTCGTCGTAAACTCGGATTGGGCGAGCATCAAGGTAAGGTTCCCATCTGGAGGAATCATTCGGCTTCGGCGGCCACGGGCGGCAACCGGCTCATGGTAAACTACCATGACGCGAATCTTCTTCCCGAGGGAGTGGGATGCGGTAGCCTGCCGCCGCCAGCCATGTCAACAAAGCCCTTTAAGATTAGTTTCCGCCGCAGCCGACCGATCCGAGACACGATGCTCTGGGCGTCGCGTCCGATCGTTGAGCGGGCCTTGCGTTTCCCGGCGATGAACGCGATCTACGAAGAGATCCAGTCGTGGGCCACGGACGACCGCCATTTTTCAGACAAGGCGTTATCCGCGCTCGGCGTCGAGGTTGACACGCTGCAGGAACAGGTCGACCGGATCCCCAACGAGGGCCCGGTCGTTGTTGTCGCCAACCACCCCTTCGGCGGTATCGAGGGCCTGATCCTTTGCTCGATGCTGCGTAAGGTCCGCCCGGACGCGAAACTCCTGGCCAACAACCTGCTCTCGATGATCCCGGACTTGCGTGATAGTTTTTTCTTTGTCAACGCGTTCGAGGGCAAGGACGCGATCGGCCGAAACATCGGGCCGACACGCGCCGCGATGCGGTGGGTCAAGGACGGGCACCTGCTGGGGGCTTTCCCGGCCGGCGAGGTGGCCCACCTCAAACTACGCAAGCGTGCCGTGGTGGACCCGCAATGGAACCCGACCACCGCGAAGATCATCCAGCGAACTGGGGCGGCGGTCGTGCCGATCTTCTTTGACGGTTACAACAGCCGGCTATTTCAGGTCGCCGGGCTCATCCACCCCAGGCTGCGGACGGTCATGCTGCCCACCGAGATGCTGCGCAAGCGCAACGCGCCGGTGACGGTGCGCGTCGGCTCGCCGATCAGTCCGGACCGGCTCGCCCGGTTCGACGACCCGAACAACCTCAACGACTACCTGCGTGTGCGGGCCTACCTGCTCAAGCCGCAGAAAGAGTCGGATGAGATGTCGGCGGACGCCGAGGCCAACGCGGATGTGATTGATGCGGTCCCGAAGCAGGCGCTGGTCGACGAGATCGCGGACCTGCCGGACGGGCAGCAGCTGCTGAGCCAGGGCGAGTTCGATGTGTTCTACATGCGCTCGCCGCAGTGCCCCAGCCTCATGCGGGAACTCGGCCGGCTCCGTGAGCTGACCTTCCGCGAGGTTGGCGAGGGCACCGGGCTGCCACTGGATATCGACCGCTTTGACGACTACTACCTCCAGTTGGTTGTCTGGAACAGCGAGAAGCACGAGGTCGTAGGCGGGTACCGGCTCGGCCCGACCGACGAGATCCTGCCCGAATACGGCAAGGACGGGCTCTATACCAACACGCTCTTCAAGTTCCGCAAGAACCTGCTGCGTCAGGTCGATCCCGCGCTTGAGCTGGGCCGGTCGTGGGTCGCGCTGGATTACCAGCGCAGCTACGCGCCGCTGATGCTGCTGTGGAAGGGGATCGGCGCGTACCTGGTCCAGAACCCGCGGTACCGCCGGTTGTTCGGGCCGGTCTCGATCAGCGCCGAATACTCCTCGATGAGCAAGCATCTGCTCACGGCGTTCCTCACGCTGCACAAGTTCCTGCCGGACCTGGCGAGGCTGGTCTCCCCACGCAACCCGATGAAGCGTAAAGAGGTCCGCGAGTTCGACCGGCGCGCGTTCTCGACTGTGGCAGGGTCGCTTGAAGAAGCCAATGAGTTGATCAAGGAACTCGAGGCCGACGGCAAGCCGATCCCGATCCTGCTCAAGCAGTACCTCAAGCTCAACGGCCAACTCATGGGGTTCAATGTCGATCCAGACTTCGGCAACGTGCTGGATGGGCTGATCCTGATCGACGTGCCCAGCATCGACGAGCGTGTGATGAAGAAGTACCTCGGCGCGGAAACCGGCGAGGCGTATCTCCGATACCACGAAGCCGCTTCGGCGGCACGTTAAACCGTTTAGAAGTCGGGGAAGCCGGGCTCGAAGCCACCGGCAGGATTGACCTCGTCGGCCGCGGGTCGGAGTTCCAGGTCCGGGCCGTTATCGATCTCTTCGCGGTACTCCTTGCGGATCG
>JAHQVV010000004.1 GCA_019634195.1 Phycisphaeraceae bacterium | reverse complement strand
CGCGTCACCCGCTACACCGTCTAAATGAAATCATCGCCGTCTAAATGAAATCATCGCCGTCTTGCCGATATCCTGTCAGGCATGGCCAAGTCCCCACTCAAAATCCTTGTCCTCCGCGGCGGCCCCGACCGCGAGCGTGAAGTCTCGCTGAACTCCGGCGGGCAGGTCGCCCAGGCGCTGCGGGACGCCGGGCACACGGTGTATGAACGCGATATCACGCCGGACGATCTCTCGGCCTTAGAAGACGGCAAGCAGCTCGGCGTACAGGTCGTTTTCCCCGTGCTGCACGGGCCCTGGGGCGAGGGCGGGCCTTTACAGGCGGTCCTGGAAGAATGCGGCTTCGCGTATGTCGGCTGTCAGGAGGCCGCCGCCCGGCTGTGTATGGACAAGTGGGAGACGAAGCAGGCGCTGCAGGAGTCGAGGCTGCCCACCGCCGAGGCGGAGCTCATCAACCCAGGCGACAAGCGGTCGATCCCCGTGCCGTGCGTCGTGAAGGCGCTCGACGAGGGCTCGAGCTATGGCCTGGCCGTGTGCCAAAATGAGGAGGATGCCGACGCCGCGGTGACCAAGCTCTTCGAAGAGCACGAACGGCTGATGGTCGAGGCCTTCGTCGCGGGGATGGAGCTGACCGTCGGCGTGATCGAAGACGTCCCCGTCGATGGCGAGCCGATCGAAGGGCCAACAACCCTCCCGCCGATCCACATCGTCCCGGCCGTCGAGTTCTACGACTACGACGCGAAGTACACCCGCGACGACACGCAGTACAAGTTCGACATCGAGATGGACCCCGCGTGCATCCGGGCCGTAGCCGACACGGCGAAACAAGCGTTTGAAACACTTGGCTGCCGGCACCTGGCCCGCATCGACTTCATCGTCGACGACCAATTCAACGCCTACATCCTCGAAGCCAATACCATGCCCGGCTTCACCGGCACCTCGCTAGTCCCCAAGGCCGCGAAACAGATGGGCCTAACGTTTCCGGACCTTTGCGATCACTTGGCGAGGCTGGCGCTGCGCTAGGGCCTGGGGTTGGGGCCCAGGGTTTTGGGGCTCTCATTTGTGCCTGGTGCACGAACAAATGCCGCGGAACGCGCGGTCAGGTTGCAAACCCGCCAGCATCTGAACGCCGCTCTCCTAAACGCCAGGCCCCAGAGCCTAGCCCCTGCCCCGCCCCTTCTTGCGGCCATCGTTCACAACACGCCGATACCAACTACCGACCCTAAACACGGAGAAGGCATGGGCTGGTTCCTATCCAACAAGACGTCGAAGACGAAGAAGAAGACCAAGCGCGGCAAGTCCGCCGACCCCAAGTGGGACCCCAAGCGCACGCTGCTGGGCGTGAAGTTCGCGGGGTTCGCCGGCGGGATCCTCGCTGTCGCGCTGGCCTGGCACTTCGGGACCCAGCGCCTCGAGGCCTACGTCAACACCAACCATGCCCAGCCCATCGGCGCCGAGGACATCCGCTTCTCCGACGAGCCGACACACCTGGGCGTGGCCGAGCTGAATCAACTGCGGGCCGAGCTCGCCCAGCTCATCGGGGCCGAGCCGCTGAACCGCGCGCGGCTGGTCGCCGCCGCAAAGATGCTCCGTGATCAGCACGACCTGGTCCACGAGCTGCGGCAGGTCCGCCGAACGCCTCAGGGCACCGTCGAGATCGATGTAGACTTCCGAACCCCCGCAGCCATCGTCCAGATGCGCAACGCCCGCACCGGCCAGCCCTCGCTCGACGGCTACCACGTCATCGACGAACTCGGCTACCAGATGTTCGGCCCCAAAAGCCTGGGTGATTTAGACCTCGCCGTCCAAAACCTCCCGCATATTTATGGCGTCAGCTCCGACTTCCGCCCCCGCGACAACCACGGCGAGTACCGCTGGCAAGGCCCCGAGGTCGACGCCGCCCTCGCCCTCATCGATGCACTCAAGAAAACCCCCGCCATCGACTTCATCGAATCGATCTCGGTCAACGTCCGCGACGAGCGCGACCGCATCCGCCTGGTGATCAACACGCTGGTCGTCCCCGCCCGCGGCGTCAAGCCCGTGCCCTGCCGCATCGTCTGGGGGCTGCCCCCCGGGCAGGAACGCGCGATCGAGCCGGATATCGACCGCAAGATCGCCGCGCTGACCAAGCTGCTGGGCGACGGCCGGTACCGCATGGGCCACTGGCAGGAGGTCTGGATCAACACCGGCAACATCCGGCCGTCGCAAGCCATCCGCTGACCCAGCCATCTCCCGCGCGGCGCTCAGTCCGCCTTCAGCGGGATCAGCCACGTCGTGACCTCGTCGTCGCTCTCGTCCTCTACCTTCTCGAGCCCGACCCACTCGATCTTCTTCGGCCCCGCGACCACCAGGTACTCCGCCTCCTCCCCGGGCTTGCTGATCCGCGCCTTCAGCGACCGGTACCCCGCCAGCCGGAACACAAACGTGTCGCCCTTCTTCGGCTTCTTGATCTCGATCCGCCCCTCCCCATCCAACGCCAGCGTATCCATCAGATAAGGATCCCCCGCGTTCTCGTCCGGGAACTCATACAGCCGGTTGTGGTCCACCAGCGGCCGCGTCAACGGCTTCTTCGTCGCCGCATCCACCACCAAAAACACAGCGCTCTTTTTGCACCCCACCAGCACCAAGCAGCAAGCCAACAAAATCAACGGTAACACCGTTCGGATGTTCATCACAGGTCTCCAGAAAGAGGGTTGTCGCAAGAGCAAAACCAAGCCAACACGCGCGTCCAAACCGGCCGCACCAACCGCAAGATTAACCATCGCCGACAACCAAAACAAGTGGAACCGCGCAGTGCACGAAGCGTCAGTGAGTGGCCCGCTAATTGCCTTAATTGGGATAGGCATCTTGCCTGTCCCACCTCAAGCAAAAATCCTGCTCCATTAGAGCCACCCGCCCGAAAGTTACTCAATCGGCCCCTTGCTCAGGTGCTCGTGGACGATATACCACTGACTATCGCGTCGCTCAAGCACCGACGTCCCCCGTCCGCTGCCAGACATCCGCTCGCCCGAAATAACACCCTCCCAAACATATCGGTAGATGCACACGGCGACCTGCTCGGTATGCACCAACCATGTCAAGCCTTCGATTCGGTAGACCTCGGCCTTAATAAGTTGAAAATTATTTCGAATCGCCTGGGCAACTGCGGGCTTGCCGGCGTAGCACGTCTCGTTGCTAAACCAGTAGATCGCGCCGGGACCGATACAGGCCAAGACACGATCGAGATCATGCTCACGGCTTGCATGCTCATATTCACGCATCAACGCGGCGGGGCCATCGTCTGTATCAGTACCGATCAATCGACACCCCGCCATCATCGTGCATGGCGAACTGTAGGTCGCCTTCGCTGCGGACTTCGCCGTGCTGTTCGACGGCTTGGCGTTTGTTGACCTTTGGCGCGCCGACGAGTTCGCACTGACAGTCACGGTCGTTGATGGAGCCGAGGACGGTGCGGATGGAGTGCAGGAGGTTGTCATCGGCGCTGACGCGGATGTTGGGCAGGCGCATGTCAACGATCGTGCTGTCTTGGTGAAGCTCGAAGAGCACGCCGGCGGCGCCGCCATTACGCAGCCCGGCCTGGCGCAGCAGCTCCTTGAGCTTGTTCATCTGGTCCTTGGACTCGCCGTTGCGCGTCACGCCGCCCGGCTCGTGGATGACGATCTTGATCGCCTCGGCCAGCTGCTTGCTCGCTTGGGCGACGGGCACGACGCGGTCGACCACGATGCTGGGCTCTTCGCGCCGCCTATCGACCTTGCCACAGAGGAAGACGACCTCGTCGAGTTCCAGGTGCATGTAGTGCAGGGCGTAGGCGTCGGAGAAGAGGACGCCGTCGATCTTGCCGCGCTTGCCCTCGAGGGTGATCATCGCCATCTTCTGGCCGGCGCTTCGGCCGTTCTTGACCAGCGTCGGCCGGACGCGCGTGAGCATCCCGCCGAGGACGACGCGCGTGTCGGCGGGCAGCGCGCCGATATCCGCCACAGTGACCGTGCCGAAGCGGTCGATCGCGTCCAGGTGCTCGTCCAGCGGGTGGCTGGAGACGAAGAAGCCCATGACTTCTTTCTCGTAGCCGAGCAGCTCGGCGGTGGTCCAGGGCGTGGCGGTCGGCAGCGGGACCTGTTCTTTTCCGTCTGACCCGGACGCTGAAGCGTCCTCCGCCGAATCGACGGGCATGCCGAACATGTTGAGCTGGCCCGAGGCGCGGTCGCTGGCGGCGCGTTGGCCGGCCTTGACCGCGGCGTCGAGCGCTTCGCAGAGCGCGGCGCGGTTCTCGATGCCGTGCAGGCTGTCGAACGCGCCGCACTTGGTGAGCGCTTCGATGGTCGAGCGGTTGATGGTTTTCAGGTCCACGCGTTCGCAGAAGTCGAACAGGCCGACGAACGGGCCGTTCTTCACGCGCTCGTCTACGATGGACTGGATGGCTTTCTCGCCGACGCCCTTGACCGCGTGCAGGCCGAATCGGATGTGCCCGGTGCTGGGGGTTTTTTCTTCGCCGGGCATGTAGACGACGGTGAAGCCGACGTCGGACAGGTTGATGTCCGGGGGCTTGACCTCGACGCCGCGCTTGCCCGACGGCGTCAGCAGCTTCTTGCACTCATCGATGTAGTCGATGACCTTGTCGGTGTTGCCCGCTTCGTAGGTGAGCACGCCCGCCATGTAGTGCAGCGGGAAGTGCGTCTTGAGGTAGGCGGTCTGGTACGCGACGATCGCGTAGCCGGTGGAGTGCGACTTGTTGAAGCCGTAGCCCGCGAACTTGAGGATCAGGTCGAATAGCTCGTTGGAGACTTTTTCGGGGACCTTGTGGAGTTCTTTCGCGCCCTTGATGAAGTCCTTGCGGGCGCCGTTGATGATTTTTTCTTTTTTCTTGCTGATCGCCTTGATAATTGAATAGGCTTCTCGCAGCGCGATGCCGCCGAGCTGGTTGATGACCTGCATCACCTGCTCCTGGTAGACCATGATGCCGTAGGTGTCGGCGGTAAGCTTGTCCACGATCTCGTGGACACCCGGCACTTTCTCTCGGCCGTGCTTGCGGTTGTTGTAGTTCGGGATCAGCTCCATCGGCCCGGGTCGGTACAGCGCGTTGGCGGCGATGAGGTCGTCGAGCCGGTCGGGCTTCATCGCCATGAGCAGGTTGCGCATGCCGCCGGACTCGAACTGGAACACGCCTGCGGTCTCGCCGCGCTCAAAGAGCGAGAGCACACGCGGGTCGTCGTACTTCAGGCGTTCGAGGTCTAAAGGGTCGTAGGCGGGATCATCCTGATCGCTGCCTTCGAGCTGCTTGCTTCCTTTCTTCGGCTTGACGGCTTGCTTAATGGACGAGGTCGCGAAGTCCTGCGCGATCAGGGCCTTGCCTCGCTCGATGATCGAGAGCGTGCGCAGGCCGAGGAAGTCCATCTTGAGCAGGCCGACATTCTCACAGGTCGGGCCGTCCCACTGCGTGACGATCTGGTCTTCCTGGGCCGGCGGCTTGTACAGCGGGCAGATGTTGTCCAGCGGCTGGGTCGCGACGATGACACCCGCGGCGTGGACCCCGGCGTGCCTCGCCATGCCCTCCAACCGGCGCGCGGTGTCGTACACGCTGCGGATCTGCGGCGAGTCGTCGTAGACCTTGCGCAGGTCCGGCTCGGATTCGAGCGCGCTATCGAGCGTCGTCTTTAAGCCGTCGCCAACGAGTTTGCAGACCTTGTCCACCTCCGGAAGCGGCAGGTCCATGACCCGGCCAACATCGCGGATGGCGGCGCGGGCTTTGAGCGTTCCGAAGGTGATGATCTGCGCGACGTAGCCGTACTTCTCGCGGACCCATTGGAGGATGTCGCCTCGGCCGTCCTGGCACATGTCGATATCGATATCCGGGTATTCGGATCGGTCAGGGTCGGTGAAGCGTTCGAAGAGCAGGCCGTACTCGACGGGGCAGGCGTTACTCAGGCCCATGACGAACCCGGTCATGGTGCCGACGCCCGAGCCGCGCGCGTTGCAGGGGATGCCGTTTTGTCGGCCGTAGTTGACGAAGTCCCAGCAGATGATGAAGTACGCGGAGATCAGTTTGTCGGAGAGGATCTTGAGCTCGCGTTCGAGCCGG
>JAHQVV010000063.1 GCA_019634195.1 Phycisphaeraceae bacterium | reverse complement strand
TCGACTGACCCCACCAAGACGCTGCGCGAGAAGTTCGAGATGAAGGTCTACAGCGACGAGTGCTGGCGTTGCCACAAAAAAATGAATCCGTTGGGCGACCCGTTCGAGATGTACAACGACTTCGGGCAATACCGAACCGAGGTGTATTACGATCACGAAGGCAACGTCGTCGGAAGCCCGAAAGAACTGGCCAGTCTGCGCGGCAAGGCCGAACGAGAAAAGAAACGGGGCCGGGCTTACGAGCAGTACTTGACGGCTACAAAGCCCGTTGTCACCACTGGGACCTTGACCGGGACCGGCGACCCTCAACTCGATGGCGAGGTCAGCGACGCGATCGAGTTGATGGACCGGCTGGCCAGGAGCGACCGGGTCCGGCAGAGTTTTGTCCGACACGCGTTCCGTTACTGGATGGGGCGCAACGAAACGCTCGACGACTCGCCGACACTCATAGCAGCGGATCAGGCTTACATCCAGTCTAATGGCAGCTTCAATGAGTTACTCGTCTCGCTGCTGACTAGCGACTCTTTTCTATACCGCAAATAGTCAGAAACAATCACGCCAAGGAACTCAAGGTGGCGAAGCAAATATTGACGATCTTGATGGCGAATCACTTGATCACCTCCGCCACCGTGAAGCTCACGATCACTGGGTACGGGAGATCATCGACCGAGTTGTGCTTGGGCTGGACCGGGTGACGATCGATTCGAATAGTGATCAAATCCAAGGGTGTAGGGATACTGAGTGGCCGGACCTCAAGGCCGACACAGATAGCTCGTCCACTATGCCTATAAACCAACCGTCGAGCAGCCTCGCGGCAAAACGGTCTTTAGGCTAGCGATCCTTATCCGTAAATACCTGCCGCTGATCAACCTGTCTCCCGAGATTCTTAAGCACGCGCTGATAGGGGCTCTCTCACCGAGCGTGACGATGCTGGATCTACTCGCCGCAGCGCGTGAACTGGACTGGTCGAAACAGGCCCAATTCCTTGGGCTCGATCGCCAGAACGCTGCCAAGTCAAGCTAATTGCCGTAGCTGCGACGCCCAAAGCGCACCGCGGAAAAACGCGAAAGAGACGTTCGGCAGGATGGCCTTGAAATGTGCCAATTTCGACCGAGACACACGCAAACAGAGACGCGCCGTATATACGAAAACCCCCCGCAAACACGGGGGTTTCTGCGATCTGTGAGAGAACGTCTCAAGTCTTCCTGAGAGTCAATTCTCATTAAGCGGAGAGGGTGGGATTCGAACCCACGGTACAGAATTACTGCACACCGGTTTTCGAAACCGGCTCCTTCAGCCGCTCGGACACCTCTCCAAAAGGCCTGGCCGTGCTACGCACGGAGGCGGCGGGCCGAACAGGATAGCACACCGCGTCAGGCCTGACTACGCCCTCCGCCCCGCTGGCCCTGCCTTTGGATAAACTACGCATCACAATGACCGATCAGCCCACCCCGACGCCCGAACCGATCACGCCCGACACCCTCGCGCCCGGCAGCCGGGTCCGCATCACCAAACAGGTTGCCCGCCAGGGCGCCGCCCTGACCAACGCCGTCGAGGGCACCGTGGTCAAGGCCGAGCAGCGCAAGACAGGCTCGTGGTTCGCCCACAGCAAGGACGACCGGCTCTGGCTGGATCGGCTGGAGATCACCAAGGACGACGGCGAGGTCTACATCTGCAACGTCGATGCCCACACCGTGATCGAACTCATCGCAACCGATGGCACGGGGCAAGACGATGCCGCTTGACGACCGCGGGATGCCGGCCGACTGGCCGATGCACGAGGCCGTCGAACTGGGGCCGGGTAAGGTCAAAGCTATGTTCGACGCCGGTGATGACATCACCCTGCTCGACTGCAGGCTGCAGAAAGAGAAAGACATCGCCGAGATCGACGGCAGCGTCTTCATCCCGATGCAAGAGCTTGCCGACCGCGTTGATGAGTTGGATGATTACCTGGACCGCAAGCTGGTCGTGTTCTGTCACGCGGGGGTACGATCGATGAAGGTCGCGTTGTTTCTGCGGGAGCGCGGCTTCGAAGACGTCTGGTCTATGGCCGGGGGGATCGATTTGTGGAGCCAGGCGATTGATCCGGCGGTGCCGAGGTACTGAGTCGCTGGGGCCACAGTGGGCCGAGCGGCCCGTCCGAGTTACCATGTAAGTTTGTGATTCAAGAGGCCGAGCCTGGGCGTTTCTGTCTGGGCCAGTAGGACAAGCATGTCGCAGATGCCAGTGGAAACCGAGATGGGCGGCAAGTACGAGCCGCCGAGCAACACGCAGTTCAACGTGTTCCTGGATAACCGCGTCGGGCGGTTGATGAACCTGCTCAAGGTTTTCGACGGCCAGGCATTGACGCTCGCGGGTTTTTCCGTGCTCGAATCCACCGGCCACGCGGTGGTCCGTGTCGTCACGAGCAACGCGGAGTTGGCCCGCAGGCTACTAGAGCGACACGAGTACCCCTTCTCCGAGCAGACAATCCTGTGCGTCGAGATCGACCCAACGCACACCGTCGCGGACATCTGCCAGTACCTAGTGACCGCGGAAGTAAGTATCAGCTACGCGTACCCACTGCTGGTCCGGCCGCGCCGCCGGGCGGTGATCGCGATGCACTGCGACGACTGCGAGTTCGCTGCGATGGTGCTGCGCAACAAGCTGTTCACGCTGCTCGGTGAGAACGAACTTGGCGAGAACGCCACGGGCAGTTCGCCGGACGCGGAGCTGAACTAAGCAACAAGCCGATTCGATGCAATAGCCGCGATGCGATGCATCACAGGCGACCTGTGACAAATCGATGAGGACAAATCCGACGAACCGTAGCTTCGCGGCTATTTACATTGCCGCAGACGCCATCGAGAGCAACGACACCCCCGCCATCGCCTCGGGCTTGTCCAGACCCATGAGATCGAGCGCGGTGGGGAACAGGTCGGCCAGGCGCGCATCGTCACGCAGTTGCGTTTCTTTCGTCAGGCCATCACCGACGAGGATGCAGGGCACGTCGTAAGTCGTGTGTGCGGTGTGGGGGGCGTTCGTGTTGGGATCAAACATCTGCTCGGCGTTGCCGTGGTCGGCGGTGATGATGAGTTTGCCGCCACGCTTAAGCACCGCGTCGACGATCTGACCAACGCAGTCATCG
Source organism: Phycisphaeraceae bacterium (assembly GCA_019634195.1). Taxonomy (GTDB): domain Bacteria; phylum Planctomycetota; class Phycisphaerae; order Phycisphaerales; family Phycisphaeraceae; genus JAHQVV01. The sequence continues at coordinate 7,681 of JAHQVV010000063.1, read as the reverse complement.
ACGGTTTCGACGGCTTTGATGGCGGCATCGAGCTTGCCGGTGTGGCCGACCATGTCGCCGTTGGCGAAGTTGACCAGGATGAAGTCTGGGCAGCCGATACCGTCCTCGTTCACGCGCTTCAACACCAGTTCCAAAATGCCGGGGGCGGACATCTCGGGCTGCAGGTCGTAGGTCGCGACGCTGGGTGACTGGGCCATCTCGCGCGTCTCGCCTTCGAACGGCTCTTCACGGTAGTCGTTGGCGAAAAAGGTGACGTGCGGGAATTTCTCGGTCTCGGCACAGCGGAACTGTGTTTTACCTTGTTTTGAAAGGTATTCCCCGCCGACGTCCTGCATCTTCGGCGGCTTGGGGTACGCGACCTCGAGGCCGGGGAACTCGGCGAAGGTCTGATCATAGGCAGTCATCGTGACGTAGCGGATCTTGAGTTTGTCGCCACGGTCAAAGCCCTTCTCGCCGGAATCGGGCGAGGGTGGGACGTTGCCTTGAAAGTCGGGCTGCATGAACGCGCGGGTGATCTCACGCGGGCGGTCGCCGCGGTAGTTATAGAAGATGACGGTGTCGCCGTCATCAATACGAGTATCCTTCCAGTTCCAGTCAAGCGGATGATCGTCACGGCAATTAATCATCCGTGGCGTTATGAACTCATCGCCGTTTTGCGAGTCATTGGTCGGGTTATCGTAATAGTCCTGAATAGCTTCTGCGGCAGTTTCAAAAACAGGGATGCCTTCACCGTCATTGACGTGGTAACGGGTCAGCATGTTGTATGCCTTCTGCACGCGTTCCCACCGGTTGTCGCGATCCATCGCCCAGTACCGGCCGCAGATGCTCGCGATCCGGCCTGCGCCGATATCCGCGAGTTGCGCTTCGATCTGCTCGATAAATCCCATGCCGGTGAATGGCCCGGTGTCTCGGCCGTCGGTAAAGAGGTGCAGCAGGATCTTGTCGGTCGGGACGCCGCGCTCTTTACAGAGCTTGACGCAGCCGTAGAGGTGCGTGAGCAGGCCGTGCACGCCAGCGTCGGAGGCGATGCCTAAGAGGTGGACGTTGTGCCCGTGGCCGTTGGCGTTCTCGATCGCGTCGCAGAGCGCGTGGTTGTTGTTGATCTCGCCGGTGCGGACCTGCTTCGTGATGCGCACGGATTCCTGGTCCACGACACGGCCGGCGCCGATGTTCTGGTGGCCGACCTCGGAGTTGCCCATGGTGTCATCGGGCAGGCCGACGTCTTCACCGGAGGTGTGGATGAGCGTCGCGGGGTACTGGGCCATGAGCGCATCGGTGCGTGGTGTCTTGGCGAGTTTCACGGCGTTGAACGCGTCGTGCTCGGGGTTGGGGTTCTCGCCCCAGCCATCACGGACGATGAGGACGACGGGCTTTGGCGTATCGGGCATGGCGTGCTTTCGGTTGTTGTTGCAAAAGCACATTGTAGGTGATTTGAATGACAAACCCTTAGCAGGCGGCTACGCTTTAGCGATGCACGAGTCTTGCCACCACTGCGACTACGACCTGGTCGGCCTGCCCAGTCAGGGCACGTGCCCCGAGTGCGGCGAGGCGTACGACAAACACTCGCTCTATCGAGCCGCCCGGGCCAGGGAGCCGGCGTTTATTCGGAACATCAAGTGGATCACGCTCGCTTCCTTCACGCTGATGATCCTGATCTGCGGCGGGGTGCTCTCGATCCGAGCAGAGAAGCCATGGGGAGCGATCATCGTCACCCTGATCGTCGCAAGCGTCTCGGGCTTCGGCACGTTCGCGTACTGGTGGTCCGAGCGGCAGGAACGGCGAGCGTCGGATTAAGCCGTCGCAGCGCCATGAAAACCACGGCCTTTCTAGTCGTGGTTGATTTGAGATCCTGTTGTGATCCCGGTCTTTAGCCGCGTCGCCGACGCACGATCAGCAGACCACCGAGACCGAGCAGCGCGAGCGAGGAGGGCTCGGGGACGAGCGTCACGGCGACACCGTCCATCGTCAGACGCGATTCATAACGCGTTGGGACGTCATTCTCGTCACGAAATCGTACGAATTCAGTCGCCTGAACCGTAAGGACGATTTCACCATTCGCATCAGAATCCGTGGTAACGACGACACCGGGTTTCCAGGCTGCATAATCACCCGTGCCGCCCGCTGTCTGGAAAGTTCCAAGCGATGGAGCAGAGGAGTCAGCACCATCATAGAAGGTATGCGTGGTCTGCCCCGCGCCGAGGTTCATCGTGAACAACATCACCTCGTACTGTGTGTTGGCGATCAGGCCGCTGAGTGTAATCGCGGCTTCAACATTGTTGCCGGGGGGGGTTGCCGAGACAATGTCGGTTCCGCCGTACCACTGCTCGAAGTCGGCCATGAGAGGGCCACCACCCGCCAGTGCACCTGCGCCGCGGTAGCGGTTCTGGTTGCCGAGGTTGGCGTTGGTCACATCGATATCAAACGTGATGCCGTTGTTGACGACGCTGTAGCTCTTGCTGTTGGAGTTCGGGATGCCCGTGAAACCAGCTTGAGTCTCGAACTGGCTGCCAGGATCGCCACTAGCATCATCATCAAAATCGATGCCTGCCGTGACACCAGCAAGATCGGCGAACGGGTCAAACCCATCAATAAGCGCAACGGTGGCCGCGTCGCTTGCAGGGGCCAATACCGTCGTAGACAACGCAGCAGCCAAAAGGCCCGGGGTGTACGTGAACAACTTTTTCATCCGTTGGTCTCCTTCAAGTTGGATTAGCGCGAGTGCGCAAAGCTAGCTGAATAATTAACTATAGCACCCCATTGAATAACTTTCAATAATTACGCCAGAGAAAGATGCGAATACCGCAATAGAGTTAATTTCCAGCCTCTACCGCACAGCGTTGAGACAACATCGCGATTGATCAAAATCACTTGGCGAGGAAATGGCCTGTCCCAATGATCAATCACCAGACATGGGCGTTGATTTATTCGTCGCCCGTCGGCGGCGTCAAAACCTCATCCACCAAGCCGTACTCAAGCGCCTCTTTCGCGCTCAAGAAGTGATCGCGTTCCGAATCGGCGGCGACCTTTGCGGCCTCTTGGCCACAGAAGCCCGCGAGCATCTCGTTGAGCTCGTCCTTGGTTTTGAGGATCTCCTCGGCCTGGATCTCGACGTCGCTCGCCTGGCCATAAAGCCCGCCGAAGGGCTGGTGGATCATGACCTTGGCGTGGGGCAGGCAGTAGCGTTTGCCCTTTTCGCCGGCCGCAAGGGTCAGCGCGCCGCCGGACATCGCCTTGCCGATGCAGTAGGTCGAGACCTCGGAGCTGATGTGATTCATCGTGTCGATCATGGCGAGGGTGTCGTCGACACTGCCGCCGGGCGAGTTGATGTAGAGGTGGATGTCCTGGCCGGGCTTGGAGTTCTGAAGGTGCAGGAGCCGCATGACGACGTTCATGGCGCTGCCGGTATTGATCTCGCCGAGCAGGAAGATCACCCGGTTATCCAGGAGCATCTCATCGATGGTCATCTCCCGGTAGCGCCCCATGGGCGGGGCAAGGCGCGCGGGGTTGTATCGCGGGTCGCCGGTCGCGGCGGCGTCTTGTGCGTGGGCTTGCAGGCCGAGCATAGCGGCTTGATACGGCGTCAACGGGGCGTTTTCGTTCATCGTAGAGATCGTCTGCGGATTTAGGTGGTGCGGCCGCGGTCATCCGTGCCGGGCCTGCGATAGGACATGATAGCGGTCATCGCGGCGCGCAGCAGACAGGGTGTCCCTTCTGGGAATTGCTGTATCGCACGCTGTTCTTTAATAGCCCTGTCGCTCAGACGGGTCGGTCTGGTGGCTAGATGGTGTGCGGTAGGCGAACTTCGAGTGAACGGACTTGTTACTCGGGGGTTTGGGCGAGCTCTGGACGCTGACATCCTCGTGCGTCCGCTGGTAGATGTGGTCGTCCGCATTGCGGTAGCGGCCGAATTGCGTGTCGACGATCGGGGTGTTGAGCAGCGTGGCGTGCCCGTCGTTCCAGGCCAGGCCCATATTGAAGTTGCCGGGCCGGCTCGAGAAGACGCCGATGTACTTTGTTGGGTCGCTGTAGTCCTGATCGATCACGACAATGATGCGGTCGCCCAGCACGGGTGTTTCGGACCCCATGTGATCGATATTCGCCGTCGCGACCTTGAACTCGTTGATACCGCCGAGCCCGCCGTACCACTCCTCGACGGCATAGGAAAAGTTCCGCCAGTCAAACTTGGTGCCCGCTTTGTCCAGGCCGCCTCTGCCATAAGCCCATGGATCGCGGAAGAAGAGGTCTGCCGGGTTGATCACGTACTCGGGCGTGACATAGTCGTGATCGATCAACAGGGCAAGACGCGTGGCTGGCCACTGCCCGCCGAGCCCGGACGGACTGGTGTCTTCGCCGTTTCTTGAGCCGGGGATCAGCTTCGTCTCCCCATTGATCTTTTCCAGGCCGGGAAACAAGCCATCGTTGGAATGACCGAAGTTGACGAACGCCTGGTGCAGCCCACGCTGGTGGGTCGCGTTCTGCATGATCTGGGCCTGCTTACGCGCGGACCCCAGCGCGGGCAGCAGCAACGCAATCAGCAGCGCGATGATGGAGATCACCACCAACAACTCGATCAATGTAAAACCAACACGCACACGTCGAGGCATGAGATGCCTCCTGAGATGAGAAAAGAAATGGCAAGATTAAGCGTAATCCATTTGTGTGGTTTCGCAAAGACCTATTCTCGTTTTAGACCCGGCGCATAAGAAAACCCGCCTTGGTAGGCGGGCTTCTCGTTGGATCGGGTCTGCGTCTTGTGACCCCAGGGTCACGCCTCAGTCAGAACGGTTGGTTGTCATCTTGGTCGTCTTCGCTGTCTTCCTGCGATGGGCCGCCGTTGGCGTCCTGCTTGTTGATCATGTCGCGGAGGTACTGGTTCTCGCGCCGGGTCGCTTCCAGGTCGAAAACCAGGTACTTGATGGATAGACGGAGGTAGTCCAGCGACTCCTGCAGCTCGCCGACGGTCTTCTTCATCTTGTCGTGGCGGTTGCGGGTCTGCTCGGCCAGGTTGGCCAGCTTCTTACGCTCCCCCTCGGGCAGGGTGTTGATCTCGTTCATGAGGTTAGCGAGCTTGGTCTGGAAGGTTTTTTCGTCCATCGGTTAGTCTTTCACGAAGGGGCTTAGCGGCTCTGCTCATTTGTACCACGGCCTGCCCGGAAGTCGAGCCGAATCTGAACACGGATCGCACTAGACCAGAAAAACCCTTGTTTCCAGGGTTAAAAAGGCCGATTTGCCGCCCGATAAGGAAGTGACGCCCCGCAAAGCCAAGCCATCAGGCTGGGACGGATGTTGCCCCAAAACAACAATGAATGGACCCCGAATTGCGCAATCGTTACAGACGAACTACTCTCCAGCAAAGCGTAGATTCGAGGGTCGCAGGTCCAGATGCCAGATATTCAGCTTTCTCTGCAAGTAATAGAAAACTGCTTCAGCTTCAGCGAAATGCTCTTCGAAATTTTCCTGGACCCGGCCCCACCAGTCCTCCCAAACTTCAGCAGTGAAATCAGGCTTAATATCCGTCAAAGACGTTCCGAAATCAAGCAGAAAAGGCGGTTCTACAATTCCCATCTCGATAATTTGCAACTCCCCATTCGCGTTGATCGGCCTAGGCACGCTAAACCCACGGACCACCTCCGTCTTCGTTTCCGCCAAACGGCGATACGCCAAATATTCATTCCTGAAGGTGTCAGGCGACGAATGTACTTTTACAGCCGTCCCGCGCGAACTCTTAAACACCACGCCTTCTTTACCGTAGCCACAACGATCCACCACTTCTGCATCGCGGCTGCTAAGATACTGCTGGGCAATCTGCTCGGCATTAGGATGAGCCAAACTCATGAACACATTAGAACATATTCCAGAGCGCTACTCGGCGGATATCTCGCTATGGATGAGTTGCGAACATGGCAAGTTTCGCCTTTCCCAAGTCGGCGACACGTTTGTGCTATCCGATAAGCCTCTGAACGTACCCAAATGCGACGCGTGGGTGCATGTCGAAGTTGATGGACGCGAGTTCAAGCGCCACGTCACCTTTGGGGGCATGCAAGGCGACTGCTGTGAAGCCATGATCCTGCCGATCGACAACATTCCTATCTGACGAATCGCTAGACGCTACATCCGCACCTTACCCGAGCCCTTGACGATCTCGCCCATGCGGTAGACGGTTTCGCCGGCCCGCTTGAGCTGCTTCTGCACCGCGTCCGCGAAGTGCGGGCGGACGATCAGGGTGTAGCCGATGCCCATATTGAAGACCTTGTACATCTCCGCGTCCGAGACGTTGCCCCTCTCCTGCAAGAACTGGAAGATCGGTGGGATGCCCCAGTTCTTCTTATTGAGCTTCGCGTCCAGGTCGCTGGGCAGGGAGCGGTTGAGGTTGCCGGGCAAGCCGCCGCCGGTGATGTGGGCCATAGCGCTGATGGGCTTCTTGACCTTGTACTTGTGCAGGACCTCGATGATGGGCTTGACGTAGATGCGGGTGGGTTCAAGGAGGACCTCGCCGAGCGTCTGGCCGGTGCCGAGCTCGTCGTAGGCCTTGTCGAGCTTGAGGCGTTTGCTCTTGATGATCGCACGGACGAGGGAGTAGCCGTTGCTGTGCACGCCGCTGCTTGCCAAGCCGAGGACGACGTCCCCCGCCTCCACACGCTCGGGCCCGGCAATCACTTTCTTGAGTTCTACAACGCCGACGGCGAAACCCGCAAGGTCGAAATCGCCCTTCTTATAGACATCGCGCATCTCCGAGGTCTCGCCACCAAGCAAGGCACAGCCCGCCAGCGAGCAGCCGTCAGCCACCCCTTTGACGATGTCGGCCGTCTGCTGCGGGATCACCTCGTGCACCGCGACATAGTCCAGGAAGAACAGCGGCTCGGCCCCCTGAACGATCATGTCGTTCACGTTCATCGCGACACAATCCTGGCCGATCTTGTCGAGGATGCCCGTCTGAACCGCGAGCAGGACCTTCGTGCCCACGCCATCAGTGCAGGCGACCAGGACCGGGTCCTTGTAGTTGCGTTGGAAGAGCTTCTCGTTGAAGTCCAGCCGGAAGCAACCCGCGAAGGCGCCGTGCTGGCCCAGGACGCGCGGGCCGTAGGTCCGCCGCATGTGGTGCTTGATCAGCCCGACCACGGCGTCGCCCGCCTCGATATCGACGCCGGACTGGGCGTAGGTCATCGGCGAGGGGCCGCTGTTCGTTGTGCGTTTTTTGCTCGCCATGAGCGGCATAGTGTAGCGGGGGTGACAGGGACTAGGGAATCGGGAACCGGGACTAGGCTTGAGAAAAACATCATTGCCTGGCCCCTAGTCCCGATTCCCTGCGGAAACCCGCTCGCAATTCCACAAGTCCTATGGAAACATCCAAATCGGGCCGATATAATTTCTCAATGATGCCCTGTGAATGCGATAACCATTCTGCCGAGTTGTTCGCCAAGCACGACCTCCGCTGCACCAAGCAGCGGAAGGCCATCTATAGCGCGTTGACGCAGACCCGCTGCCACCCCACCGCCGACGAGCTGTATCGGCAGGTCCAGGACAGCCTGCCCGGGGTCTCACTGGCCACCGTCTACAACACGCTCGAAGCGTTCAACGACGCGGGGCTGATCATCAAGCTCCCCGACGCCGGCTCCAACGGCAGCGCCCGCTACGACGCCCACCGCCAGCCGCACACCCACCTCCGCGACCGCTGCACCGG
>JAHQVV010000062.1 GCA_019634195.1 Phycisphaeraceae bacterium | reverse complement strand
GGCGACGGTGATCGAGTCGCCGGTGTGCACGCCCATGGCGTCGAAGTTCTCGATCGCGCAGATGATGACCGCGTTGTCGTTCTTGTCGCGCATCACCTCCATCTCGTACTCTTTCCAGCCAAGCAACGACTTGTCGATCAAGACCTGATTGGTCATCGACGCGTCGATACCGCGTTTGGCGATGTCCTCGAACTCCTCCATGTTGTAGGCGATGCCGCCGCCGGTCCCGCCGAGGGTGAAAGCCGGGCGGACAATCGCGGGCAGGCCGACCTCGTCGACGATCGCTCGCGCTTCGTCCATCGTCGTCGCGGTCTTGGACTCCGGGCTCTTCAAGCCGATCGATTCCATGCAGACCTTGAACAACTCGCGGTCTTCGGCCTTATAAATCGCTTCGCGCGTCGCGCCGATCATCTCGACGCCGTGCTTTTCGAGGATGCCTTCTTCTTCGAGCTTGCACGCGCAGTTCAGCGCGGTCTGCCCGCCCAGCGTAGGCAGCAGCGCGTCGATATGGAATGGTCCGCCCTTCTCTTTGGCGATGATCTTGTCGACCGCCTCGGGGGTGATCGGCTCGATGTAGGTCCGATCGGAGAACTCCGGGTCGGTCATGATCGTCGCGGGGTTCGAGTTAACCAGCACGACGCTGTAGCCCTCTTCCTTGAGGGCCTTGCAGGCCTGGGTGCCCGAGTAGTCGAACTCGCAGCCCTGGCCGATGACGATCGGGCCGGCGCCGATGATGAGGATGGTCTTGATGTCGGTGCGTTTTGGCATCGTGGGGTTGCTTTAGGGGCGTTTAGTGAGCCTGTGGGGGATTCCAGGGGCGTTTTTATCCGTACTGCGCAGCTACCACACGGGAAAAAAACCAAAATTTTTGCGAGTGTAGCCGAGTCCGGCCCATCGGCCAAATCAGCGGGGATAAGATGACGCCGCGATGTTCAAATGCAAACAATGCGGCCGGGGCTTCAGCGCGAACACGCCCAAGGCCTGCCCGGATTGCGGGGCGGCGAACCGTCAGCCAGACGATCAATGCAGCTGGAAACTACTCGGGCTTATCACGGCCGGAGCGATCGGCGAGCTGCTGATCATCGCGATCCTTGTCGGGATCGTCGCAGCGATCGTGATCCAATACGTCCTGCCCTGACACGACACAACCACACGACAACCCGCTAGGCCATGGCGGCCGCGGCAGCCGGGCTGCCGTTATGCTCCATGAATTCGCGGACCCAGCCGATGACAGGGTCGGTATCTTTCCAGTCCACCGCACCGGCCTGGGACAGCGTGCTGCTGATCAGTTCCCATTGGCTCATCGCGTTAAGCCCCGGTGACTCGAGGTTGAGCTGGCCCATGTTCCATTTCGGGAAAAGCTTGACCACCCGCTTATGCTCGTAGAGCACATCGCAACTCATATGACGGGTATCCTTGCTGATCCGGTCATAGAGCCGTTTCAACGAGGTGGGGTTGCCTTCAAGGACTTGCAGGTAGTGCCCTGAGCCGTACAACAGCAACCCGGTGATGCTCTGCTGCGCGTTGTTGAGCGCGGCCTGATGGGCCATCTGCTTCAGCGATTCCATCGTCACGGGTGTCGTAGCCTTGCTGGTATAGATCAATGTCGCGTTGAGCATAGCATTACTCCTAAAAGGTTCAAAACAGTTATCGGCACGGACTGCCAACACATGAATCGCGGCTCATCTGTTAAGCCAATAAAAATGAAACGGTCAAAACAGGAATCGGCACAACCGCTACGACCAGTACCACCGGCCAACCTCCGCCCGCTCCCGGCCAGGGATAAGATGACGGCGCGATGTTCCGATGCAAACAATGCGGCGGGGGCTTGAGCGCGAACACGCCGGACTGCGGGGCGGCGAGTCAACCCGACAGCGTAGACAGCAGGCGGCTTGGTGGGGTTCTTGTTGATCAGCGGCGTGGAGATGCTGAATCTTCGCGATCCTGGTGGAGGTCGCCGTCGCGCTGGCGATCAAGTCCCTGCTGTTGCTCAAGGCAGGGCCAGAAAACGTTCAGCAGCAATCGCCTCAGCGAATTGTGAACTCGTATTGCTTATGGCGCCAGCCCGTTATGCCGAAGCAGCGCCTCGGTCGAGGGCTCGCGGCCGCGGAAAGCCTTGAACACGTCCATCGGGTGCTCGCCACCGCCACGCTTGAGGAACGTGTCTCGGAACCGCTGGCCCAACTCGACGACCTTGCCCGCGTCGTCCAGCGCGGCCTCCTCGAACGCGCCGAAGCAGTCCGCGCTCAAGACCTCCGACCACTTGTAGCTGTAGTAGCCCGCCGAATAGCCGCCGGCGAAGATGTGGCTGAACGCGCAGAGGAAGTTGTCCTCGTCCAGCGGCGGCAGCGGCGTGTAGTCCTTCGCCACCCCGCGGTACGCGTCGATGTAGGACTGATCGCCCTCGGGGTCGAACGTCGTGTGCAGCGTCATGTCTGTCACCCCCAGGCACAGCTGCCGCATCAGGTTTGACCCCGCGCGGTACGTCCGCGCCTTGACCAGCTTGTCGAACAACTCGCCCGGCAACGCCTCGCCCGTCTCGACATGCTCGGTCATCCCCGTCAGTGTCGGCTTGTCGTAGCACCAGTTCTCCATGAACTGGCTGCAGATCTCCACCGCGTCCCACTCGATACCGCTGAGGCCCGCGGCGTCGGCGTAGTCGATCTCCGTCAGCATGCCCTGCAGCGCGTGACCAAACTCGTGGAACAGGGTGATCACCTCATCAAAGCTCATCAGAGAGGGCTTATCCGCGGTCGGGTTCGTGCCGTTGCAGATCACATGGTACACCGGGTTGATCACCTCGCCTTCCACAACCCGCCGACTCAGGCAGCCGTTGACCCACGCCCCGCCTCGCTTGTCCGCCGGCCGCGAGTAAGGATCGAAGTAGAACGACGCGATCGCGCTGCCCTGCCCGTTGATGACGTTGTAGAACGACACGTCCGCGTGCCAGCGCGGCGCCGCGTCGTCGTCCCGCTCAAACGTCACGCCGAACAGCTTCTTGCAGATCCCGAACAGCCCGTCCATCACGCGCGGCAGCGGGAAGTACGGCCGGATCTCCTCATCCGTGTAATCAAACTTCTGCTCCCGCATCCGCTCGGCCCAGAACGACAGGTCCCAGTGCATCAGCTCGCTGTCTTCGCCCTGCTCCTTCGCAAAGCTGCGCAGCTCTTGCAGGTCCTTGTCCATCCCCGGCTTCGATGCCGCGGTCAGTTCATCGAACATCTGCTGCACCCGGTCCACCGTGCCGGCCATCTTCGTCGCCAGGCTGATTTCCGCGTGCGTGTCGTAGCCCAGCAGCGCGGCCTTCTCCTTGCGGAGCTTGAGCGTCTCTACGATCAACGGCCCGTTGTCCAGATCACCCCCTGTCGCACGACTGATAAACGCGCGGTACACCTGCTCCCGCTGCTCGCGGTTGCGGCTGTGCTGCATAAACGCGACAAAGCTCGGCCCGGCCAGCGTGATCCGCCACGGGCCCGACTCGGGCGTCGATGCCGCTTCAGGCTCCTTGGCCTCGTTGTACGACGCGCTCGCCATCGCGCGCAGCGTCGTGGTCCAGCCTTCTGTGTCCGCCGGGTCGGTGATGATCAGCTCGAACGCCTTGGTCGCGTCCAGCACGTGGTTGGAGAACTCGGTTGACAGGGCCGACAGACGCTCGGCGATCTCGAGGTACCGCTTCTTTTCTTCGCCCTCCAGCGCGACACCCGACAGCTTCATATCCCGGACCTTCGATTCAACGATCCGCTGCTGCGCCAGGTCGAGCTTGGCCCACTCGTCGCCATCCCGCAGCGCGACCAGCGCGTCGTACACCGGCCTGCTCTGGCTCATCCGCAGGCCGAGCTGCACAACCATCGGCTGCGCCGCCATGTACGCGTTGCGCAGTTCGTCCGAGTTCTTCACCGCCATCAGGTGGCCCACCGGCCCCCAGCAGTACTCGAACACCCGGCCGATGGCCTCCATCGGCAACAGCAACCCGTCCCACGTCGGCTCCGCCCCCGCTTCCAACGCATCAAACGCCTCGCCCACCTCCGCCAGGCTCGCCTCCACGCCCGGCAGCACGTGCTCCGGCGAGATCGCATCAAATACTGGCAAGCCCTCACGCTGCATCAACGGGTTCTGAGCCAGGTCGGTTGCGGTCATCGTGTCAGTCGCGGTCATAAGCTTTCCTCTGCTGTATTACAAGGATGGCTCGAGATTGTAGACTGATAACTCATCCTGTCACAGCAACTGTATGCTCCGCACCGATCCTGACGTCTTTCATGCAGGAAAAATCTACCGGGAGGCACCATGTCCAACAGTCGAATCATCCCCGCCCTGCTCGCCTTGCTGCTGCTCACCGGCTGCAGTATCAAGATCCACCGCGAGTACGGCCACAAACACGAAGAACCCCTGCCGCCGGTCGTGGTCTACGACGATCAGGACCCCACGATCCGGGATATCCGTGCGATCAAATCGCTCAGTTTCGAAAATCACCGTCACGAACGCCTGATGCGGATCGCGAAACGCGACCACCTCAGTTCCGACGCACAGGCTTGCCTCATCCAAACCGCCGCCAACTCGCTCTCTTTTGAGAACCACCGTCACACGGTATTCATCGCACTGATCACGAACCCCGCCATGAACAATGCCGGCCGAAACGCGATCCTAGGCCACCTCAGCAGCCTGAAGTTTGAGAACCACCGTGTCGACGTACTCAACAAACTCGATGAGGTGCCGATTCAATACACGCCAACACCATACGAAGCGCCAGCCCCAGACGATCAATTGTCGCCATCGGCCAACGACAGATAGTCCTCGTCGTCCGCCTCAATCGCCAGCTCTTCCTCGTCCAGGTCGTCGACCTCGCCGCCCCGCTGCTCGGCCAATTGCTTCTTGTAGGCCTTGATATCAAATTCTTCGCCACGGGCTTCCGCCTCGGCCTTCGCCGCCAGGGTCGCACGCAAACGCTCACGCCGCTCAAACCGCAGCTTGCTCTCTGCGTCCGGCCACTCGTACTGCGCCCCGTCGCCATCGTCGCGCGTTTCGTCGTCGTTGATCGGCTGGCGCTCTTCCTCCGGCACCAAGACCAGGCGGATATTCGCGCCGGGGGCAGGGGCCTTGATCGCCTCGTCTTGCACGACAACGACAAGTCGCTGCCGAACCAGCTCGAGCGTGGCGAGAAACAGGCCGATCATCTCAGACTTGTTGCTCCGGCCCTCGAAGATTTCTTTCAGCGTCAGCCCACCCGTCGGCGCATCGGTCTTCAGCCGATCGTGGATGTCTTCCGCGTGCATCGAGATCGGCGTGTCGTCGTATGTGACCGCGTGATCGCCCAGGTGCCCGACCGTTTCGAGGATGCGCCCGAATGCCTCGCATAGGTCGTAGACGTTCACGTCCTCCAGATCGATCGTGACCTCTTCGGGCTGCTCGTCTTCAACAGGCTTCTGTCCCGTCTTGACGTGGACCGGGAAGCGGTGCTCCCACTGATGGGCCCGGTCATCCAGCGCGTAAGCCGCGTCCTTGAACGCCTTGTACGCCAGGAGCTGCTGCACCAACTCGTAGCGCGGGTCGGTCGTCTCCTCGATGTCCTGCGTCGGGTCGGATTGCTCGTCGCCATCCTCGCGCAGCGACTGCGGGATGATCATCCGCGACTTGATCTCCACCAGCGTCGCCGCCATGACCAGAAACTCGCCGGCCGACTCGACGTCGATCGACTTGATCACCTCCAGGTGGTGCAGGTACTGCTCGGTCAGCGTCGCGACGGGGATGTCGTGCAGGTCGATCTCGTGTCGCTTGACCAGGTACAGCAGCAGGTCCAGCGGCCCGGCGTAGGCGTCGAGGCGGACGCGGTAGTCGTGGTGGGGTCTGGGGTCCGGGGTCTGGGGGCTGGGTTTGCTGTCCTTGACCGCCGAATCGGATTGCGTTGCGTGATCATCCATGAGTCTGGGGGTTATCATAACGGCCAACAATAATGCTTGATTCTCAGACCCCAAACCCCAGACCCCAGACCCCCATCACATTCGCGCAGAGCGTTCTGGATGCGGAGGCGAACGCAATCGGTGCGATCCAACTGGACGCGTCGTTTGAGAAGGCCGTCGGGCTGATCGCCGGGCTCCAGGGCTCACTCGTCGTCTCCGGGCTCGGCAAGAGCGGGCTCATCGGCGCCAAGCTCTCCGCCACTTTCGCCTCCACCGGCACGCCCAGCCACGTCCTGCACCCCGTCGAGGCCCTGCACGGCGACATCGGCAAGGTCCGCCAGGGCGACGCCGTGCTCATGCTCTCCAACGGGGGCGGCACCGAGGAGGTCCTCACCCTCGCGATGCTCCTCAAGCAGGACAACATCCCCACCCTCGCCATCGTCGGCCGGCCGGGCAGCGAACTGGGCCGGCTCGCGGATGTGACGCTGGCCATCGGCGACATCACCGAGGCCTGCCCGCACAACCTCGCGCCCTCCGCCAGCACCACGGCCATGCTCGCGCTGGGCGACGCGATCGCGCTGACCGTCATGCAGCAGCGCAACTTCACCGCCGACGACTTCCACAAGGCCCACCCCTCCGGGGGCCTGGGCAAACAGCTCATGCCCGTCACCCAAGCCATGCGCTTCAAGTGCGTCGGTGAGGACGCGAACATGCCCCTCATCGCGCTAGACACGACGATGCAAGACGCGTACAAAACCGCCGAGCAATCCGCCAGCGACAGCGGCCTACGCCGAGCCGGTGCGCTACTGGTGGTAGACCCCGCCGGCAAGCTCGCAGGCATCGTGACGGATGGCGACCTCCGCAGCGCGCTGATCAATACCGGCCCTGAAGTTTGGACCGGCATCATCGACTCGGTGATGACTAAGAGCCCAACCACATTGAACAACGAATCACTCGTGCGTGACGCGGTGCACATCGTCCGTGAAAAACGCTTCGACGAGATCCCAGTCGTCGACAGCATAGGCCGACCGATCGGCATCATTGACGTCCAAGACCTCGCGGCACTCAAAGTCATCGAAGGCTGATATGGCAGATATTGAAATCCAACTCCTCGTCCTCGACGTCGACGGCGTCCTTACCGACGGCGGGCTCTACGTCGATGACAAGGGCAAGCCCAGTAAAAAATTCAATGTCAAGGACGGCCTGGGCATCAAGCTGGCCCAGCGCTTCGGCATCCAGGTCGCCATCCTCACCGGCAAAACCAGCCACGTCGTGCAGCACCGCGCCAATGAACTAGGCATCGAGCACGTGATCCAGGGCAGCAAGAACAAGGGCGGCGACATCAACGCGCTGTGCGAGACGACCGGCATCCCGATCCGCCTGACCGCGATGGTCGGCGACGACCTGCCGGACCTGCCCGCCTTCGCCGTGGCCGGCTACAAGATCGCGGTCGGCGACGCGGTCGACGAAGTCAAGCACGCCGCATCCTTCATCACCACCAAGCCCGGCGGCCACGGTGCCGTCCGTGAAGCCATCGAGCACCTGCTCAAAGCCCAAGGCAAGTGGGACGCTGCGCTGACGGTGTTTACCAACCAAGGCTGAGTCAGAACGGCGAAGCGTCCCATGCAAACCATCTGTCACGATTCGCAAGGGACGCTGCGCGTCATCGCTAAACGCCAACCCCATTCACCTCACAAACAACGCCACCGCCACGAACCCGATCAGGAACACGATCGCGATCCCGATGACGAAGACGAACGGGATCCAGCCGGGCGTCGGGTCGACTTCGTTGGAGTCGCCGAAGTGGGTCTTGGGTTTGGGGGATTGATCGTCAGGCATGATATTAGTCCTGTATCATCGTGCGGAGTTCTTGAAGTTCGCCGAGCGCCTTGGCGTCGCCCGCCTCGGTCGCCATCTTAATGCCGTCCCCCAGCACAGCCAGCGCATCGGCCCCCTCGCCGTCCTCGTCCAGCAGCTTCGCCTTCTGGAAGTACGCGTAGTGGTAGTGCGCGTTGAGCGCGATCGTCTTATCGAGCCACTCGAGCGCTAAGGCGGTATCCCCCGCCTTGGCGTAGTCCAAAGCGATCATGTACGGCAGGTCCGCGTCGTTCGGATCCGCCGCGTGCAGCTTCTGTAGTTGTTCGAGACGGTCTGTCATGCCCGAGAGGATACAGGCTTGATCTCGACGCGGTGGTGCAGCACCAACGCAACCGCGCTACCGATCCCCAGCCCCCCGGCTAGCAGCGCAACAACCAACAACGGCACATCATCCGTCGGCAGATACAGCCAGAACGCCACCAACGCGAGCAGGTAAAACAGGATCGGCAGGGCAAACGAAACGCGGTGGGTCATCGATAGCGGCATGGCAAGTCCCAGAAACGCTTAAACACAGGAAACACCTAAGTATACGCGCCATCCGCCCGGCCGGGAAGCGGATTGCACACAAAATCCTTATGATTCGCCTATGAAAATCGGCGTCATCAGCGACACACACGACCGCCTGCCCACCTTCCGGCAGGCCCTAGCCATGTTCAAACGCCTCCAGGTCGGCGCGATCCTCCACGCCGGGGACTACGTCGCCCCGTTCGCCGCCAAGCTCCTGGCCGACCCCGAACTCGTTGGCGACACACCCGTCTTCTGCATCTTCGGCAACAACGACGGCGAACGCGCCGGCCTCAAACAAGCCCTCCCCCAACTCGTCGACGGCCCCTTGCGCCTCGAGCTCCCCACCGCCTCGGGCAGCTCGCGCATCGTCGTCATGCACCACTTCATCGACTGGCTCCAGCCCGCAGACATCATCGGCGCCGACGTCGTCATCACCGGGCACAACCACGAGCCCAGCAGCGTGCTCAAAGACATGCCGACCAACCTCAGCGGCAAGCAGCTCCTGCTCAACCCCGGCGAGTGCTGCGGCTGGGTCAATGACCGATGCACCGTCGCGGTGCTGGACCTGGACACGATGAAGACCGACATCGTGGATATCCGCGGGCTGCCGGGAGGCTAACTGTATGAAGAACTTACTTGCCCTTGCTGCCATCCTTGCGTTGGCTTGCTTGCCTGCCGTTGCAGACCAGAAGCCCAACATCCTGTTCATCGCGATCGATGATCTTCGACCGGAGCTCGGCTGCTACGGCTCGCCCGTCGCGATCACGCCGAACCTTGATGCGCTCGCCAACGAGGGCCTGCTCTTCGAGCGTGCTTATTGCAACTTCGCGGTGTGCGGGGCGTCACGAGCGAGCATGCTCTCCGGGCTCTACCCGCTGCACCGCAAGCGTTTCACCAGCTACAAGACCTACCTCGAGAAAGACGCGCCGGGTGTTAAGACCTTGCCACAGGCCTTCAAAGAAGCCGGGTACACCACGCTCTCCAACGGCAAGATCTTCCACCACCCCGACGACACCGAGGACCGAAGCTGGTCCGAACCCGCATGGAAACCGACCGGCGGCAAGGAACGCGGCATCCACGCGCAACTGCCCGAGACCAACGCCAAGCGCAGCGAGCGCGGCCGGGGTTACATCGTTGAAAGCGCCGACGTGCCCGACAACGCCTACGGCGACGGCAAGCTCGCGGAGAAAGTCATCAGCGACCTCCGCCGACTCAAACAAGCCGACAAGCCGTTCTTCCTGACCTGCGGCTTCGTCAAACCGCACCTGCCCTTTTATGCGCCTAAGAAATACTGGGACCTGTATGACGAAGACAAGCTCGCCCTGGCCGAGAACCGCTACTTCCCCAAGGGTGCGCCGAAATCAGAACTGCGTGGCAGCACCGAATACGCGTCCTACTACCTCGGCGATCTCAAGGTCGGCTCGGACCAGTGGCACCGCACGATGAAGCACGGCTACCTAGCCTGCGTCAGCTACATCGACTCCCTCGTCGGCGATGTTCTCGACGAACTCGACAAACTCGGCCTCACCGATAACACCATCGTCGTCGTCTGGGGCGACCACGGCTTTCACCTCGGCGAGCACGACTTCTGGGGCAAGCACAACACGATGGACCACTCGACCCGCATCCCGCTGATCATCCGTCTGCCGGATTCGATGAAACTAAAAGCATCCGTCGGCACCAAGACAAACGCGATGGTCGAATCCGTTGACATCTTTCCAACCCTAGCCGACCTCGCGGGCCTGGACACACCCGAGTCGGTGCAAGGCCGAAGCTTCCAGAAATTGTTTGCAGTACCTGACCAGCCCTTCCGCTCATCGATCCTCACGCGCCGCGGCAACGGCGACACCGTGATCACCGATCAGTTTGCCTACACGCGTTATGCCGATCGAAATGGCAACATCACCGGGCACATGCTGTTTGATCATCAAACCGATCGAGCTGAAAACAAGAGCGTTTGGGGTAACGAGTCCTACAAAGCAGAAGCCGCAGCATTAGACAAACTTCTTGATATACGAATGAATGAAGCGGCGGGTAACTAGCGCATGACGCGGCAAGCCGCGGCGCTTCATAGTGCATGACACGTTGACTGAG
>JAHQVV010000061.1 GCA_019634195.1 Phycisphaeraceae bacterium | reverse complement strand
TGGCTGCGCCGCGTAGAGGCGAATACGTTCGACGCGTTGAGCGACGCGGTAGCCGACGCCTTGCGAGCAGTGCAGGCCAACGAGTGCCGCAACTACTTCATCTCATGCGGGTGGGGAGAAAAATGAAGCCAGTTGCTCTAAGTTACGACAATATAAACACCCTATTTTGACATCCTGTCATGCCATTGAAAAAGCCTGCGGGGCTTATTCCGCAGGCTCTGAATTCAATCGGGCTGTTGTTTGCCGCGTCAGGCGTCGGCAGCCATCTTCTCGGCCTTCTTGCGTGCGTCGTCGAGCGTACCCACGTACATGAACGCGGACTCAGGCAGATCATCACCTTCGCCGGCACAGAGCCGCTCGAACGAATCGATCGTCTCTTCCAGCGTCGAGTCGACGCCCGGGAAGCCGGTGAAGACCTCCGCGACGTGGAACGGCTGGCTCAAGAAGCGTTCGATCTTGCGGGCGCGGCTGACGATCTGCTTGTCTTCCTCAGCCAGCTCGTCGACGCCGAGGATCGCGATGATGTCCTGCAGCGATTTGTACCGCTGGAGGATCGACTGAACCTGCCGGGCACAGGCGTAGTGCCGCTCGCCGAGGACCGCCGGGTCGAGGATCGTCGAGGTCGAGGCCAGCGGATCGATCGCGGGGAAGATGCCCTTCTCGGCGATCCCACGGGCGAGGACAACGAACGCGTCGAGGTGGCTAAACGCCGTCGCAGGCGCGGGGTCGGTCAGGTCGTCCGCCGGGACGTAGATCGCCTGAACGGACGTAATCGCGCCCTTCTCGGTCGAGGTAATGCGCTCCTGCAGCTCGCCCATCTCGGTGGACAGCGTCGGCTGGTAACCGACCGCCGAGGGCATCCGGCCGAGCAGCGCGGAGACTTCCGAACCGGCCTGGGTGAAGCGGAAGACGTTGTCGACGAAGATCAGCGTCTCCTTACCCGACTCGTCGCGGAAGTTCTCGGCCATGGTCAGGCCCGACAGCGCGACACGCAGACGAGCACCGGGCGGTTCGTTCATCTGGCCAAAGACCATCGCGACCTTGTCGAGGACGTACGCGGTGTTGCCGTCCGCATCGGTGTATTCCGACTCGGCCATCTCGCCCCAGAGGTCGTTGCCTTCACGGGTCCGTTCGCCGACGCCGCAGAAGACGGAGTAGCCGCCGAAGTTCTTCGCGACACGGGCGATCATCTCCTGGATGATGACGGTCTTGCCGACGCCCGCCCCGCCGAACAGGCCGATCTTGCCGCCACGAACAAACGGGCAGAGCAGGTCGACAACCTTAATACCGGTCTCAAGGATTTCGGTCTTCGGCGAGAGCTGCGCGAAGGCCGGGGGCTTGCGGTGGATGGGCATGCGGGCTTCGGTCTTGACATCGCCCTTCTCATCGATGGGGTTGCCCAGCAGGTTGAAAACACGGCCTAGGACTTCCTCGCCAACTGGGACGGAGACGGGGGCGCCGGTGTCGATGACGGTTTCGCCACGGGTCAGGCCATCGGTCGAGCCGAGCGCGACCGCACGGACCTGTCCGCCGCCGAGGTGCTGCTGGACCTCGCCGAAGAGGTTGATGGATTCTTCGCCGACTTTGTAGTTGACTTCGACCGCGTTGTAGATTTCCGGGAGGTTATCCTCGGGGAACTGGGCGTCAAAGGTCGAGCCGATGACTTGTGAGATGGTGCCGTTGGCCATAGGGATGGAGTCCGGGGTTAGAGGTTTAGGGCTTGGGCGATAGCTGGGGCATGGAGTGTAGTGGCGAAGAAAACTGTTGCAAGCCATATATATCGCTTGAAAATATATTTTTTTTTGATATATTTTATTCCGATATGGCAACCCCCGCCAACAAATCGCACCGAGACCTGTTCCGTGGCTCGCTGGACGTCATGGTCCTCTCGGTCCTAGCCGACGGCTCACAGTACGGCTACGCCATTCAGAAACAGTTGCACCTGCACTCTGGGCAAAAGATCCAGGCCGGATCGCTCTATCCGCTGCTGCACCGGCTGGAATCCGAGGGCCTGATCCTCGCGACCTGGGACAAGTCCAGTGCCCGCGAGCGGAAGTGGTACGAACTCACGCCAGCCGGTGAGAAAAAGCTCTGCAAATCTGCCGCCGACTGGCAAGCCTATATCGCCCGGCTGCAGGGGCTGGTCCTCCCCGCCATCCGCCGGATCGCCACCCATGGCTGACTAACCCAAGGCCAGGCCCATGCCCGAAGACGAGTTCGAACTCTACCTGACCCTGCTGGCGAAGACGCTGCGCCTCAGCGACGAACAACGCGATGCGATCGCTGCAGAGCTGCGTGACCACATGGAGAACCGCCTGCGCGAACTCACGCTGCAAGGTATCGAGCGTGAGCAAGCTATCGAAGCCGCGCTCGCCGAGTTCGGTGACGCCAGCGCACTCGCTAAAGACCTGACCAAGACCGATCCCACCCGAACCCAAGCCAGGAGACACCTCATGCAAACGACTTTTGGAACACTCATCGCCTGCGCCGCAGTAACCTTTGCCGTCATGCTGTTCACACCGTCCAACAAGGACGGCCAACCCAACCAGCCTGGCGCAATCGCGCAGGGCGAATCATCTAAAGTAGCAGGTGATGCATTCGGTGCCGGATTCGACGCCGGACCGGAAACCACCGATTTTGGGGCGACAGGCGTTGGGGTGCCAGGCGGCTTTTCTTCACCTGACCGCGTGATCGTAGAGAAACCCAAACTCGATCTTTCGATCCGAGTCGTCGACTGCACCGAGATCCTCCGGGCAGAACACGATAAAAACAACCTGTACCAGCGCACCAACTCGCTCGCCGAGGCCGTTGAGGAGACCGTCGCGACCGTCAACAAGCACGGCGAACTGGCGATCCGCGTCCAGCCATTCGAGGAGTTCATCATCATTACCGCAACCGACTCAGCGCATGATGAAGCGTCGCGACTGCTTGATCAAATCGGAGAGCACGTCAATCGTCGAGCCAAGATCCAGAAAATGCATCAACACGAGCAGGCGATGCTGGAACAAGCACGCATAGAGCAGCGGGTCGAGCTGGAACTCGATATGCGGCGTGTGATGTTGCAGATCGAGCAGCTCATGCTTAGGAAGGCCGAATTAACCACGATGCGCGACCAGCTGCTTCATCAGCACACCCACGACCACCCGCAGGTGAAGGAAGCCGACAATCGAATCCAAGAAATAGAGGGCGAGATCGAAGCGCTCCAGGCGGCCAAGGCACAACTCGAAATACGGGCTCGGACAAGTCGCTGATCAGCTCGTAGCGTAAGATCATCACCGCGTACTACGGATGCACATTGCACTCCCGATCAAAGCGTCTACTCCGACCGAACCGGACGGGCTTGAATCAACCGCTCGATGACCGGCCCGATCGCGTCGGCCAGGACACGGTAGCCCTGGGTCGTCAGGTGCGTGCCATCGGTAAACAAGCCCGGCTTGAGCTTGCCGTCCACATCGGCAAACTCGTCCTGCAGATCAAGAAAAACGACTTCGTCCCCGGGGTAGGCGTAGCCCGCGAGGATACGGTTGGTCTCCTGACACTTGGCCCACTTCACTTTTTGCTTCACAGGCAGGATGCCGAGGACGATGACGCGCGTGCCGGGCAGCTTGGTTCGGAAGGCCTGTGCGACGGCGCGGACGCCGTCGGCGACCTCGCTTGGTGGCGTGTCGATCCCGAGGCCCCACTTCACCTTTCCGCCGTCGCTCTGCTTGACGACGTAGTTGTTCGTGCCGCAGAGCAGCACAGCAACGCGGGGCACTTGACCGTTGGGGAAGTCGAGGTTGCCGTGGTTGACGCGGTAGAGCATGACCGGCGTGATGTCGCCGGAGTTACCCATGTTGATCGGGTTGTACTTGGCGAATCGCTCTTCCCAAACGGGCTTGCCCTTCGCGCTCAGCAGCGACCAGCCCTTCGTAATCGAATCGCCGAAGAAGACGACCTGTGAGCCCTTGGCGGCGGCGACCTCTTTGTTGACGCGCTGGAACTGGCTGTGCCAGTAGTTGTCGTGGATCTTCTCCGGAATCGTCGTGCTGGACGAAGGCGGGACGGGGTCCATGAACTGCGGGCCCGATGGCACTGGCTTGCACCCGGCCAGCAAGGTCGCCGAAACCGCCAACACAAGCACCAAGGCAGAGCGATTCAAGTACTTCCCAATCATCAACGGTTCTTCTTCCAATAGGGAGGTTTATCAAACGCGTCGCCCTCGCCGACGATGCGTGGGTCTTCGCCAGCGACGAGCACATCCATCAGCTTGCCCGCAAGCTCCGCCTTCACCTCGGCGTATTCGGGGTCGTCCGCGAGGTTCGTCATCTGATCGACATCTTTGTTCAGGTCGTAGAGTTCCTCGGCCGGACGTAAGCCCCAGGCCAGATCCATGGCGGCCTTGTATTGCGGGTTGTCTTGATTCTCGGCGTACCACGCTTTGGTCCGGCCGCCATCGAAGTCGCCTTGTGTCCGCAAGCCGTTTTTCATCGGCGGGTCGAACTGCGGCCAGCGGTCGGGCTTGAAGTTCCTGATGTACAGAAAGCCCTTGGTTCGGATCGCGCGGGAGGGGTAAGGCAGGTGGCCCGCGCGGGCCTCGACCTTGTGCCGTTCTCGGCCGGTGATGACGAACTGGTTACCCAATTCAGAGATGCCTGTCGCTTCACCATCCTTCAAGATCGGCAGCAGCGAGTTGCCATCCATCTGTTCGTGCACGGGCAGGCCCGCGATTTCGAGGAAGGTCGGCGCGAGGTCGACGGTTGAGGTTGGGTTGTCGATGCGTCGGCCGGGCTTGGCGACGCCGTCGGGCCAGTGGATGAGCAGCGGGACCTGGCTGCCGAAGTTGATCAGGCTGGTCTTGCCACGGGGGAAACCCGGTGCGCCGTGGTCGCCGGAGATGACGAGAATGGTGTTCTCGTAGAGGCCCTGCTTTTTGAGCTCGTCGACGACGACGCCGATCTGTTCGTCGAAGGCTTTGCACTCGCCGAGGTAGTCGGCCATGTCCTCACGGATCGTATGCACATCCGGCACAAAGGCGGGCATCTTGCCCTTCAGGTCGTCGGGGTCGATGCCCCAAAGCTTCTTGCCCGAGCCCTGCGTCCAAGTGCGGTGCGGGTTCGTCGGGCTGAAGTACCAGCAGAAGGGCTGGCCGTCTTCGCGGGCGGCAAGGAAGTCGCGCATGTTGCCGCGAACCATGCCGAGGAGCTGCTGCTTTCGGCCGGCGATATCTTTGTCGTTCTCGGCTTGCGAAACAAACTGTGAGAAGGCGTTGACCCGGCCGCCGGCCTTGTTGTAGACGTGCGCCTTATCGACGAACAGGTGCATCGACACATGCGTCTTGTAGGTGACGCCGGTGTGATAGCCCGCGTCTTCCAAGAGCGTGTGGTAGCTCTCAAGCTTCTTGACCGGGTCGGCTTCCGGGTCGCCCGACCAGGGGTTGTGTAGCTGCGCCCCGCTGCCGTTGCGGAAGAAGTGTCGGCCGGTCAGCACCGCGGTCCGCGATGGGCTGCACGAGGGCGAACTCACGTGGGCGTCCCAGAACAAGACGCCCTGCCTGGCCAGCTGATCGAAGTGCGGCGTCTCGAAGACGTCGTTAATCGTCGGCCGATCGGCCTCGCGGTAGGCACTGGCATACCGGCCCCAGTCGTCGGCGAAAGCGAAGATGATGTTGGGCCGCTTGGCCTCGCCGGCACTGGTCTGTGGTGACAGGCCGCCAAACGTGAGCACGAGAACGGCAACAAGAACAAAGCGAGCGGGTGTTGTCATAACGGGGCCTTCCTTCGCAGATGAGACTGAACCGGCGGGCAAATCTTACCCGCCCGGCGGTTGAACCTGTTTCGCCGGTCGATGGGTTGCTATACTCGGGCCCAGGAAAGACCCATCTATATAGACGCATGGAGGCGTCCCGTGGACCAACCCACCGAGACAACCGAGCAAGCCGAGACAACCGCCACGGACCAGACTGGGCCTTACGGCAACGCGCCTTTGCCCACCGAGCCGGTCGTGGTCGAGCCGAGTGAGCCGATGGACGAGGACGCGGTGCCCGAGCCCGCCTGGGTCGAGCAGCAACGCAACGAGCAGGCGGAAGCGGCGCAACAGGCGGAGGCCGCTTCGGCGGCCGGGTCAACCGACGATGTCACCGAACCCGGATCCGCCGAGCCAGCCACCCCGACGCTCCCCGCCCTCGACCAACTGCCCGCGCCACCCGAGACACGCCGCATCGCGCTGATCAACCAGAAAGGCGGCGTCGGCAAAACCACCACGACCGTCAACCTCGGTGCCGCGCTCGCCGCCTCGGGCCTGCGCGTCCTGATGATCGATCTGGACCCGCAGGCGCACCTCACGCTGTCACTGGGCATCGACCCCGAAGAACTCGACCTGTCGATCTACGACCTGCTGACCGACAACGATGTCAGCGCTGCAGAGGTTGTACAGATCGTTGACGGCTGCGACCGCCTAGGCGTCCTCCCCGCCGACACCAACCTCGCGGGCATCGAGTCCGAGCTCGGCGAGCAGATCAAGACCGGCCTGGCGCAGACCCTGCTCCGCAACAAGACGGATGAACTCATCAAGCAGTTCGACTACGTGCTCATCGACTGCCCGCCGTCGCTGGGCCTGCTCACCATCAACGGCCTGACCTGCGCCGCGGAAATCGTCGTCCCCATGCAGGCCCACTTCCTCGCGCTGCAGGGCATGGGCAAGCTCTTCGAAACCATCAACATGATCCGCCAGGGGATCAACCCCTCGCTGACTGTTTCCGGCGTCGTCCTGTGCATGCACGAAGCCAACACCATCCTCGCCAGCGATGTCGTCACCGACGTCGAAGGCTTCTTCGAACAAGCCAAAGGCACTACCCTACCTTGGGCCAACGCGGTGGTTTACAGTCCGCCGATCCGCCGGAACATCAAACTCGCCGAGGCCCCGAGCTTCGGCCAAAGCGTGCTGACCTATGCCAACGATTCCAACGGGGCTAAGGACTACGCGAGGCTGGCGAAGTCGGTGGCCACGGCTGCGGTTTAACTCAGTCGTTTTTGACGGGATAACTGGATTGGCTGGATCATCGGGGTCAAGCACTTTAGTCGCCACCCCGTTGATCACGAAAATCCTGTAATCTCATCAAACGAATCACCAGTCGCCACCCAGCATCTTCTCGATCGCGTGCGCCACGCCGTGCTCATCGTTTTTCAGTGTGTGGTAGTGCGCTGCATCTTTGATCACAGGGATCGCGTTGCCCATCGCTACGGCACAGCCGGCCTTCTCGAACATCGGGACGTCGTTGATCTGGTCGCCGATGACCGCGATCTCGCTCGCTTCGATCCCGTGCTGCTTCGCGACCCATTCGATGCCGCGCCACTTCGTCACGCCCGCCGCGAAACACTCCACGATGTGGGACGGCTCGACCGCACCCGGGTCCTGCAACGCCTCAAACGAAAACGCCTCAACCCGCTGTCCAAACGCATCGTGGATCGATCCGACCACCTGCCGGGCACGACCCGCCAACGCGATCGATCCGACCCGGACGACGTGGTCCAGCAGCGGAGGGGCCAACTCGTCTTGGATCGCCCAGCGCAGGGCGTTGTGCTCGAACCACCACCGCGTATTCTTTGTCGGCTCGCCCCTGCCCGTCACGACATATTCGTATCCCGTCTCGGCCGGATCGGTGTACAGCAGCACCGCCTCGTCGTAGTCCGCCATCAAGGCAATCAGTTCGCGTGCCAGGTCGCTATCGAAAGCCGCACGATGATGCGTCTTCCCGTCGCGGAGGCCGACCACCATGGCGCCGGTGTTGAACACGCCGACCTCGGTATCGGGGATCGAGGTGACAACATCGCGTGCCTCCCGCCAGCCTCGGCCGGTGCACGGGATAACGATCGCCCCGGCCTCGTGCGCTTTATGCAGCGATGCGCGGTTCTCTTCACTCACTTTGCCATCGGGACAAAGCAGCGTGCCATCGAGGTCGATCGCGATCAGCCGGTAACGCATAGCGGGATGATAGGTCCGGGAGGGCCAGGCTCCTGCTGAGCCGCGAGTCTTAGACCGTTTGCGGCTCGGCAGGGGCCTCGCCCCCAAGGATTCACGCCGGGTCAACAAAGTCCACATCGCCGATCGCGGGCACGATCCCCGCCGCGGCGCCTTCACTCAATAGTTGTTGCACCGCGTCGCGGCCGCGTTGGCCGTAGTCGAGCGTCCACTGGTTGACGTACATACCGACAAACTCGTCTGCAAGGTCCGCCCCCATGTCGCGCGCCCAGTTCAGCGCGAACGCGACCGCATCCTCGCGGTGCTCCAGCGCGTACTCGATCGAGTCCAGCAGCACGCGGCAAACAACCGGCATCGCCTCGCCCAGGTCCCGCCGGATACAGTTGCCGCCCAGCGGCAGCGGCAGGCCGCGTGACTCGGTCCACCACTTGCCCAAGTCAACCACAAGATCGAGCCCGCTGTTCTGGTAGGTGATCTGCCCCTCATGGATGATCAGGCCCGCGTCGAACTCACCCGAGACGACGCGCGGGATGATCTCGTCGAACATGACGTTCTCGACCTGGACGTCCTCCTTGGTCAGGCCCTGCTCCTTGAGCCAGAGCTGGGTCGAGAGCCAGGCCGTGGTCTGTTCGCCGGGGATCGCCAGCTTTTGGCCACGTAAATCTTCCACAGCCAGCTTCCGGGGGGCTATGATCATCGGGCCGTAGCCGTCGCCCATCGATGAGCCGCAGCTGGTCAGCGCGTACTGGTCCGCGACGTAGGGGTACTGGTGGATCGAGATCGCGGTGATCTCCAGCTCGCCCTTCGCGCTGCGCACGTTCAGCGACTGGATATCTTCGAGCACGTGGACGAACTCGTAGCCCTTCGTGTCGATCTTCGGCGTGTAGCGGTTGCCATCGGGCCCAACAAAGTTGGCCAGCGGCCACCACATAAAAGCGTCGTCGGGGTCCGGGCTGTGCCCAATGCGGAGCGTCGTAGTATCGGTTGCGGTCATAGGGGTAGTGTAGTCCGACCCGCGACGCGTAGTGTCGCGGCTATTTCTAGACGTGGATTACGGTGAAACAATAGCCGCGATGCTACGCATCGCGGGTCACATATAGCACGATCACGCTATCATGCCCCGTTCTTATGCGCGTGGATCTACACACCCATTCAACCGCTTCGGACGGGACCGACTCACCGGCCGACCTGCCGCGCCTGGCGTTAGCCGCCGGGCTCGAAGGCTTTGCGTTGACCGACCACGACACGACCGCGGGGCTGGCCCCCGCCGCGGCCGCCGCGAAGAAGGCGGGCATCGCCTTTGTCCCGGGCATCGAGCTGTCCATCGTCGCCGACCCGTTCGCCGAGGCCTCGCCACTGGCCGATGATGGGCCCACGGACATGGGCTCGATCCACCTGCTGGGTTACCACGTGTCCAGCGACAGCGAGGCGCTCACGATCATCGAGACCAAGCTCCGCCGGGCCCGCGAGACCCGCAACCCGCAGATCATCGAGAGGCTCGCCGAACTCGGCGTCCGCATCGAGTACCAAGACGTCCTCAAGCTGGCGCAGGCCGACGACAAAAACAGCACAGGCGACCACGCCGTCGGCCGGCCGCACATCGCCCAGCTCCTCGTCCAGCGCGGCTACGTCAAGTCCATGCACGAGGCCTTCGCCCAGTACCTCGCTCAAGGCGGCGCCGCCTACGTCCCCCGCGAGCTGCCGACCGCTGACAAAGCCATCGACGCGATCCACTTGGCCGGAGGCGTCGCCGTGCTCGCCCACCCGGTGCACCTGGGCCTGTCGCCTGCC
>JAHQVV010000060.1 GCA_019634195.1 Phycisphaeraceae bacterium | reverse complement strand
AGGTGCCGATGCTCATCGACAACGTCTTTAAGACGAAGGTCGAAGAGCGTGTCGAACGCGACCTCTCCAACGTCGCGCTATTGTCATCTTCGACTTTCGTCTTGAACGCGTTGTCGATGAGCATCGGCACTTTGTCCAGCTCGCCGGGGCCGCAGAGCAGGTCGATCTGCGGGTAGCGTTTGATCATGTCGGTGCCGTCGCGCTCGGCCATGCAGCCGATGACGCCGAGTACCGTGCCGGGCTTCTCGCGTTTGTGCTTGCCGACGATACCGACGCGGGACCAGACCTTGTTCTCCGCCTGCTCGCGGACCGAGCAGGTGTTGTAGAGGACCACAGCCGCCGATTGCCAGTCGTCGGTAAAGCGGTAGCCCAGGCCGCGGAGTTGGCTGACGACGAGCTGGCTGTCCAGGACGTTCATCTGGCAGCCGAAGGTCTCGAGGTAGACGCTGGGGCCGGTACCGGTGGTGTTGGCGGGGTCGCTGGCGGGCGAGGAAGCGGGTTCTGCGTCCGTGGAGCAGCCCTGGGCACTTCCGGGGCCGGGGGTTTCAAACTGGGGGAGCTGGATTTCGGGCATAACGGGGTTCATTGCGGGTCGAGCATGATACCGCAAGGCAGGGTCTTGTCAGACCGCGGTGAACTTCGTATGCTGTAAAGTCCTGAAAGCACCGGGCCTACGGTGTTCGTGCGTGTGCCGCGATCCCTAGGTAAGCCCGATTGATCCCCGCAGGAGCCCGAGATGGCGAAGATGTTCTACACGCTCGAAGAAGCCGCCCAGAAACTCGGTGTCGACGAGCAGGCGATCAAGGACATGGCCGCTCGCAACGAGCTGCAGCAGTTCCGTGACGGCGACAAACTGATGTTTAAGCGGGACCAGGTCGACGCCAAGTCGTCGAACGCCGCTTCCGACGGCCCGATCGACCTGGCGGACACGGGTGCTGGCGACGCCATCGACCTGAAAAGCGATACCGCCGTCGGTGTCGATCTGCCGGCAGAAAACCCAAACGACGCCACCGGCGTCAGCGTCTTCGACGCCGGCGAAATCGACCTGGCCGACCCCATGGCGCAGACCCAGGTCACCGGCCCGATGATCGACGATGAAGAGCTCGCGCTCGAGTCCGTCGGCTCAGGCTCGGGCCTCCTGGACCTCACCCGCGAGTCTGACGACACGTCGCTGGGCGCAGAACTGCTCGACGAGATCTACCCTGGCGCCGACAGCGCCGGCACCGGCATGGCCATGGAATCCGCCGTGGGTTCCTCCGGCGTCTTCGACGGCGAGATCTCCATGGAGACCGGGACCTCCGGCCCATCCGGGCTGGAAAACCTCTCCGGCGAAGCGCCCCAGACATCCGCACCCGCCGGGGCACAACGCTCCACCGCCGTCTACGAAGAACCCAACGACCCGGCGGGCAGCTGGTTCGGCGCGGGCATGCTCTTCGGCGTGCTGCTGGCGATGATTGTCGGCCTGGCCGCGATCATCCCCGCGATCTACGGGGTGCAGGGCGCACTCGTCCAGGGCATCGACCCCATCGGCCCGAGTTCGAAGACCTACGTCGTCGCTGGCGGCATCCTCGCGGTCAGCGTGATCTTCGGCGTCGTCGGCCTGCTCGTGGGCAAGTCCGCTGCCAAGTGAGTTAGACAACACAACAACAAACAACGACCGGCTTGCTTGCAGGCCGGTTTTTCTTTCCGCGGGGTTGGACCACGGACCCCCGGTTGGTCGATACCATGGCCTCGATCAGGTCGTCATCCATGCTCAGTAAACACGCCAAGCAAGAGTGCATCACCATCGCCGCGGTCGGCTTCATGCTCAGCGTGGCCCTGGCTTTAACGTGGTTCTGGTGGCTGGTGCCACTCATCATAATCGTGGCGTTTGCGCTCTTAGCCTTCTTCCGTGACCCCGAGCGACGCACCCCGACCCAGCGCGGCGTCATGGTCGCGCCGTCCGACGGCCGCATCAGCTCCATCCACGAGGTCGAACACTACGAGCCCCTCGGCGGGCCGGCGGTCTGCGTGCGAATCTTCATGAGCGTGCTGGATGTGCACATCAACTACAGCCCGTACCACACCGCTGTCGAGTCGATCACCCACACGCCCGGCGAGCACCTGAACACCCTCAAGCCCGAATCGGCCGAGGACAACGAGAGCAACCTGCTCGTACTCGTCCACCCCAACCGCGAGTACAAGATGGCGGCGGTCCGCCAGGTCGCGGGGATGCTCGCCCGCACCATCGTCTGCCACGTCCACGAGGACCAGGTCATCCAACGCGGCCAACGCATCGGCCTGATCAAGCTCGGCTCGACGACCGAGCTCTACATCCTCAAAGACCTCTCCCCCCGCCTTCAAGTCAAAGACGGCCAACGCGTCACCGGCGGCGTCACCGTCATCGCACAGATCACGCCCAAAGAAGGCGCCGCGATCATCGCCAGGCCCGAGGACACGCCGGCGAAGTCGGATGATGATGAAAGCGAAGAAGACGTCTAGCAGGTAACGTGAAGCGTCACCCGCTACGCAGCGTGCTTACGATCTCGCCAGCTCCACCACTTTGCGATAGTTGTCCTGGAAGAACGAACGCCACTTGATGCGGTTGGCTTCGATCACAGAAGGATCGTTGCGGTCGCTGAGCTGACCGAGCTGTTCCTTAAACGCCGCAAGGCGCTCGATCACTTCGCTGTGTCGGGGGTGGCCCGTATCGCGCTGGATCGCCAGCCAGTTGTCTGCCAACCCCGCATCGGGCCAGGCCAGCGTCAGCTCCGGCGGCATCGCGTAGAACAATGCACGCATCTCATCCACTTTAGGATGATCCGCTTTGACCGCGGTATTCAGTGCCCGCCAGGCGGCGACCATGTCGTGGTGGATCTCGCTGGCCATCGCCTTGGTCACCGGCGCGACCATGCTGAAATAGCCTGGCGTGCCTTCGGGGAACGGCACCGCCGTGGGATACGGGTTCAGCTCTTTATCAACCCACGAAGCCCGGGCAGCATCCGTGTAGAGATCAGATCGCAACGGCTGGCGGCGCAGCTCAAACTGCCTGGGCCGTACCAACTCATCCGTTCCGTCGCCGAGCGAGCGCTGCCAGAGCGCCTGCGCGTCAGGCGTCAGCAGCCACGCAACAAACTCACGCGCCAGCTCCGGGTTCGGGGCGCCGCGCAGCAGCGTGATCGGGTCGGCCGTCGTCGCGGTCATGCTTTGGCCATCGACGACCGGGTCGCTGTAGCCAACACGGTCATCGCCCACGGCACCCGACTGATACCGGCCGTAGAAATCGATGCACATACCCACCGCGGCGTCACCACGCGAGACATCCACGGGCACGCGGTCTGCGCTCGTCGCGAAGTATCGCGCGTTGGCAAACGCGTTGCGAAGCGTGACCCAGCCTTGGGCCCAACCCTCGCGTTTGAGGATGGTCTCGAACGTCGCGGAGATCGACCCCGAGTGCCCCGGGTCCGCCAGCGCGATCCAGCCACGCAGACGAGGGTCGCCCAGATCGGACCAGGTCTTCGGTTCATCCAGGCCGATCTGTTTAAGGGTATCGCGGTTGTAGACAATGCCGAAGCTCGACAAAGTGACACCTGTCCAGCCGACGATCTCGACCGCTCCGCCGTCTTCTTCAAAGGTGTACGTCCCGTAGAGTTTTTCGCCGCCGATCAGCGGCTGAGGGAACGCCTTTGCGAATAAAGCAGGGTCGAGCTGTGGGTCCATCACGATACGATGGTTGACCTCATTGCCATTAACCTCGCGCTCGATCCCCTCGGCGACCTTATTGTGGTCGTACTCGCCGCCGCCAAAGAAGAGGTCCGCACCGATGCCGGCCTCATCGAGGTCTTTGCCTGCACCGATGGCCTGGGTGTACTGGCTGAGGATGCTCTTGCGGATGTCGCTAGTGCCGCCGGGCGTGCGCCAGTCGAACACGACCGCGGGCAACTCGTTCGCGACACGCCAAGCGTTAAAGGCCGTTTGGATCTCGAAGCGGATCTGCTCGTTGTGTGGCGTGTAGACGACCAGTTGCGGCGCGTTAGGGTCGGAGTCGGCGCGGTTGGCCGGCCGCAACAGGATCGGCACGCCGACGATGAGGACGAGCAGGCCGATGATGATGATCTTGGGGAGGTGTTCGCGCATGGTTAAAACCTTACTACCGGATCCGGTAAGACAGGCAGAAATGCCCGTCCTACCAAAACAAAGGATAGCGGGTTGGGCTCAGCCCATCAGACGATCTTGCGCAAGTCTCACGGCCGCAGCTTCGAGCAACTCACCCGTCCGGCGGATCGATTCATCTGCAGGCAGGCCCTCGCCGATGACGTGGTACGCGGTCAGGCCGTGCTCCAGCGCCTGATCCGCTCCCTCGCCGACCGAGCCGACCAGCGCGACGCAGGGGACGTCGGCTTGCTGGCAGCGCTTGGCGACGGACATCGCGGCCTTGCCGCTGAGCGATTGGCTGTCGAGCCGGCCCTCGCCGGTGATCACGAGGTCGGCATCCTTGATGCGCTCATCAAACCCGATTGTGTCGAGTACCAGCTCCGCTCCGGGCACGAGTTCCGCGCCAAGCATCGCGACCAGCCCGCCGCCGACACCCCCCGCCGCGCCGGCCCCCGGCATATTCTCGACATCGACACCGAGTTGGTCTCGCCAGAGTTGGGCCATGTGTCGCAGGCCCGCATCGAGTTGTTCGACCTGTTCGGGTGTCGCGCCTTTTTGTGGGGCATAGACGTGTGCCGCGCCGTTTGGGCCTGTCAATGGGTTGCTGACATCGCAGGCGACAGTGAGCGAGACGCCCTCGTCCGCTAGTAACGAGCCGGGAAGAATGCCGACAACTTTCTTCATCTTTCTGGCATCCATTTGCTTGTGGAACATTCGTCCTTTGTGGTCTAACAAACGCACAAACAGCGCGGCCGCGATACCGATCCCCGCCTCGCTGGTCGCGCTGCCGCCGATTCCCAGGAGCACGTGCTTTGCGCCCCTTTCAACCGTAGCTTCAATCATGATGCCAGTGCCGCACGTGGACGTCCGCATGGGGTTGCGTTTGCTTGGCTCGAGTAGCTCAAGACCGGAGGCCGCGGCGAGTTCGATGACTGCGGTGTGAGGCTCATCTTGCTCATCGTGCAGCATGACCCAAGGCCTATCTTCAATCCGGCGGTAAAGCGGATCAACCGTATCTGATCTGTGACGCTTCGCATTGGGACGATTGAACGTAATCGCTTCGACAAACCCCTCGCCCCCATCTGCGACGGGGCAGGCATCAACTTCGATACTCGGCACGACCGACCGTAGTCCCGCGGCGATCCAGCGCACCGCCTGCGCTGCCCGCTTTGCGTCCTTAAAGCTGTCCGGTGCGATCACAACCTTCATACGGGCATCCTAAACGTCGCGGGCTTAGACTGCTGGTATGGACCTCACCGACCACGACACCGCGATGATGCGTTTAGCGCTTCAGCAGGCCGAGGCCGCTTCAGCGGCCGGGGAGGTCCCCGTCGGCGCGGTCGTCTATCGCGGCGACGAAGTCCTCGCCACCGCCCACAACATGCGCGAGCACTGGGCCGACCCGACGGCCCACGCCGAGCTCATCGCGCTGCGTGAAGCGGCGAAGAAGATCGGCACCTGGCGGCTAGATGACTGCCGTCTGGCGGTGACGCTCGAGCCCTGCCCGATGTGCGCCGGGGCCCTGGTCAACAGCCGGCTCGACGCGGTCGTCTACGGCATCACCGACCCGAACATGGGCTGCGTTGAGTCCCTGCATCACTTGCTGGATACCGAGCAGTTCAATCACCGGGTTCAGTGGCAAGGCGGCGTCCTCGCGGACGAGTGCCTGGCCGTGCTGCGAGCGTTCTTTAAGGCCCGCCGGGGTGCCGATAAGCCGCCCAAGCCTACGCCGTCTGATCCAAGCACGAAGCGTTAGCGAGTAACCCGTATTGTTGTGGCTTGTAGTCACTCGCTTACGCTTCGTGCTCGGACAAGGCCCTATTCACACCCCCATCTGGCGATGGGGGCTATTGGTGAGATTTCTGCCCCGTGATGCAACCCGCCGACGACAGCCCGGTACCCCATGCTGTGACGGCCCTCACCGCCAGCACCGATCTGCCAGCCCACGCCTGTGATGACGGGCAATTGGCCGCTCGGGTTGCAGCGGGCGACGAGGCGGCCGGCGAGGAGCTGGTCCGCCGTCACCAGGCGCCGGTCCGTGGCTTTCTGCGAGCCGTGTGCTACGACCGCTCGGCCATCGACGACCTGGCCCAGGAGACGTTCCTCCGGGCCATCAAGCACGCGGGCCGATTCGACCCGAAGTACCCCATGCGGGGCTGGCTCCTGACCATCGCCCGCCGGCTCTCGATCAACCACGGCCAAAAGGCCAAGCGCCGACGCCCCGCCGCCGGCATCGAACCCGACCAACTGCAAACCGACACCACCCAAGGCCCAAGCAGCAACCTCGAGCAGCAAGAACATCACGCACTCACCCGCGACGCCGTACTCACCGCCATGGCCAAGCTTAGCGAACCGCAACGCGTCGCCATCGCGATGCACTACCAGCAGGGCATGCCGCTGGAACAGGTCGCCGAGGCGCTCGAGATGCCCGTCGGCACGGTCAAGAGCCACCTATACCGCGGTCGGCAGAGGATGAAAGAACTATTAGAACCCCAGGCCGAAAGGCTGATGCCATGAACGAAACCAACCCCACCCCCGAAGAAGAGCTGGCCCCGCTCGACCCGTTCGAGCAGCAATGGATCGATCAACTCGCCCAACGCGAGCCCGGTGTGGTCCAAAGTGAGGACGCGTTTGTCCAAAGCGTGATGAGCAGGCATGCCCAAGAATCGGCTGGGCCTGCGGTCATCGGCCGTATCGGCCAGGCCGTGCTGCCCTACGCCGTGGCGGCCGCGGTGCTGCTCGTCGGCTTCGTCGGCTGGGTCGTCCTGAAGGATCAAATCACCGACGAGCCCTCGGTCGTCAAGGAAGAAGCCGACCCATCGCAACCCGGCGAGGACCCGGCGGTAGTCATCACCGATCGGCCGAAGGTCGAGCTCGGCAAACTCATCGCCAACGTTAAATCCACCGCGACAAGCCCGGCCACCAGCCTGACCGACACCGTTAGCGAAGCACCCGAAACCCTCAACGTTGGCCGCCTCTTTGACCTGCTTGACGGATCGGTGCCGGACCTGAAAAAAATCCTTGCCCCGCTCGAAGCGAAGAACGAGCAGAGCCGGGCCTGATACGAACCAACGATTGAACTTACTCACGGAGCAACCCCATGCTGACCCTACAACGAACCAAACGATTCACCACCGCACTGACCCTCGGCGCCGCCCTGCTGCTGCAGGCACCCGCCTGGGCACAAGCCCCGGCCGAACTCGCGCCGGCCGACACCCCGGTCTTCATCCACATCAACGAGCCCGCCGACTGGTTCGGCGAGCTGACCGACGGCCCGCTGGGCCAGAAGTGGCGCGCCATGGTCCAAGAGGCCGAGGGCTCGGGCGACCTGCTCGCGGCGCTGGGCATGAATGTCGACCAGTTCATGGACGCCTACTTCGGCGGCGATGTCGTCGTCCTCGGCAAAGGTAAAGACGCCGACGGCAACGAAGGCCCCGGCGTCATCTTCACTCAGGTCGATCAGGCCGACCGCGACCACGCCATCGAATCCCTCTTCCTGAAACAGGCCGGCGACATCGCGGGCAACCCCGTCTACACCGGCGATGACGGCAACGGCTACATCGTTATGACCGACAAGTGGGTCGCGATGTGCGACCTCAAGTCCTACGCCTACCTGCAGTCCATCCTGAAGCAGCCCGCCGACGCACCCAAGCTCGCCGACACGGAGGTCTACGCGAAGTGGACCAAGGAGCTGCCCGAGGACCGCGCGATGACGATGCTTGCGATCGAAAGCGCTGACTCGCAGCACGCCATGGGCATCGTCCGCAAGGGCAAGGGCCTGGACGCAACTTACCTGGGTATCAAGCCCGAGTATGACGAGATGATGGCGATGCTCGGCGAGACCTCCGTCGCGGAGTTTGGCCCGCTGCCGGTCGAGACCATCTCAGCCATCACCTTCAACATCGAGTCTACTGATGAGGCCCGCGCAGGCATGGACAAACTCAACGTGCTGCTCAGCGGCAAGTCATTTGTCGACGATGTGCTGCCGAAACTCGACCCACCAACAGTCCTGTTCATGGGCTCGGTGGCGGGTGACGCGGTCGAACCGGCCGGGGGTGTCCAGGTGCCCGTGGGCGGCATGGCGTTCAAGATGAACGACACCTCCGCCGCGGCCGACCTGAACCTGATGTTCGACAACGTCGTGATGCTCTCGAACGTCGCGGTCATGGGCTTCGAAGCCGGGCTGATCCCGCAGCGCACCGGCGCGTACGGCGGCAGCTCCTTCAAGGTCGCTGAACTCGGCAAGCCCATCGCCCGGGGCCTGGACTTCCCCGAGCTCGCGCCCATCCAGATCGTCTACGGCACCGTGGGCGACTACTACGTCGTCTGCACGCAGGAAACATTCTTCAAGCAGTGTGTCGACGCGGAAAAGGCCGGCAAGGAACTGCGGATCGAGATCGAAGGCAAGCCGCACCGCTTGGCTCAAACGCCCGTGCTCGCGATGAACGCCCAGCCCGACCGCTTCGGCTCGCTGATACTCTCCTGGGTCAAGCTCCTCGACGAGAAGGGCCTGCCCGAGTCAATCGCCGGCGAGCAGGACATGCCGATCCAGACCGAGCACGCCATGGACGTGGTGCGGATGCTCCAGCAGTACTCGCTCGTGAAGATGCAGGTCTGGACCGGTGAAGAGGGCCTGGTCATCGGCCGGGCGCAGCTCACCGCCCCGCAGTAATTCGAACATTGCAGACAATCCCGATCCTCCTACAAGGAGCCTCGCCTCTGTGCGGGGTTTCTTTTTGCGCGTCGTGAATCGCCCCACGATCCCCTATACTTTTGCGATGCCTGCTGAATCAAATAACCAAGCAAACCGCACACCCAAGATCGGCCTGTTCCCCGGCACGTTCGACCCGATTACCAACGGGCACCTGGACATCATCAAACGAGGCCAGTCCCTGTTTGACCGCCTCATCGTCGCCATCGGGACCAACCCCGCCAAGCGATCGATCTTCTCGCTCGAAGAGCGGCGGCAGATTATCGGCGAACTTGTCGCCGAGCACTGCGGCCCGCAGGTCGAGGTGGATTCGTTCGACGGCCTGACCGTGGACTACGCGCGGTCGATCGGGGCGACAGCGATCCTCCGCGGCCTGCGCAACGTGACCGACCTGAATTTCGAGTTCCAGCTCGCGCTGACCAACCGCGCGATCGCGGAGATCGAGACCGTCTTCGTGATGTCCGGCGAGGCCTACGGCTTCACCAGCTCGACTCTCATCAAGCAGATCGCGGCCGGCGGCGAGATCGATCGCCTCCACCCCCTGCTGCCCGACAACGTGCTGCAGCGCCTAAAGCAGAGGAAAGAAGAACTCGGCGGCACGCTCCCCTGGAAGCACGTCGACCACCTTACGGGCGAATAATGATGCGGCTCGATCACATCCAGCTCGCGATGCCCGCAGGCGAAGAGGCACAGGCGAACGCGTTTTTCGGTGGCCTGCTTGGGATGCAAGAGGTCCAGAAGCCTGAACCATTGCGGTCACGTGGCGGCTGCTGGTTTGTTGACGGCGACACACACCTGCATGTCGGCGTGGAAGAACCCTTCTCGCCACAACGCAAGGCCCACCCGGCATTCCTTGTCGAGCAATTGGATGATTTAGCCCAGCGTCTTGAGCAGGCGGGTTACAGCATCAAGTGGGACGCCGCGCTCCCTGAACGCAAACGTTTTTATACGAGTGACCCTTTCGGCAACCGCATCGAGTTCATGAATGCGGGTGACGGCTTTACGGAGAAGTGACGAATTGGACTACCGAATCATCAGCATCGGTGCGCTGAGCATCAACGACCTCTGGGACAAGCAGGGCCCGGCCCGGACAGCGCACAGCACCACCACGCTCATCCGCAGTGGGAAGAAGACGATCCTCGTCGACCCCGCCCTGCCGCCACAGGTGCTTGTCCCGCGTCTGGCAGAGCGCAGCGGCTTGACGCCCGAGGACATCACGGATGTGTTCCTGACCTGCTACCGCCCCGGCCACCGCTATGGCCTGGCCGCATTCTCCAACGCCAACTGGTACATCAGCGAGGCCGAACGCGAGGTCGTCGGCCGAGAGTTGCTGTCACGCTTCGAGCAGGAAGAAGGCGATGAAGAGGTCCGTGACCTGCTGAAACAAGAAATCGAGGTCTTGCAGCGCTGCAAGGCCGCGCCGGACACGCTCGCCGACCAGGTGGACCTGTTCCCGTCCTTTGGCTTCACACCCGGGACTTGTGGGCTGCTGCTCAGTCACAGCCGATCGACGACCGTCATCGCGGGCGACGCCGCGCCGACGATCGAGCACATCGAGCACGGCAGAGTCCTTAAGGACTGCTTCGATGTCGAACAGGCCCAGGCTTCGCTCAAAGAGATCCTCGAAGTCGCCGACGAGATCGTCCCGGGCCACGACAACGCGGTCGTCAACCCGATGCGCGGCCCGTTCTGATTTAAAAAGGCAGCGAGCGGATGAAATGCTTTTCCGCTCACTGCCTGAGGGTGGGGCGTTTTCAACCTCCGCCACTTACAAATGTCGTAAGTGGGCAGGCCGATTGCGGCGACCATCAGTTTTTATTCGCTCGGCCAGGCCTGCGGCTCTTGCGTGAGGTACGGGATGAATACGGGTTCATCCAGCGCGGACATCTCAATGACCTGAACCTTCCCGATCGCGCCCTGATGAAGCTTCATCCCGTCGGGCGGGATCATGTTGTAGAACCGCATCTGGTCGGCGAGATCAAAGAAGACGATCACGGGCTGGTCCTTGGCTTGCGCCAGCATGTAAACGCCCTCCCCGGTGCCGCGGGCCAGATAGCTAAGCCCGAGCATCTTGCGGTCGCCAGGCAGCGGCTTCATGGATAAGGCTTCGCCAAGTTTTTCCTTAAAGGTCTCACGGAACTCGGCGTCGCTTTCGCACAGCCAGTCCGGCTCGAATTGATTCGCCTCGGCCGCTCTATAGACCGCGGTCATCACCACCGTCTGTGGGCGGGCGTACTCCTGGTCTTGCTCGTTGCTGAAAAACTGCATCCAAACACCGACACCGACCAACGCGAGGACCGCTGCAACCGCAGCCGCCTTGATCCAAAGCGGCCTGGCTGGTTTGTGCTGCGCGGCAGGCGGCTGCTCAGCGTGATCCGGCGTGAGCATGGCAAGGACATGGTCCGCGCTGGCCGCATCGGCTTTGGCTAGACGCCCGAGGCCTTCATCAATCCGCTTCTGGGTCTCGATCTGCTCGTGCAAGCCGGGATCGGCAGCGGCCTGTTCGCGGACGGCATCGGACTGCTCACCGGTGAGTTGACCATCGAGGAAAGCTTCGAGGCGTTGGTCGTCGATTGGGCGGGGGTTCTGATCACTCATTGGTACCTCCCTCCTTCGTATCCGGCGCGGCACGGCCTGAAAGCTTCTCGCGCAGCGTCTTCCGCGCCCGGTGGACATGGCTCAGGGCTGTGTTTTTCGGTATATCCATTACTTCAGCGATGGCGTCGTAATCCAGTTCATGAACCGTACGCAGCAAGAGGCAGGCTCTGGCAACCGGCGTCAGTGACTGCAGCGCCTCCAAGAGTTGGTCGTCAAAGGCTTGCAGGTCGGCCTGTATAACGCCTTGGGATGCCGCTTCGAGCGACCCGGTCCGGTCCGGGGCGGCTGCTTGTAGCTGGTTGTCCTGTAGTTCTTGATGTCGGTTGCGGGTCGTCTTTCTCCTCTGATTATTAGCGGTATTTCGGACAATGGCCGCCATCCATGCATGAAAACGCGTGCCGGGCTCATACGTTGAACGCTTCCTGAAACCGATCAGAGCCGCCTCCTGCACCACATCTTCGGCGTCGGCACGGTTCCCGGTCATACCCAGCGCGATCCCCCACAGCACCGGATAGCTCGAACGAAAAAGCTCGGCAAAAGAGACGTCCGTTAAAGGCCCTGCTTGGCCGATCGTGTCGGGTTGATCGGATGAATCATTGGCCATGGATGGCGGATACAACCGCTGTCAAGCAGTAGATGTCCTAAGTCGTGGAGAAAATTGCAACCCGTACCATCTTACTACGTCGCCGCGAAGAAACGGGGTCGGTCAAGCGGGCCAGCGCACGATCAGGTCCGCGTGCCGGCTTTGTTGTGTGATCAGGTCCGCGTTGAGCTGATCGTTTGTTTCGTACCACAGCTTCGCTTCCTGCGGTGTCCGCCCGAACTGGATATGCCGCTGGATGGTCTGCCGCTTCGCACGCTCGGCGGGGATGTCGATCCACACACGCAGGTCGGCGAGCTGATCGATCGCGGTCCACGGCAGCGAGTCCAGCAGCAGGTAGTTGCCTTCGGTGATGACGTAACGCGTTTGTTTGTCAGCGACATGCTCGGGCCTGCCCGTGTAGACCGGCTCACCGATCGTGCGATCAAACGTCGGCAGGCTGACGCGTTTCGTTGCGTCGCGCACCTGGGCGAGGTGCTTGAAGTAGTGCTGGGCCTCGAACGTCTGCACCGAGCCCTTGCGGTTCCGTAAGCCGAGCGTTTCGAGCTTTGCGTTGGTCATGTGGTAGGCGTCCATAGGCAGGCCGACCGCAACCGCGGGCTGCGCCGTGTTGAGTGCATCGATCACCGCCTTGGCCAGCGTGCTCTTGCCGCTGCCGGGGACCCCGGCGATTGCGAGTATGCCTCTGCGGCCGCCCCGTGCATGCCGTTGGATCAGCTCTTGAGTCAAACGCACAACCCCGGCCTCATCGAGCGTGATGATCGGTGGCGGCGGCTTGTTCGGCTCGCTTGGGCTTGGGTTCATTGACCAGAGTCTACCGCCGGTCTTGTCAGAGCACGAAGCGTAAGCGAGCGACCCAGATGAGAGTAGCCGGGTCACTCGCTTACGCTTCGTGCTCTGACAAACATCCTGACCCCAAACTGAATGCGGGTTACACTCAGGCCATGGCCAGCCGACTTCCGGAAAACGTCACCGAACTGCTGCAGGCGATGGTCCGCATCGACACCGTCAACAGCGCACTGACCGGCAAGGCACAGGCCGAGGCCGAGTTGGTCGAGTTGCTCGCCACCTTTGCGGGCCGGTGGATGCTGGAAATCGAACTGCTCCCGGTCGAAGGCCAGGCGGCGCAGTTGCTGCTGACGCTACGCGCTGGAAGCGATCGGCCGTGGATCTTGTTCGACAGCCACCTGGACACGGTCGCGGTCGATCACATGACCATCGACCCGTTCGGTGCCGAGCTGCGCGACGGCAGGGTCTGGGGAAGGGGCACCTGCGACACCAAGGGCACCGGCGCCGCGATGCTCTGGGCGATGCATCAGTATGCGCAGCAGTCCGAACGCCCGAACAACATCGCGCTGCTGTTCAGCGTTGATGAAGAGGTCTCGATGACGGGCATCCAGGGCTTCGTCCGCGGCGACCTGCCGAGGCTGGGCTGGTCCCCAAG
Source organism: Phycisphaeraceae bacterium (assembly GCA_019634195.1). Taxonomy (GTDB): domain Bacteria; phylum Planctomycetota; class Phycisphaerae; order Phycisphaerales; family Phycisphaeraceae; genus JAHQVV01. The sequence continues at coordinate 6,440 of JAHQVV010000060.1, read as the reverse complement.
CATGGTCATCGTGGGTGAGCCGACGGAGCACGTGCCCGTGATCGCGCACAACGGCTGCGTGCGGTGGGAGCTTGAAACCATAGGCAACGCGGCGCACTCTTCGACACCCTGGGAAGGTCACTCCGCAATCAACGATATGGTCAAGGCCTTGGCCGTCTTGCAGCGTGAGTACATCGATACCCTGGACGCGGAGCACGACCTGACCGGCCGGGCGGTCGCGAGCGTCAACCTGATCCGGGGCGGCAGCGCGCCGAACATCATCCCCGAGCAGTGCACGTGCGAGGTCGATCGGCGGGTTGTGCCGGGCGAGGACCAGGACGCGGTGCTGCCAACGGTCGCGAAGCTGCTCGATGATCTCAAGGCAGCCACGGAAGGCTTCGGCTACACGCAGACCCTACAGGTCGCGCACCCGCCGCTGCTGCCCGAATCCAGCGAGGCGGTCCTCCCGCTGATCAAAGACGCGTTGACTGTCAACGGCCTGCGCAAGCCCGCCGTCGGCGCCCCCTTCGCGACCCACGCCGGCTACCTCGCCCGGGCGGGCCTGCCCACCCTCGTGCTCGGCCCGGGCAGCCCGTACCCCGCACATACGAAAGACGAGTGGGTGTCGGTCGACGAAATCGAGCTGGGGGCGAAGGTGTACCTTTCCCTAATGAATTGCTCCATTTGAAATAGCAGGCCGCAGATGTCTGATGAAGCTGAAAATTTATCAATCACGAAGTGTGCAAGAGTTATTGCTGCAATGCATGCTGGCGCGATTTGTCCAAGTGAAATGTTTTATCAGCTTGATTCACTGATTCAGCTCGGCCAAGAGGAGGAGTTTATCGAACATATTCCGGTAAACACAAAACATATGCTTGAAGACATCTTCGCCGACAGAAAGATACGTCGTGACGATTATGGTGTTAAATATCGAACACACTTAGCGCTTTGCGATGCGGGATTTAGAGCTTAAAACGAAGCCTTAAGTTGCTTGAGGCTTCTCGCTACCCTTTAGCTTCCCCACCACGGACGTAATCACGTAGTAGAACACCGGCACAAACACCACGCCGATGATTGTCGCCACGATCATGCCGTAGAACACGGCGGTGCCCAGCGAGCGTCGGCTCATCATGCCCGCGCCGACGGCGAACACCAATGGGGCCGTGCCGGCGACGAACGAGAACGCGGTCATCAGGATCGGCCTGAAGCGAAGGCCCGCGGCGTTGATCGCGGCCTCTTTCGGGGCCATGCCCTCTTCGCTGCGCTGCTTGGCGAACTCGACGATCAGGATCGCGTTCTTCGCCACCAGCGCGATGAGCAGGATGAAGCCGACCTGCGTGTAGATGTTGATGTCGTAGCCACGCATGAAGATCCCGGCCAGCGCGCCGAGCACGCCCAGCGGGATCGTCAGCAGGATCGCGATCGGCGTCGTCCAACTCTCGTACTGGAACGCGAGCACGAGGAAGACCACCAGCAGGCCCAGGGCAAAGGCGGCGATCGCCGAGCTGCTGGTTTTGAGCTCCTGGTAGGTCGCCCCGGTCCATTCGTAGCCGAAGCCCCGGGGCAGCTGCTGGGCCGAGAGGTCGCGCATCGTCTGGATCGCCTCGCCGGTGCTCCTTCCGGGGGCCGGCTGTGCGGTGATGGACGCGGAGGGGTAGAGGTTGTAGCGGTTGATCGCCTGCGGGCCGGACGTGTCCTTCACATCGAGGAACGTGCCCATGGGCAGCGTGTCGCCCCGGGCGTTGCGGACCTGCAGGTGCTTGATGTCCTCGGCCTCGTCACGGAACTCCGACTCGGCCTGCAGGAAAACACGGTAGACCCGGTTGAGGTAGTTGAAGTCGTTGACGTAGGACCCGCCGAGGTTGGTCTGCAGCGTGTCGTTGTAGACGCTAGGCGAGACGCCCAGGCGCTGGGCCTTGGTCTTGTCGATGTCGACGAAGAGCTGGGGCGTGGTCGCCCGGTAGCCGGTGAACGGGCGTTCAAGGCCGGGGTGCTGGTAGGCGGCGAAGACCATCGCGTCGGCGGCCTCCTGCAAAGCGAGGTACCCCATCGCGTTGGTGTCCTGCAGCTCGTACTCGACGCCGCCGGCTTGGCCGATCCCCATGATCGCGGGCGGGGCGAAGGGGAAGACCACCGCCTGCTCGATGCCCGCGAACTGTTGGCCCAGCCCGCCGAGGGTGGCCCTGAGGTTCTGGGTTGCCATGTCGCGGTCGTCCCAGTCTTCCATGATCACGATGGCCATGGCATTGTTCGACGCGATCGTGCCCGAGAGCAGGGAGAAGCCCTGCACGCTGAAGACATCCTTGACGCCCGCCTGCTCAAGAGCCATCTGCTCGACGCGTTCAAGCACCTCGAGCGTACGGTCGCCGGTCGCCCCGTCGGGCAGCTGGACATTGACGAAGAAGTAGCCCTGGTCTTCGTTGGGCATAAAGCCTGTCGGGATAAGCTTGAAGCCGAAGGCCGTGGCCGCGGTGATCCCCCCGAAGAGCAGCACGGTCAGGACCGCCAGCCGGATGCCCTTGTTGATGAACCAGAGGTAGCCGCCGCGGGTCTTGTCGAGGGTCGCGTTGAACAGCTTGAACAGCGGGAAGCGGGCGGGCTTAGCGGGCTTGAGGATCAAGGCGCAGAGCATCGGGCTGAGGGTCAGGGCATTGATCGTCGAGAAGCAGGTCGCGAAGACGATGGTCAGGGCGAACTGCTTGTAGAGCACGCCGGCGAGCCCGCCGGTGAACGCCGAGGGGATGAAGACCGCGAGCACGACGAGGGTCGTGGCGATCAGCGCGCCGCTGACCTCCTTCATCGTTTCCTTGGCCGCGTCGCGCGGGGCCATGCCGTCGGTGATGCGTCGGGAGGTGTCCTCCACCACGACGATCGCGTCGTCCACCACGATGCCGATCGCCAGGATCATGCCGAAGAGCGTGAAGAGGTTGATGCTGAAATCAAAGGCAAGCATCACCGCGAATGTCGCGATCAACGAGACGGGGATCGTCACGGTCGGCACGACCGTCGCCCGCCAGTCCTGCAGGAAGACGAACGTGATGAACACCACCAACAAGACCGCGATAAACAGCGTGGTGACGACCTCACTGACCGACGACCGGATGTAGTTGGTGAAGTCGAAGGTGACGCTGTACTCCATCCCCGCGGGGAATTTTTCAGAAAGCTTTTGCAGTTTTTCTTTCACGGCGTCGGCGACCTCGATCGCGTTGGACCCGGGCATCTGGTAGATGCCGATGCCCACGCCGGCCTGGCCGTTGAGCCGGGCCTGCCAGTCGTAGGTCTCTGCGCCGCGTTCGACGCGGGCGACGTCCTTGAGCCGGAGCGTCCGCGTGACGGTCTGGTCGTCGACCTCGGCCTCGGCGTTCTTGAGGATGATGTCCTCGAATTGCTCTTTGGTCTCTAGCCGGCCCTCGGTGTTCACGATGTACTCGAAGGTGCCTCGCGATTTTGCAGGCGGCGCACCGATCCGGCCCGCGGCGACCTGGACGTTCTGCTCCCGCAGCGCGTTGAGCACGTCGACCGTTGTCAGGTCGCGGGCAGCGAGTTTGTCCGGGTCCAGCCAGATACGCATCGCGTAGTCCTGGCCGCCAAAGATGAAGACCTCGCTGACGCCCTCGATCCGCGCGAGCTCGTCCTTGAGGTACAGCGTCGTGTGGTTGGATAAGGCGAGGAAGTCGAAGCTCTGGTCCGGCGAATACAGCGTCGCAACCATGAGCAGGCTCGGCGACCTCTTCTTCACCGAGATACCCCGCGAGCGGACCTCTTGCGGCAGGCGCGGCTCGGCGGCGGCAACACGGTTCTGCGTGTAGACCACCGCCTGGTCCGGGTCGGTCCCCAGCTCGAAGGTGACGTTGATCGACACGCTGCCGGTCTGATCGGTCGTCGACTTCATGTAGATCATGCCCTCGACGCCGTTGACCTCCTGCTCGATCGGCGCGGTAACGGTGTCAACGATTGTGGCCGGGTCGGCACCCGGATAACTCGCGCTGATCTGCACGTTGGGTGGCGCGATCTCCGGGTACTGCTCGACGGGCAGCTGCGGCAGGCTTACCAGCCCCAGCAGCACCATGAACAGGGCTAAAACGGTGGACGCGACCGGGCGGTCGATGAAGAAGGCTGAAATCACGCGTCTTCTCCATCGGTCTCAGCGGCGGGCGTCTCGTCGGCGTCTGGCTCGGGCCCGACCGCCGGCTCGGCGGGGTTGGCTTGCACCGCTTTCGTCGGGTTGACCACCATCCCCGGGCGGACCTTCTGGATGCCGACGGTGATGTACCGGGCATCGGGCGACAGCCCATCGACGACGTACAAGCCGTTCTCGCCGCGCATCACAAGCTCGATCGGCTGCCTCTCCACGACCGGCTGCTTCTTCTCGTTTTCAACCACCGTTAGGACATACTTCCCCGCCAGGTCGGTCCCGATCGCCTCCTCGCGCACGAGCACCGCGTTTTCAATCTGCTCAAACGGCGCCCGCACACGCACGAACAAGCCCGGGACGAGCGAGCCGTCCTCGTTGTCCAGCCTGCCGCGCACCACGATCGTGCCGGTGCCGCGGTCCACCGAGCGGTCCCACCAGTCCACGACGCCCTTGTGTGTCCAGGTCCCCTTCGGGTCGGCCGAGGTCGCCAGGTCGATCGGCGGGGGTTCAGCGGCGTAGTCCTCGCCACGCTCGGTCGCGCGGGCGATGTGCTTCTGCACGATGTCTTCGCTGACGTCGAAGTACACGTAGACCGGCTTGGTCTGCGTCACCCGGGTCAGCACCGTCGCCCCGCCGCTGCCGACGTACGTGCCGACATCTACGAGGTTGCGTGAGACCTCGCCGTCGATCGGCGACTTGACGAAGGTGTAGGACAGTTCGAGTTCCGCCTGAGCAAGATTGGCCTGGCTGGCCATGCGCTCGGCGGTGCGCTGCTTGTAGTCCGCGTCGGCCTTGGTCAGGTCCAGGTCGGACGCGGCGCCACGAGCAAAGGACTTCTTGACGTTCTCAAACACCGACTTCGCGGCGGCCTCCAGCGCCTCGGAGCGATTCACGTCCGCCTGGGCGGTCGCGACGGCGATCTCGTAGGGCTCGTGCTCGATCTCAAAGAGCACGTCCCCCGCTTGCACGCGCGAGACGCGGTTGTCTTCGCCCAGCAGCTCGTAGTTCTGCTTGATGAGCATGCCGGGCACGCGCGCAACCACTTCGACCTGGTTGACCGCCGCGGTGTTGCCCGTGTACTCGAAGTACTGGGTGACGGGCTGCACGACCGGGCTGGCCACGGTGACCGCGGCGGGCGGCGGCGGCTGAGGCGGCGGCGCGTCGCCGCAGCCCAGCGGCAGGAGGAGGATGAACAACAGGAACGCGGCGGCGATCGGAGGGGTCTGCTTCTTACGCATACGACCATCATACGAATCAACTCGAGCCGGGAAGTGATGAGTTATGCAAATCTTTCGTGTAACAGGTGAATCCCAAAACGTTCACCGCCGGGCGAGGTGGTTTACAATCTTGTGCCCGGAATCCGACAACTGGAAGACCATGACCGACAAGCCCCTGAACAAGTACTCCGCCCGCATCACCCAGCCCAAGAGCCAGGGCGCAAGCCAAGCGATGCTGCTGGCCACCGGGATTTCACCCGACGACCTCAGCAAGCCGCAGGTCGGCATCGGCTCGTGCTGGTACGCGGGCAACCCCTGCAACATGCACCTCAACGACCTGGCCCTCAACGTCGAGAAAGGCGTTAAGCAGGCCGACATGGTCGCGATGCGGTTCAACACCATCGGCGTCAGCGACGGCATCTCGATGGGCACCGATGGCATGTCGTTCTCCCTGCAGTCGCGCGACCTCATCGCCGACTCGATCGAAACGATCATGGGCGCGCAGTGGTACGACGCGCTGGTCGCCCTGCCCGGCTGCGACAAGAACATGCCCGGCGTCGTCATCGCCATGGGCCGGCTCAACCGCCCCGCCATCATGGTCTACGGCGGCACCATCAAGCCCGGCTGCGCCACCATCAAAGGCCAGGAAGAGAAGCTCGACGTCGTCAGCGCCTTCCAATCGTTCGGCCAGTCCATCGCGGGCACGATCACCGAAGACGAGCGAGAGACAATCGTCGCCAAGTCCTGCCCCGGCGCCGGCGCCTGCGGCGGGATGTACACCGCCAACACGATGGCCAGCGCGATCGAGATGCTCGGGCTCTCGCTGCCCTACTCATCGTGCACCCCCGCCGAAGACGGCCTGAAAGAAGACGAGTGCATCCGTGCGGGCAAACGCATCCTCGGCATGCTCGAAGAAGACCTCAAGCCACGCGACATCGTGACGCGCGCATCCTTTGAAAACGCCATGGTGCTGATCACCGTGCTCGGCGGATCGACCAACGCCGTGCTGCACCTCATCGCGATGGCCGCCGCGTTTGATATCGAGCTGACGATCGACGACTTCCTGGCTGTGAGTAACCGCGTCCCGCTGCTCGCGGACCTCAAGCCCT
>JAHQVV010000003.1 GCA_019634195.1 Phycisphaeraceae bacterium | reverse complement strand
CGCGTGACAGATGGTTTGACCCCCGCGTGTTACGCGGCGGCTATGACAAACTCAATCAGTCCAGTTCTTTGATCCGGATGTTGCGGTACCAGCGGATGCTCGGCGGGCCGCCGTGCAGTTGCAGGCCGATGACACCCTTGGAGTCGATGAACTTTTCGTCCTTCTCGGTGTAGTCGGTGAAGAGCTTACCGTTGATGTAGATCTTGATGTTCGCGTCCTTGGCGACAACGCGGTAGTCGTTCCAGTCGTCCCAGTTGATATCTTTTTTCAGGTCGACATCTTTTTCGTGCTGACCCAGCAGGCCTCGGCCCCGCGACTGGTCGTACAGGCGGCCCCAGTATTTGTGGCCCATGTCGGCTTGGTAGCCGGCGAGTTGCCCCTTGTCCCTGACTTCCGAACGGAATTGGAAGCCGCCGTTGGTGTTGTCCGGCCCCTGTTTTTTGACCTGAGCGCGGAGTTCGAAGTTGTAGTACGTCTTGTCGTGGTAGGCATAGACGGTGCCAGGGATCTTCTTATCCATTGTGCCGGCGACGATCATGCCGTCCTCTAACTTCATATCCGGTCCGAGCGTCCAGCCATCGGTGTGGCCTTTGCTGAGGATGGTGGTGAAGCCTTCGTCCTCATCGAGGTGTTCGTGTCCGTGGTCGTTGTTGTGGCTTTCTTTGTTAGTCGGGTTGTGCTTGACGCACTTCTTGCAAGCGTTGGCTGGGGAGATCGCGAACCCGGCGGCCAGGGTGATCGCAAAGGCGAGCAAGGGCAGTTGGATGGATTTGCTTTTCATGGTTTCACTCTCTTGGGTAGGACAGGCATTCCTGCCTGTCGATCCGCATAGCGGAATAGGAATGGATGTTCATTAAAGGCCTTCGGACTTATGACAGGCAGCAGTGCCTGTCCTACCTTTCTGTGGCTTACGCCTGCTTGTAGTCGCCGACTGCGGGGGCTTGCGGGTTCATTTCCGGTCCGAAGTAGCGCAAAATGACCAGATCCTCGGTACTCGAGGTGTTCTCGAAGGTCAGGCCGGCCTTGGCCGCGGCTTCGGTGATGAACACTTCGTCCTGGGTCAGTTCGTGGAAGCGGATGAGCTTGGGGCAGTCCAGCGTCATGCCGTTGAGCGAGCCGGCGCCCTGCACGACGATGAGCGAGCTCGCGCCGTTGTCGGTGATCGTGACCTTGCCGTGGGGCTGGACGGTGAGTTCCTTGGCGGAGAAGAGCTGCTGGCCGCCGACCTTGCCGTAGACGATCCACTTGTCGACGTGCGAGTCGTCCTACGTGTCGACGATGGGCTCGAGGTAATTGTTGTCCTTGAAGTTCGGGTCGACGTTCTTGTCCCAGTCCAGCTGATCGACGATGAAGTCGATGTCCTGGTGTTTGTCCTCGGGCATGTCTTTCACCAGCAGCGACCAAGGCACTTCGCGGCCTTCGACGAGGTTCTGGTACATGCCAAACACGTCGCTGCCCCACTGCGGCTCGTAGGTGCACAAGCTGCCCGGCGCGTGCAGCACGGCCGGCGGGATCAGCCAACCGGTGCCCGGTTGCAGCTTGTAGGCCTTAGAAAGTTCAAGGATCTTATTGTCGCCCTTGTTCCAATTGGCGATGCAATCGACGACCTGTTGACGCGTCGTGCCGGGCTCAAAGCCCATGAAGGTGTAAGGGAAGTTGTTGCCGACGTTGTTGTGCTGCGGCGGGAAGTAGTAGGACTCGGGTTTGCCCTCTTGGCCGACGAGCGCGGCCTGCTCGGCGGTCTGGTGCATGTGGTGGGGGATCGGCCCCATGTTGTCGAAGAACTTGGAGTAGACCGGCCACTTGCCGTACTTGTCGAAGATGCTGGATCCGATGATGTCGCCGCCCAGTTCGGTGACGACGTCTTTGAGTTGGAAGCGTTGGCCGTCGTGGACGACGTAAGACTGGCCCTCGTCGTGGACGCGGCCTTCGTTGGCGGCGTCGGTGGTCGAGCCGAACCAGCGCTCGTCGATCCCGCCGCGGTCCAGGCCGTAGGCGTAGGTGTCATCGGGGTGCAGCTTGAGGCGCAGGCCCGGCTGGAGGAACGAGCGTGGCACCCAGTTCGGGGCGAGGCGGAGCAGCCCGCCGGTGGCCTCGAGGGCGCGTTCGGCGGCGGCTTTGACGTTCGAGTCGATCGTGGTCAGGTCTTGGACGGTCTTGGCGTTCAGCGCGGTCACGGGCAGTTTCCTTCGGTGCGATAGGTCGGACGGGGCGGGAGCAGGGCCCACCGAGCCGTAGATTTTACCGCATTCGGCTGTGATTTAGACGGTTTTTGCGGGCCAATCTTTCAGTTGGGATTTCAACTTGACTTTGTGGGGTTTAGGCGGCGGCCGTGTTGGATTGCCTAATCTGTTCTCGTGGCGCGATACACTTTCTTCATGGCCAAGACGACGACCCAGCCGCTCATCTCCGCCGAACGCAACCTGCACCTGGGCGATTGCTGCTTCGACCGCGATATGCTCGCGCCCGATTGCCCGACGCCCTGGTCCGTCCGCATGCAGCGGCTGCACGGCGGCAAGCAGGAGGGCGTCGACCTCATCACGATCGACAACGGTGTTTGCCAGGTCCGCCTCTGCCCGACGCGCGGCATGGGTGTGATCGATGCGACGATGGGCGGATTAAAACTCGGCTGGGACTCACCTGTCAAAGAAATCGTGCACCCCGCGTTTGTCGATCTGCAGCGCCGCGGGCGGACGGGCTGGCTCGAAGGGTTCACCGAGTTCGTCGTGCGCTGCGGCCTGGAGTTCATGGGCCCGCCCTGCAAGGACTTCGAGCACACCGCCGTCGGCGAGCCGCCCGCGACCGATACCACGCTGCACGGCAAGATCGCCAACATCCCCGCGAGCGAGGTCGAGATCATCGCGCAGACCACCGCGCCCTACGCGATCACGCTGCGCGGCGTCGTGCACGAGCGATCGATGTACGGGCCGAAGCTGCAACTTACCGCCGAGCTCACCATCGTCCCCGGCGAGCAGGGTTTCAGCCTCAACGACACGATCACAAACCTCGGCGGCCAACCCGCGGAAGCATCACTGCTGTATCACATCAACCAGGGCCGATCTGTGTTGGAGAACGGCGCACGATTGGTCGGCGCGTTCGCCGAGTCCGCGCCGCGCGACGAGGGCTACACCGATAAACAAATCAAGCAGTTCGACCGCTACGGCAGCCCTGAACCGGGCAGCCCCGAGCAGTGCTACTTCATCGATCTCAAACCCGATCGCTCCGGCCGTGTCGCGGTGCTCTTGCACAACAAGAAGAAGAACCTCGGCTTGCAGGTCGGCTGGAACAAGAAGCAGCTCCCACTGTTCACACTGTGGAAGGCGCTGCACGACGAGCGAGACGGCTACGTCACGGGATTAGAGCCTTGCACGACCTACCCCATGCCCCGCCCCACCGAGCGAGAAGAAGGCCATCTTGTGATACTAAAACCCGGCGCAAGCTGTAAGGCCGAGCTGACTTTTGACCTCTTTGATGACAAGGGATCAATCTCGAAAGCCGTGGCACGTCTATGAGAGTGATACGACACGTCATCTATGCCCTGTTGGCTTTTGCGATCTCGCTGTATTGCACAGCGTCATCCGCTTTCGATGAAGCAGATGTGCGCAAACCCATCTGCGCCACAGGTTTTGAGTCGCCGGATGAACTAGGCCTTTACGATCGCCTTAAACGCGACGACCTGGTCGAGATCGTCGATGGTCAGGGCGTCGAAGGATCCAAAGCCCTCAAGGTGACTTACCGAGGCAATAAGGCAGGAAGCAAACGAGTCGTCAACACGTTCAAACTCGCTCGGCCGCTCGATGAAGCGACGCTCGTCTTCGACGTTAAGTTCGACAAGGACTTCCAGTTCGTCAAGGGCGGCAAGCTGCACGGGCTGGGCCCCGACAATCGGATCACCGGGGGGCACAAAGTCAAACCCGATGGCTGGAGCGCACGGGCGATGTGGAGGAAAAACAACCTGAATACGTACGTCTACTGCCAAAGCAAAAAGAACAAGTACGGCCAAGGGCCAGACCGTAAAGCCGACTTCCAATTTAAGAAAGAACGCTACTATTCGGTCTCGATCTACGTCAAGCTCAACGACCCGGTGAAGAAGGCCAACGGCGTCGTAAGAATTTTTGTTAACGGCAAGGGTGTCGCCGAGGACCGCGACATCCAGTTCCGCGCAGAGGACGGCGACCACACACGCATCACTCACCTGCTCTTTTCAACGTTCCACGGCGGAGACAGCCCACGATGGGCGCCTAAAGACAAGAACGGCGAATACACCGATGTGTTCGCCTACTTCGACAACTTCGCCGTCTACGAAGGTTTACACGTCCGCAAAAAGCCGAGCAGCCCTTAGTTCAGTGATAACACGACATGATGCGAATAGCCTGCTTAACGTCCTTATTCATCCTATTGACTCTCTGCGCCTCGGCACAGCCGGACGAGCCGGGCAAACGCCCGCCGAATGTCGTAATCCTCTATGGCGACGATGTGGGCTTTGGTGATGTCGGGGTCTATGGCTCTAAAATGATCCCGACGCCGCGCATCGATGCGCTCGCCGCTCAGGGCCTGCGGTTTACCGATGCGCACTGCGCCGCGGCAACGTGTACGCCCTCGCGGTACTCGATGCTGACCGGCGAGATGGCCTTCCGTCAGCCGGGCACGGGCATCGCGGCCCCGAACTCCAATTCGCTGATTAAGGCCAACCGTTTCACGCTGCCCGACCTGTTCAAGCAGGCCGGCTACACCACGGCCGTGATCGGTAAGTGGCACCTGGGGCTCGACGATGAGCAGCCGATCCAATGGAACGGCACGATCGACCCGAGCCCCGAGGCGATCGGCTTCGACCACCACTTCATCTTGCCGACGACCAACGACCGTGTGCCGAGTGTCTACGTCAGCGGCGGGAAGGTGCTGAACCTCGACCCCAACGACCCGATCACGATCAGCCCCAAGCCGCTTGGTGACGACGTTCCCGGCACCGCGTACCCCAACGGCCGGACCAACCCCGAGGCCATGACCAAGACCCCCGGTGACCACCAGCACGCCTGCTCCGTGACGAACGGGATCAGCCGTATCTGGTTTATGAAGGGCGGCAAGAGCGCGCTCTGGAAAGATGAAGACATTGCTGACGATTTTGTTGCCGAGGCGGGCAAGTGGATCGAGAAGAACAAGGACAAGCCCTTCTTCCTGTTCTTCCCCACCAGCGATATCCATGTCCCGCGTTATCCGCACAAACGCTTCTGGGGTAAGAGCGAACTCGGCCTGCGTGGCGACGCGATGGTCAGCTTCGACTGGTCGTGCGGTGCCATCGTTGACCTGCTCGAGAAGCACGGCCTTACCGAGAGCACGATCGTCATCGTCGGCAGCGACAACGGCCCGGTCTACGACGACGGCTACAAGGACGGCACCGAGACGAAGAAGGCATCGAAAGCCTCCGACCGCGGCCACTTTGGTGCCGGGCAGTACCGCGGCGGGAAGTACTCGATCTACGAGGGCGGGACGCGCACGCCATTCATCGTCCGCTGGCCGGGCAAGGTCGAGCCGGGCGTCAGCGATGCGCTGTTCTCCCAGACGGACCTGATGGGCAGCTTCGCGGCGATGCTTGATCGGGACATCCCCGAAGGCGAAGGGATGGACAGCCGCGATGAGATCGACACGTTGCTGGGCAAGGACAAGGTTGGCTCCGAGGTCATCCTCGTGCAGACGAACAACAGCAAAGTCGCGCTGCGTTACAAGCAGTGGAAGTACATCCCCGGCAAGAACGCCGAGCTCTACGACCTGTCCAAAGACATCGGTGAGAAGAATAACCTCGTGAACCAACAACCCGGGATGGCCCAGAAGCTTGGCGAGATGATGCAGACGTACCGCAAGCAGGGTTTGGCGGAGTGATGCGTGCCGGCAAGGTCTAGCGTACTTCGCTCGGCCGCATCGGCAACGTCTGCCCGCGGTAGTCGCGTAGCGCTAGCGCGAGTTGTGCCTCGATCTCGGCGTATTGCGTTTCGCCCGCTAAGTTTTTCTGCTCCAGGCCTTGGCTGGTGATGTCGTAGAGTTCTTTGTCGATACAGACATCGCTGTCACTGTGGAACCATTCGACGTACCGCCAATTTTCGCTCCGCACCGTGTAGCCCATCGCTTCTTTTGCGTCCTCCGGCTTCCAGATGCCGTAGCGCAGGAACTGGCTGAATGCGTAGTCCTTGCCTTTATTGGCCGGGTCCTCGAAGTGATCTGCAAAACTCTCACCGGCTAATCCTTCATGCTTCGGCAGCCCGGCGAGGCCGCAGAGCGTCGGGTAGATATCGACCGACTCGACGATCTGATCGCGTTGGCTGTTGCCTGTCAATGATTCTGCTGGCTTGATGATGAGTGGGACGCGGGTGTCCATCTCGTAGTTGGTCATCTTGCCCCAGCTCCCGTAGTCGCCGAGCTTCCAGCCGTTGTCGCCCCAGAGGGCGATGATGGTGTTGTCCAGTTCGTTTAGGCGTTCGAGGTGGTCGAGCACCTTGCCGACCTGCGCGTCGATGTAGGAGACGGAGGCGAAGTAGCCGTGGCGTAAGAGCTTGGCGTGGTCGGGGTGCAGCCGGCCCTCGCCGGGCGATGGGCAGTCTGAAAAATCGTTGTAGCCGCGCAGCTCCTTCATCGTGTTCATTGCGACCGGGGGCGCGCCCAGCGGCGGCATGTCGTACTCGGCCAGCTCGATCGCCTCGCGGTCGTACAGGTCCCAGTACTTCTTGGGCACATTGAACGGCAGGTGCGGGCGGTAGTACCCGAGCCCAAAAAAGAACGGCTTGTCCTTCGCCGACAGCTCGGTGAGCTTGGTTATCGCCAAATCAGTTTGCGCGCCGTCGTAGTAAGCATCGTCCGGCACGCCGGGCATCTCCGTCGCCCCGGCCTTGAGGTACCAGTAGCCGAACTCATCGACGCGTTTGAGCTCGGCCTCGGTGCCGCGCAATTCGTCCTTGCGCTGCTCAAGCCATTCGAGGTTGTGGTTGTCGACGTAGACGCAGTCCGGGTCGTAGGGGAAGCCGGGGACGACGAGGCGTGGTTCGGACCAGGATGCGGGGTCGGGCTTGTCGTTGTGGTAGATCTTGCCGATGGCCGAGGTGTGGTAGCCGTGGGCCATGAAGTGCTGCGGGATCGTCACCGCGTCGGGGTTCGACTCGCGGAAGTGCTTATCCAGACCCCAGACGCTCAGCTCGTCCGGGCGTTTGCCAGTCAGCATGCTCGCACGCGACGGGTTGCAGACCGCGATCTGCACATATGACTTTTCGAAATGACAGCCCATCGATGCAAGCCGATCGATATTCGGGCTGATGATGTGCTTGCAGCCGTAGCAGCCCAGCTCGGGGCGCAGGTCGTCGGCGAAGATGAACAGGACGTTGGGTTTGTCGTTTAGCATTGCTTTACTTCGTATCTCTACTGGACTAACCTCGCTGGACACGCACCTAATAACCGGGAGTTGATGATGAGTTTAATGAGTTGTTCGCAAGTAGAGCTGATGGCTGGCCTAAGAGCCGCCAGCGAAGCAGAAGCGTTATTTACTGAGGAAGAATGGTTGAGACGCTATCAGTACAAACAGAGCTGGAGCCCGGGTGTTGATTTTGCGTCATTCAGCAATGGCGGAGGGGACGACATCTTTGTGCTTTCGAGTTCGGATGGTGTTATCGTCAAAGGCTTCGATCACGAAAGTGATGTGACTCCTTACGGCAATGACGACCACCGGCCATGGCCAGGCATGTTTGATGGTGTTCCCGATACATTATTGAAGCTGCTCGAGGATGAGGCGGTTGCCAAAGATGATGTTACTTTTTTGCAGTGGCTACCTTCAGGCCAGACAGAATGGCAGCGCGGTTCTGTGTCGTTTCCGAACAGTGAGAGCGATGGCACGGAGTGGTTGCTAGAGATGCTTCCGTTGAGTGCCAAAGACTACATCGAAACGGCAAGAGATTACTACAGCGAGGACTTCGATCAAGTTGATCTCGACTCGATCAAAGCATTATTTAAGCAATGATCCAGGGGCTGTTGTTCTCTTAAATTGTTACGCCGTGACGGAGAAAGTTGTGGATGACGATGAAGCGGGGGCTGTCTTGCCACGTGTCTTGATCCACTTACTCATCGCCTCGCGTTTGCCGGCCCAGCCGCTGGCGGTGCGTTGTTTGAGGAACGCGGCGTAGAGCTGGTCCATCGCGAAGCTGAGCGAGCCGATCAAGGTCAGGCGTTGTTCGATGACTTCGCGCGGGGTCTGGGCCTCGGTGATGTCGGGCAGCAGCGCGGCGGAGACGTTGAGTGTGTCGCCGCCGATGGTGAGGTCCCATTGGTGTTCGCCGTCGGAGAGGATCAGGCCGACTTTGCGCGGCCACTTGCCGGTCTTTAGTGCGTCGTCGGACTCGGCCAGGCTCGTGGGCTTGTCGCAGCGCACCGTGATCTTGCCCCCCATCTCCCAGGCGCAGTCCATATCGAGCTGGCGGGTGATGGTGACGAACAGTTCGCCGGCCTTGTCGGTCTGGACCACGCCTTCGCTTTCTTCGCACTGGTG
>JAHQVV010000059.1 GCA_019634195.1 Phycisphaeraceae bacterium | reverse complement strand
GGCTCGTCCTCATCATCAGGCAGCAGCTCCAGCGGCGACACCACCTCCGGCTGGGCCGGCTGCTGCGTCGTCTCTTCGGCCGGCTCGTCCGCGGGCTCGTCCTTGCCGGGGCAACCGACCAAGACCAGCAGCCCGGCCAGCACCATCCATCTCGCCGCGACTCGTCTCATCTCAAAGCTCCTTGTTGGGCCTCTGGCCCCTTGCACTACAATCCTGCCATGGACCGCATCCTCGGCCAACCCGCTGCGCTCGACGCGCTCCGCAACCAGCTCGCAACCCAGCGCGTCCATCACGCACAGGTCTTCCACGGCCCGGCAGGCGTCGGTAAGTTTACCACCGCCGTCGCCTTTGCCCGCGAACTGCTCTGCCACGACCCCATCACCGACCTGCACGGCAACGCGTCGGCCTGCGGCGCGTGCACCTCCTGCAAGCTCTTTGATTCGCTGAGCGGAGCCGAAGACAGCGACGACCCGACCGCCGCGCTACGCTCGGCGCACCCCGACCTGCACATCGTCACCAAGGAACTCGCGCTCTTCTCCGACGACGCGCAGGTCCGCAGCCGCAAGCTCACGTCCATCCCCGTCGGCGTCATCCAGGAATACCTGCTCGGCCCGGCCTCGCTCGCCCCCGCGCTGAACCACGGCAAGGTCTTCATCGTTGACGAGGCGGAACTGCTGAACAACACCGGCCAGAACGCGCTCTTGAAGACGCTTGAAGAACCGACGCCCGGGACCTATCTCGTCCTGGTGACGTCCAGCGAGCACCGCCTGCTGCCGACGATCCGCAGCCGGTGCCAGCGCGTCGCGTTCGGCCCGCTCGATGATGCGGCGGTCACGCGCTGGCTCGGCGAGCACCACGCCGAGCTGGACGAGCAGACCGCCAAGTGGGTCGTGGGCTTCGCGCAGGGTAGCCTCGGCCGAGCATCGCTGGCGGTGCGGTTCGAGCTGGTCGAGTGGGGCACGGCCGTGCTCAGTCCGATCCAGCGCCTCGCCAAGTCCGGCCGACCCGAGCCGCAGTTAGGCGCCGCGATCGGGGAGTGTGTCGACGGCTTCGCGGCGGCGTGGGTCGGCGCCCACAAGAACGCGAGCAAGGAGGCCGCTAACCGCCGGGCCGCGTCACTGATGGGCTCGATGATCAGCAACTACGCCCGCCGACGCATGGCCATCGCGGCCGAGCAGTGCGACCCCGAGACGCCCGGCCACAGCGACCAGGTGCTCGCCCCCTGGCTCGGCGTGATCCAGGCCGTGTCCGAGTTCGAGCGTCAGCTCAGCAGCAACGTCAACCTCAAGCTCTGCTGCGAGGGCCTGGGCATGGCCATCCACGGAGCGCTGCTGGGGGTAGCCGCCTAGCGACCGAACTTTTTTCTTAGCCCACGTCGTAAAAACACGGTTGTGCTGCGTGTTCAAGGTAGACAACCCAACGACAAGGGCGATACCGGTTGAAGCACTGGCTTGAAGACATCTACCGGGATCACCGCCGCGGCCTGTTTGGGCTGGCCTTGTCGGTCGTCCGCGAGGCGGCCGCCGCCGAGGACGCGGTGCACGAGGCGTTTGCCCGGATGGCCAAGCAGCGCGACCGACCAACCGGTGACTTGCCGGCCTACGTGTACAAGGCCGTGCGCAACGCGGCCATCGACCAGGCCCGGCGTCGGCAGGCCCGACCGACCCCGACCGAGGACATCGCGTCGCTGTTTGAAACGCCTAGAGAAGACGACCCCGGCCAACGCGCCGAGACCAGCGAGACCCAGACCATGCTGATGCAAGCCATCGACAACCTGCCCGACGACGAGCGCGAAGCCGTGGTGATGCGCAGCTTCGGCGGGCTGACGCTTAAGCAGATCGCCGAGGCAACCGGCCGGCCGCTGACCACCGTGTCGTCGCAGTACCAGCGGGCGCTGGGTCGGCTCAGGCAACAACTGGAGGTGAGCCATGCCAACGCCTGATGACTTCAACGAGATCGAAGCGATGCTGGGTGGCCTGCCGGTGCGCGAGCCGTCGCAAATGCTCGATGCGCGCGTCGCTTCGACACTCGACAAGCAAACACGGTCAACGCTGCCCTGGCTGGCAACCGCGGCGGCGGTCTTGATCGCGGCCTCGGTGACGCTGGTGATCCTGTTCAACCCTGCGCCGCCCGCGCCCGATACAGATACACCTGTCGCAGACGGGTCGGACACCCAGCCCGACGATGCGCCCGGCAACACGCCACCGATCCTTACAGTCGGCAATCCAACCGAGGCGTTGAACCTGACCTGGACGCGCGATATCGCGGAAGAAACCCGCTACACCCCGACCGGCGAACCGTATCGTGCTGTCGTACGCGAGGCGGTGCACCACAGGGCCTGGGTCGATACTAAAACGGGTGAAACCAGCCAGATCCACGTCCCGCATGAAGAACTGATCGTCGTAAAGCAATCGACGTTTTGACCCTGACCATATTTTTTGATGCCTTTACCATCAAGGGAGCCCTATCGATGAAGCGTATGAACCTGACCGTCGCCGTGTTACTGGCTGCTTTAGCCGCCCCTACCCTGGCCGAAGACGAGCCCAACCCAGCCGTAACCGAGGCCGACCCGTCAGCTGAGACGAACGCGCAAGCAGAGAAGCCTACAAGCCTCACGATCAAGGCCGGCCGCATTGTGTCCGGAGAGAACGACAAACGTGTTGTGATCGAAGCCGAAAACGGCGGTCGTGTTATCGTTCTCCAAAACGGAGAAGGGCCGCATCACGAATTGAATGCGGATGTCATAACCATCCACGCGCCTTTTTTTGAAGGTGAAGGCCGTGTTGTGCAGCCGGTGGAAATGATAAGGGCCGCGTTCCTCGGCGTTAACGCGAAACCGCTGGATATTGAAACTGGTAAAAGGCTTGGCTTGAAGCGGAGCACTGGCCTGCTGGTGACCTATGCGCCGGGCAATGGGCCAGCCGGGACCGCCGGCCTGAAGAAGGGCGATGTGCTGACCAAGCTCAACGACCAGATCCTGATCAACGCCGAGCAGTTTGCCGTTCTTGTTCGTAGTCAGGCGATCGGCGACACCGTCACGCTGCACGGCCTGCGCGACGGCGAGCCGATCGAGCTCGAAGCCAAGCTCGGCGAAGCCGACATCGCGCCCCTCGGCCCCGGCGGGCATGACCTGGACCGGGCCTGGCGCGTCCAGCTCAACCCGGTGCAAGGCCCGGTTGGTAATCCGCTGCGGCCCGAGGTTGAGATCGCGCCCGGCCGATGGATCGGCGACGGGTGGGGTGAAGGGCGGATCAGGATGCTGGATGACCCGGGGATGCCCGATCAGGTGCGCGAGATGATGGAGAAGCTCGAGCAGCAGATGCTCCAACAGAGGCAAGACATGGATAAGCGGATGCAACAGCTCCGCCAACAACTGGACCTCGACATCGAGCAGCTGCGCGGCGGCCAGCGCATCCCGCTGGGCGACGGCGCGGTTCAGAGGCGGCTGCAGTCCTCCGTCGTGTGGAGCGACGGGCAGCACAAAATCCGTATCGCGAATGACAACGGGAACAGCCAACTGACCGTTACAGACCGCGAGGGCAAGGCGCTGTACGAAGGGCCACTGCCCGAGGACGGCCAGGTCGAAGGGCTGCCTCAAGATGTCCAGCAGAAGGTCGACAAGCTGCTGAACAACACGCGTATCGAGCAGCGCGTGATGCCCGAGCCGCAGCCGGTCCAGCCCGAGCGGGGCGAAGCACCGCCACAGGCATAGCAGAGCGATCAATCACTTTGTAGAAAAGCCCCGCCACGCAGCGGGGTTTTTGATTGGCCTAATCAAGCAGCGTCAGCACACGCAAGACCTCCGCGACCGACCACGCCTGGGCCGGGCAGCCGCGCGGGGCGAAGGGGCTGATCGGCTCGTGGATCTCGTGGAGCGTGCCGAGCGCACCTGGAAGATCGGGCGTGATCAGGCGGTCGATGAGCGGTGCAAGTGTAGCGCGGACTTGTTGCTTCGCGTCGTCGCTGAAACCGCCGGCCCGGAGCACACTCTCGCAATACGGACCGATCAGCCAGGGCCAGACCGTGCCACGGTGGTAGGCACCGTCGCGTTCGAAGGGCCCACCCAAGTAGCGGTCGTGGAACTCGGCGTCATCGATCGGCAGCGTGCGCGGGCCAACCGGCGTCAACAAACGCTCTCGGCAGGCCTCGACCGCCTGGCGGCGATGGCCGTCATCCACCGGGCCATGCTCAAGCGCGCAGGCGATGAGCTGGTTGGGCCGGAGCGATTGGTCCGCGACCCAGCCCTCGGCCGTTGGCGCGAGGTGATCGATGTAGTGGCCCAGCGTCTCGGACCAGAACGCGCTGGTGAAGCTCTTACGGACCTGGCCGGCGAGCTTGGCGTAGCGTTCGCGCTGATCAGCGAACGGTTCGGGCAGCGTCGTGCTCAGCCGGACCAGCGCGCTGTGCCACAGGCCGTTAATCTCGACACACTTGCCAGGGCGGGGCGTGAAGACATGGAACTCGCCATCCGGGCCCCAACAAGCGGCGTCCATCCAAGTGAGCTGGGTGTGGTTGTCGCCCGCGGCGATCAGGCCATCATCGTCCATCGCGATCGGGATGGCGGTCTTGCCGTCGTGGGCCGTGGCCTGCGTGCCGGTGCGGTAGGCCTCGACGATCTGCACGCATGCGTCGGCCAGCCACTGCCCCCACGCGTCGTCATCGCCGCTCGCCTCGATGTACTCCAACGCGCTGTGGACGAACCACATCGATCCATCAACCGTGTTGTAGTGCGCCAGCGTCGGGTCGTTGTCGTCGAAGCGGTTGGGGACCAGGCCGTCTTTGATCGCCTTGGCGAAGGCTTCGAGTGTGTCGCGTGCTTCGCCATGCCGGCCGGTGCGGAGCATCAGCCCGGGCAGGGCGATAAACGTGTCGCGCCCCCAGTCGGCGAACCACGGGTAGCCCGCGATGATCGTCGAGAGTGATTGGCTTGCGATGCTCCGCTTCACAATGAAGTCATCACTCGCCTGCGCGAGCACAACCGGCAGTATCTTGGCGTGATCGCCAAGCGGCGTTGTATCGATCGTGTCGGCCAGTGTTTTGCGGATCGGGGCGAGGCGCTGGCCGCGTATGGCCGCACGGGCGACGGGCTCGGCCGGCTGGCCGCCGAGCGTCGCGGTGAAGCTCGCGCTCGCGTCATCGCGCGGGCTAAGATCGATCGCGAGTTGGCCGGGCACGAACAGATCCTCGAAACAGTCCATGCCGCGCTGGGCCTCGACGCCCTGGTGCACGTTGTACCACCAGTTATTCTCCGTCTCGGCGATACTGCCCGGCGCGTGGTAACACGCCAGCAGATCGCCCCGCGCAACGCGCAGCGTCTGGCCCGTCGCGTCGGTGACAAAGCGGCTGTCGTCCTGCCGCTCAAGCTGATGGAAATCGCGGAGCGTGATCATCGGCCGGACCCGCAGCGTCGCGGACGAGCACACCGCGCTCAGCCCCGTCAGGTCGTAATGCACCGTGCAGCCCGGCTCGCCGTCGTGCAAGACCAGCCGACGGGTCAGCGTCAGCCCGCCCCACTGGTAGGACCACACCGCGTCGAGCCCGCGGTCAAACCGCTTGAGCATCGGCGTGCTATCCGGGACGATGACGTGCTTGCCGTGGTCGACGAACAGGCAGCCGCCGAATTCGATCGTCTGCGTTAGGCCGTCGCGTTCAAGCTCGAGTTGCTCGAAGAGCTGGTTGAGGACAACGACCCGGCCCACGGGCGGCTGCGAGGCGGCGACGAGCAGGCCGTGGTACCGCCGCGTGTTGACGCCCAGTGCCGTGCCCATCGCGAAGCCGCCGGCCCCGTTGGTCAGCAGCCACTCGCGCTGCAGCAGGTCCTGCGTGTTCGCTTCGTAATCGTGAAGGACGGTGTGGGGGCGGGTGCTGTGCATAGGAACGGATGGGTAAGATTCGCGTCGTCTGCTGATCTATCGACCTAAACGAAAAGCGGGGCGGACATTTCTGCCCGCCCCGCGTGAGGATGTGTTTTCGGGCTCTACCCTTGCGGCCTCACCGAGGCCTCGACCGGGAACTTGGCGTCGTACCCAATCAGCCCTGCAGGCATAGGACCGCAATC
>JAHQVV010000058.1 GCA_019634195.1 Phycisphaeraceae bacterium | reverse complement strand
GGTTCAACCAGCGTGACCCGCTGGGGTACCCCGACGGGATGAACACCTACGCCGCCTACCATGTGCTGCGAGGCGGGGTGGATCCGTGGGGATTAGATTACGAGCCTAACCCCGATGGGTCACTCGATTATGTAATTGAGCCAGGGGATACATTGTCTGATCTGGCTCTATATCTTTATGGCGATCCGATGCTGTACACCGAATTCCCGCTACCGCAAAGTGGCTGCTATCACAAAGTGCAGATTGGTGAGCGAATTAGGATTCGGAATGCACCACAGGAAGATGTGGCGCGAAAGCTGAACCATGACTATGTGCTCGAGCGGCTGTCGTGGCTGATGGCGACGCGTGGGGTGCCGGACCACATTCGCAGCGACAACGGCAGCGAGTTTACCGCCAAGGCGGTGCGTGCCTGGCTCAAGCAGGTCGGTGTCAAGACGTTGTTTATTACCCCCGGAAGCCCTTGGGAGAATGGCTACATCGAGAGCTTCAATGGGAAGCTGGCAGATGAGCTTTTGGAACGTGAAGTATTCGATACGCTGCATGAAGCGAAGGTGTTGATTGAACGCTGGCGTGTGCAGTACAACACGGTCAGGCCGCACAGCTCGCTGGGCTATCGCCCGCCAGCGCCGGAGGCGTGGTTCGTTGAAGAGCCCGGCTCCGCTACGCTCCACCAGGCTCTTGAACCCAAGGGACACACTCTTGGTTTAACATAGACGTTGGTATGAACCGTGGGGGCAGGTCAAATTGCTAGGGATTTCCAAGCAATTCCAGACAGTTCCGAATACTTCACTCTGGGAAAAGTGACCGGTCTGAGACTCGAACTCAGAACCTGCGGCTTAAAAGGCCGATGCTCTACCAATTGAGCTAACCGGTCGGGCCGAACATTATAAACAACGTGCGCCGTCGTGCTGGGGTAGCATGCGTAGGCTATGCAGAATTCTTCGGAAAAGCCGCTTGTGTTCTCTTCTGCGGATGCGGGGTCGTCTGCCGAGGTCGCGGTGATCGCTGAGGTCGGGGTGAACCACGACGGGGATGCGGGGGTTGCGGGGCGGTTGATCGAGGCGGCCAGCAGGGCGGGCGCGGACGCGGTGAAGTTCCAGTATTTCCACCCGGACCGGCTGCTGTCGGATCAGGCGGAGCTAGCGGGGTACCAGCAGGGGCAGGCGGCGAGCCAGCGGGAACTGCTGGACAAGTTGGCGCTGCCGATCGATGTGCTGGCGGGGCTGGTTGAGTGCGCGCGGGGGTGTGGTTTGGCGGCGGTGGTGACGCCCTTTAGCCCGGCGGACCCGGCGGAGTTGGCGGGGCTGGGGCTGAGCGCGATCAAGACGGCGTCGCCCGACGCGGTGAATACGCCGCTGCTTGAGGCCTGCGCGGCGCTGGGGTTGCCGATGCTGATCTCGACGGGGACGTGTGAGTTTGCGGAGCTTGAGCCGGCGGCGGGGCTGCTGCGTAGGCACGGCGCGGGCGGGGCGCTGCTGCATTGTGTGTCGAGCTATCCGACGCCGATGGATGCTGCGCAGCTTGGTGGGGTCGTTGCGATGCGGGAGGCGTTGAGCTTGCCGGTGGGTTACTCGGACCACACGTCGGGCTTGGAGACGGGTGCGCTAGCGGTGATGGCGGGAGCGGTGGTGATCGAGAAGCACCTGACGCACGATCGGTCGGCGAAGGGCCCGGACCACGCGGCCAGTCTGGACCCGGGGCAGATGACTCAATACATCGCGAACGTGCGCGAGGCCCAGGCGGCGATGGGCCGGCTTGTGAAGCAGGTGAGCGGGGTCGAGCGGGACGTCCGGGGGGTCTCGCGTCAGAGCGTCTGTGCGGTGCGCGACCTGCCGGCGGGGCACGTGCTCTTAGTCGAAGACCTGACCGTGAAGCGCCCGGGGACGGGTGTGCCGGCCAATGCTCTGCCCACGTTGATCGGCAAGCAACTCCTGAAGCCGGTCGCGGCGAACCACCTGCTGAAACCTGGCGATTTTGGGTGAGAGGGGCGGATGATGGCGGTTTTTTACTAAATTTGTACCCTGTTCGCTTGTCTTGCCGAAGGATAGAGCAATAGGATTCCCTACAAGCACGCTGACCGCCAGCCCCGCTTTGAACCACTTTCTCGAATGGAGTTCGTCATGTCGCAGGCTCTGCTGATCATCCTGGGCGTCTACCTCCTGGCCTGCTACGCCTACGGTATGGTGGTGCTGGTCCGGCTGTGGTCCACGAAGACGGTCATCCGCCCAACCTCCAAGATCGAGCCGACCGAACTGGTGAAGGCCGCCAAGCAGGAACTGGAACAAGACGAACAGCGCGTCGCGGCGTAAGGCTTCTCCCGCTTCTCTTGGTAATTCTGAACCGTATCAGCGAACGGCTTATTGCCGCTTCTGTTTGTTTTGCGCGGCGATGTAGAGAGCGACGCTTTGTGCATCCGCGAATTGCTTGCGATAGCGGAACGGCAGGGCGATCCACCAGATCGAGAAGATCATGCAGATCGCGATCAGGGCAAAGCCATAGGCCGCAGGCGTGACATAGCGGGCCAGGTCGGCGGCCTTTGTGCTGGGCACGGCGTCTTACCCCGGCGTGGTCAGCTTGGTGATACCAATGACGTGAACCACCAGCGAGTTGATGCTCGAGATGATGACAATCGCTATCACCGGCGTGGGGATATCACCATACAGCTTGATTGGTGAAGGCTGGTTTACGCGGGGCTTGGCATGATACCCGGGCCGGTGTCGGACTCGCCTTCGTCGGCTTTGTCCGCTGCGGTGGCGGTTTCATCGGTGGGCGGTGCAGCCGCTTTCTCACGCTCGGCGGCGAGCAGGTCGCTGACCGTGGTCTTGCCCAGCGACTCGCCCTTCATGAGCTTGCCGACTTCGTCGGCGGTGAGCGTCTCGTACTTCAAGAGCGCCTCGGCGATCGCGATGACCTGGTCCTTGTGCGTTTCGATGATGTGCTTGGTCTCGGCGTAGGTCTCGTCGATGAGTCGCTTGACTTCCTCGTCGATCATCTTCGAGGTCTCGTCGCTGTGCTGATCGCCACGGGCGTAGGGGTTCTCATCATCGCCGGCGAAGAGCTGGAAGCCGACGCGTTCGGACATGCCGTACTCGGTGACCATGGCCCGGGCGATGCCGGTGGCCTGGCGGATATCGCCGGCGGTGCCGTTGTACTGGTCGTCGCAGAACATCTGCTCGGCGATGCGCCCGCCGTAGGACACGCGCATGGAGGCGAGCAGGCGTTTCTTGCCGTAGATCATGCGGTCGCGCTCGGGCAGCATGAAGGTCGATCCGCCGGTCTGGCCGCGCGGGATGATCGTGACCTTGTGCAGCGGCTCGGCGTGCTCCTGGTGCATAATCACCACGGCGTGGCCGGCCTCGTGGTAGGCGACGACCTTTTTGTCGTCTTCTTCGACGCGGGCGCTCTTGCGTGATCGGCCGTACTTGACCTTGTCGCGGGCCTCTTCGAGGTCTTCCATCTCGACCCAGTCTTTGTCCTGCAGGGTCGCGGCGATCGCGGCTTCGTTGATGATCGCTTCGAGCTCGGCACCGGAGAACATCGGCGTGCCGCGGGCCAGCCGTTCGAGCTCGACGTCGGGCGACATCTTGATCTTGCGGCTGTGGACCTTGAGGATCTCTGCTCGGCCCAGCACGTCGGGCAGGTGGACCTGCACGCTGCGGTCGAACCGGCCCGGGCGCGTCAGCGCGGGGTCGAGGACATCGGCGCGGTTGGTCGAGGCGATGACGATGACCTGGTCGGAGGAGTCGAAGCCGTCCATCTCGACGAGGATGGCGTTGAGGGTTTGCTCGCGTTCGTCGTGCCCGCCGGAGCTAAAGCCGCTGCCACGGCGTCGACCGACCGCGTCGATCTCATCGAGGAAGATGATGCACGGGGCGGTGTCCTTGGCCTGCTTGAAGAGGTCTCGGACGCGCGACGCACCGACGCCGACGAACATCTCGACGAAGTCGCTGCCTGAGATCGAGAAGAAGGGCACGTCCGCTTCGCCGGCGACGGCCTTGGCGAGCAGGGTCTTGCCGCAGCCGGGCGGCCCGATGAGCATGACGCCGCGGGGCACGCGGCCGCCGAGGCGTTGGAATTTCTTGGGGTTCTTGAGGAACTCGATGATCTCGCCGACCTCGTCTTTGGCTTCCTGGATGCCCGCGACGTCGTCGAGGGTGATCGTCGAGTGTTCTTTGGTGAGGACCTTGTGCTTGGACCGGCCGAAGCTGCCGAGCATCCCGCCGGGCCCGCCGCCCGCGCCGCGCATCGCGCGGAAGAACAGGAACCAGATGAGCAGGATGATCATCGCGAAGACGAGGAACTGCCCAAGCAGTTGGAGGAAGAAGCTGACGCGGGTGACCTTCGGCGCGACGTCCGCGCCGGCCTGGCGGAGCTTGAGGTCCCAGGTGGCCATGACCTCGGAGGGCACGTCGACCATGACCCGCCCGCCCATGACGCCCTCACGCTTGGGGCTGGGGTGGGCGACATTTTCTTTGAGCTCGGCGATGAACCGGTTGTCTTCGATCTTGTAGACGTTGTCGACGAAGTGGCCGGCCTCTGCCGCGGCCAGGAACTTGTCGAAGGTGATTCGGTCCGCCTCGCCCGAGCCGGAGTTCATCATGATCGCCATGACCACGACGAAGAGGATCAACAGCGCCCAGCCCAGGGACCACTTGCTCAGGGGGTTGGCCTGCTTGGGGGCCGGGGCCTTATTGGGGTTCTCGGGCTTATCAGACTCGTTTTGGTTTTGGTCGTCA
Source organism: Phycisphaeraceae bacterium (assembly GCA_019634195.1). GTDB lineage: Bacteria > Planctomycetota > Phycisphaerae > Phycisphaerales > Phycisphaeraceae > JAHQVV01. The sequence goes on along the minus strand of JAHQVV010000058.1, from coordinate 16,256 downwards.
GGCTGATCGGGCATGCATGGGTCTCGTGATCGGTCGGGCGGTAAGCGTATTCTAGCCGTGGTTACGACGCCCGGCGGCCGCAGCGGGTTCGTCTTTGTGTATCGGCTGGTCTGGCGGGGGCCGACAGGTCATCTATGGCTATCGGGCGGTGGGGCAGGCCTCCAGCCCGTCATCGCGTTTACTTGGCAAAGTGGCGGGCCTGCGCCGTCTACCAGCCGTCTTCCCGCATCCGCGAGACGATATCGCTGGCCAGGCGGGAGACCGCGAGGCGGACGCCGTCGTCGCCGAACTCGCCGACGGTCCGGTTAGGCACGAACTGACCCGCCGCGCCGAGCCCGCGGTAGGACCGGATCACCTCGCCGGTCCGCAGGTCACGCCACTGGAAGTCCACCGTAACCGTGACCTCGATCTCCTGGGGCAGGCCCGCGGTCGCGTCCCGGCTGATGAGCTGGCGGCTGACACGCACCACCGTCCCGGTGAGCTGGGTGTCGGCCAGGCCTGTGCCGCTGACCGCCTTGTAGGGCGTGCGCTGCTCCAGCTCCTTGATCAGCGCCTCACGCAGCGTGAGCTCGACGCTGCGGTCGTTGGACCGGTTCACGAAGTTCGGCACGGTCACCGTCGTGTACTGCGTCGGGTACAGCTCGGTCGTCGAGTACCCGCAGCCGGCAAGCAAGAGGACAACTGCCAGCAGGGGCAGCAAGGCCAAAACATCTGGTAATGACAGGGGCCTACTCATTGCGCTCGCCCCCCGGTTCGAAGCCAGGCGTGCCCTCGGCGCCTTCGGTTTCGCCCGATGGCGCCGCTATGCGCGGGTCGATGACGGGCAGGCCGCGGTCGTTGAGCTCTTTGAGCGCGTCTTGTGCCGCGGCCGAGCCGGGGTAGTCGGTGACGACGTTGCGGTACATGGTGATCGCGCCGCGTTCCAGGCCGCGTTCCTCGTACCACTGCGCGGTGACGAGCTTCTTCTTGGCCAGCGACTCGTTGATGCGGACCATCAGCGCGTCGGCCCCGATCTTTTCTGCCGCGGCGGGGTAGTCGCGTTGGTACTCGCTTAGGCGCTGGGCCGCGTCGGTCAGGCCGGAGGGGTCGAACTGCGGCCCCTTGTATTTTGCCAGCGAGGCCTGGATCAGCCGGAGCATCGCCCACTCGCGCTGTCGGCTGGTGGGGTAGTTCAGCAGGAACAGGTCGTACGCCTCGGACGCCATCTCCATGTTGCCCTGATCGAAGTAGTAGTCGCCGATATCGATACTCGCGCGCTCGCCGATCGCGCTGCCGGGCAGGCGTTCCTGAACCCGGATGAGCAGCTCGACGCCGGTGTCGTCCGCGTCGAAGACACGCACGCCAAACCACCGGCCTTTGCGTTGCAGGCCGCCGACGAACAGCTTGGCGATGTCGTACTCGCGCTCGATCGCGGTGCGGTACTGCTCGGTCCCCGGGTACAGCCCGATGACCAGCTCGTAATCCCCCAGCGAGCGGTAGTAGTCGCCTTGAGCCGCGATGGCGTCGGCCTTGAGGAGGTAGGCCTCGACCAGCAGGCCGCTGCCCGGGTTGGCCTCGATCCACTCCTCCGCTTCACCCTCCGCTTTGCTGGCATCGCCCGATACCAGCGTCCGCCGGATCAGCTGCAACCGGCCCTCGGGCGTCGCGGGGTCCGGCTCGGCCAGCTGAACAAAGTTGCCCGTGTCGTCCAGCTCGTGCGTCGGCTGAGCGGACACAGGCAGGGTGCTCGGCACGGCGAACGCCAGCACCAGCCCGCCTGCCATCATCGGATAGGGGATCGATCGGATCACGTGCGAATCATACGCCCGATGGGGTTGCTGTGGCAAAACACCTAATGGTTGATGGGACAGGCTTCCAGCCTGTCCCACCAGACTTGGGATACAATGGAGGTTCAACACGCAACCGAATCCGCAGGAGCAAGACCATGTCAGGCATCGACGACCGCCGCAAGGGGATGGAAGCCAAGCTGCACCACGACGGTGAGCTGAAGTTTAAGGTCAACAACCGCCGCAACAAGCTGCTGGGCCTCTGGCTGGCGGGGCAATTCGGGGTCGCTGGCGACGAAGCCGAGGCGTACGCCAAGACCGTGGTCCTCTCGGACTTCGAGGAGCCCGGCGACGAGGACGTGGTCCGCAAGGTCATGGCCGACATCGAAGCGAAGAACGCCAGCATCGACGAAGTAACCGTCCGCAAGCAGATGGAAGCCCTGATCGAGACCGCCAAGGATCAGATCTTCTCTGAGGCGGAGTGATCTCTTTCTACTGCTGGAATATTCTACTGCTGGAATATCTTAATTTATTCTTCCTCTGCCCCGACGAACTCCACCCACAGCGCGTTGTAGCGCGCATCAAACGTCAGGCGGAAGTCTTTTAAGAGCTGCCCGCCGATGCGGCCGACGGGCAGGTCCTTGCGTCTCGGCTCGCGCGTCTTGGGCTCGAATGTGACCGGTACGCCGCCGAGGCGGAAGCCGAAGACCTTTAACTCCTTGAGCCAGCCGCGGATGGTCTGGATGTTGCCGCCGACGCCGCTGGCGCTGCCCGCGCCGGTGGACCCCGTCGCGAGCACGCCGGGCATCTTCGACAGGCTCATCGGCAGGGAGACGGTGTTGTCCGCGCCGGTGTCGATGATGAGGATAACGTCCTGGCCGTTGGCGAGCGTGGCGGTGATAGCAGGCAGCCGGCCGTAAAACGTCAGCGCGACCTTCTCCGCGTCCTTGGGCGGCACAAAAGCCTTGCGGTTGTAGACGATCAGCTCGCTTGTTTGGTAGTCGATCGTGAACGGGTGCGGCAGCAGGGAGACCGAGCCGATGAGCCCCGCCGGGCTGCGCCCGCGCATGAACTTCTGCATGCTCAACGAGGCCGCGTCGCTGACGCCCAGGTCCAGCTCGCCGATGGCCAGAGACTCGACCGCGTGCTGGGTGAACGTCTCGGTGCCCGCGATGCCGACGGTCCTGCCCTGGCCGGTCTTGGGCAGGCCCAGCCGAGCGACGACGCCGCGGTCGATAATGTTCAGCGTGCTGCCGGTATCAAAGAGCATCGCCCCGGCCCGCCTGCCGTTGACCGACGCGTTGGTGAAGAGGTAGCCCCGGTCATTGACCAGCGGGATACGGAGCGTCTTGGGCAGCTCGTCGGCTTGCGCAAGCGAGTAGGCCGGCATACTCTGCGTGACCAGCGTCTGCTGCGTGGTCTTGGTGCAGGCGGTCAACAACAAACAACAAAGCAGTAGCGGCAAGAGCTTTTGCATGGCCTCATCCTAACGTGTAGCGGGTGACGCGAAGCGTCCCTTGCGAGCTATCGTGACTTCACGGCCATGGGTTGTGCTCATACAGCTTCAACATCGGCGCACACTCGACGAGTTCCGTTTCCACCCGCCCATCATCGTGCAGCGTGTGCAGGAAAAACCCGGTCTGCTGAGGCATCGGCGGGTTGGGCAGCCCCGGCGCATGCACCCACGTCCCCGACGCGGGCGGGGCCCATGCGATCTTTACGCCATCAACCTCGGTCAGGCGCGTTTGATGGACGTGGCCCGAGCCGATGAGTTTGACGAATTCAAGATTATTATTGATCGATTCCCATAATGATTGCCGCCATTTTTTTGGCCCAACCCAATAATCAATCGCAGGATCTTTCTCTGCAATCGTCTTTGAAAATAGCGGGCTGTGCATTAAAAGTGCGATCCACTTTCCTACGTATGGCGATTCGTTTATCTCGTAGCTGATTTCACACAAGTGTTCATCTGCAATGGGACCTCCCATACCGAACATCATGCTGTTCGTGCAAAGCAATTGCCAGCAACCGATCTCAATGATTTCGCCAGTATCGAATACCTTGCCCCATTGATTCACACGATCCTCATCGATCGCGCCTTGCGGCTGCGTGGCAAAATTCCCTACATCGTGATTGCCCGGAACAGCGATCCACTTAGGAGTAATTTTCACATCCAACCACCCCTTAGCCCACTTCAATTCCTCAAGCGAATCCCATCCACCATCTGTCACGTCCCCGCTGATGACGACGAGGTCGGGCTTCATCACGTTGATCTTTTGCAGGATCGGCTCGACCTGTGCCTGCCGCGCAGGGACGCCCGACTGCAGGTGCAGATCCGAGATGTGGGCGATGGTGGGCAAGCGTTGACTCCGTTGATAAGACGATAGCAATTCGATTTTATAACCGCCAAGGCGCCTTGGCGGTTCAAAAACTCTTTTGATTGCTAAACCGCAAGCGGCTTTACTCCCACTCGATCGTCGCCGGGGGTTTGGACGAGATGTCGTAGCACACGCGGTTGACGCCGCGGACCTCGTTGATGATGCGGTTGCTGATGGTTGCTAAGACATCGAACGGGATCCGTGCCCAGTCGGCGGTCATGAAGTCCTGGCTTTCCACCGCGCGGATCGCGACGACCTGCTCGTGGGTCCGGCCGTCACCCATGACGCCCACCGCCTTGACCGGCAGGAGCACCGCGAAGACCTGCGCAGTCTTGCGGTACAGGTTGTTGGCGACGATTTCTTCCAAGAGGATTTCGTCGCAGTCACGCAGTAGGTCGAGCTGTTCTTTGTTGACCTCGCCCAGCACGCGGACGGCCAGGCCCGGCCCGGGGAAGGGGTGGCGCCAGACCATCTGCTCGGGCAGGCCGAGAACCAAACCGAGCTGGCGGACCTCGTCTTTGAAGAGGTTGCGGAGCGGTTCGATGAGGTCGAAGCCGAGCTCCGCGGGCAGGCCGCCGACGTTGTGGTGCAGCTTGATGTTTGCCGCGGTGCCGGCGTAGCCGTGGCCGGACTCGATCACATCGGGGTACAGCGTGCCCTGCGCGAGGAACTTGACGCCGTCGATGTCTTTGGACGCTTCCTTGAACACATCGATAAACCGGTGGCCGATGCGGGTGCGTTTTTCTTGTGGGTCGCTGATGCCCGCGAGGTCGCCGAGGAACTCTTTTTCCGCGTCAACGACGCGCAGGTCCATGTCGAAGTGATCGCTGAACATGTTCTCGACCATCGCGCGCTCGCCCTTGCGCAGCAGGCCGTTGTCGACGAAGATGCAGGTGAGTTGTTTGCCGATCGCGCGGTGCAGCATCGCGGCGACGACGGAGGAATCCACGCCGCCGGAGAGCCCGCAGATGACTTGTGAATCGCCGACGCGTTCTTTGATCGCGTTGGACTCGTGCTCGAGGTAATCCGCCATCTTCCACGAGCCGTCGCAGCCGCAGGCGTGGAAGAGGAAGTTGCTGAGCACATCCGTGCCGTGGGGCGTGTGCGTGACCTCGGGGTGGAACTGCACGCCATAGAACGGCTTGGTCTTGTGCTTGACCGCGGCGAAGGGGCAGGTCGGGGTGGTGGCGAGGGGGACGAACTCGTCGGGCAGCGCGTTGACCTGGTCGCCGTGGGACATCCAGGCGGTGGTGTGCTCGGGGACGCCGCGCATGAGGTCGGCGGTGTCGTTGATGTGCAGCTTGACCCCGCCGTACTCCCGGGCCTGCGCGTTCTTGACTTCGGCGCCGAGGAGTGTGCAGCCGATCTGCATGCCGTAGCAGATGCCCAGCACGGGGACGCCCAGGTCGAAGAGGCGCGGGTCGCAGGTCGGCGCGCCATCTTCGTAGACGGATGAGGGGCCGCCGGAGAGGATGATCCCCTTGGGGTTCAGGGCCTGGAGCTGTTCGTGGGTGATGTTGGGCCCGACGAGCATGGAGAAGACGCCGGCCTCGCGGACACGCCTGGCGATGAGCTGGACGTACTGGCTGCCGAAGTCGACGATGGGAATGACCTGCCCGCGGACCGAGGCGGGGATGTCGGCGATGGCTTGTTCGGTGGCGTCTGCGGTGGTCATTGGGGCTGCTTTGGGTGCGTCTATCAGGCCGAATAGTGAATCCCGGATAGTAACGGATTTTAATGACCAATGACCAAGCCTAAATGACCAATGGCCGAGCTTGAATGCCTTGTCATTGGTCATTTAGGCTTGGTCATTGGTCATTCAAGCAACTACAATCCGTGAATGACGCGTTTTCTGATTCTATGTCTGATCTGTGCATTGCCCGTCACTGCCGCGCCGGAGTTGACCGAAGCCGACCGCCAGCGGTTGGCCGATGGGACATCGGATAACACGGGTGTGCTGGATCAGGAGGACGGGTTCTACGTCCTGCTTCGCAACGCATCGACGTGGAAAGGCGGCGACTTCAGCGGGGACGCGGGCGCGGCGGTGGCTCCGCCGCCGGACTACGGGTTCCTGAAGGCTAAGCCCGAGCAGGCCCGGGGCAACGTGTACCTGATTGAGGGCTGGCTGGCGGGCGACGACCGTTGGCCGACGCTCGTGAACCACAGCAGCGACAAGCTGGTCCGCGCGGGCGACCCGTCCTGGGGCGATCAGGTCACGCGCTGGACGATCATCACCGAGAAGGACAACCCCGGCGCGACCGTCATCGTGCTGTTCAACGATCCCAACGCGAAGATGACCGCGCCTAAGCCGGGCAGCAAGGTGCGTATCGCGGCGCGCTTCCACAAGCTCTGGACGATCCGCTCGTCCGACGGCACGCCCTACACCTATCCCGTCTTCATCGGCGGCGCTGCAGAGCAGACCGAGCAGGCATCAGCCAGCACGGCCGCCGGCGGCGCGACGTCTTCACTCACAAAGATCCTTGCTGCGATCGTCATCGTCGCTGGCTTCTTCGTCGTCATGCGCATCCTCATGAAGAAAGTCTCCACCGGCAGCGGGGGCGGCACCCAACTGCACGACCGCCTCGAAGAAATGCGCCGCGAACGCGAACGCGAAGCGTCAGGGCAGCAAGGTGACGAGGCGGAAGAAGACATCGACGACCTGCCCGAGGACCCCGTCGCGGCGTTGCGCGTCCTGCGTGAACGGCATCACGAATAGCTCCTTGTGCTCGGGTCCGGTATGGGTCGGGATTTTCACGCCAAGTTATGGGGCATTTTCTAGCGGTATTTTTCCGGCAGGGCTTTTTTTTTGGTCCCGGCGGGTCGATAGTTACTGATAGAGGGCTCTTCTGCGTCGCGCTTGAAGGAGTGAGACACTTTTGGGTTCGAGTTCTGATCGGGGTGGGGTGGTTGTGTCTGCGGGGGGCGCCTTATGCCCGATATGAAGTTCCGATACCGATTCCACTACATCGTTGCATTGGGCCTGATCGGGGCGCTTGTTTTTTCGATGAAGTTTCTGCTTGGCAGCACGCTGAGCCAGATGTCCGACGACAGCCGCGTGATCAACGTCGCCGGCCGGCAGCGGATGCTGAGCCAAAGAATCGCTCGTCAGTCGCTTGCGCTGGCTGTTTCAATGAATAGGCAAGACGCCGAGTTGATCCAGCTTCATGCCGGGCGGTTGTCCGATGACATGCAGCTCTGGCGAGATAGTCACGAAGGCTTAGTCGGTCGAGATGAAGCCATGGGGTTGTCGGGTGTCAATAGCGACGGTGTCCGCAGCTTGTTCATGGAGTTAGCCCCGTCGTATGAAAGGGTGTGTGTGCTTGCTGCGCAGCTTCTCGATCACGCAGGCTCAGACGCAGGACACGCAGCAGAATCAGACGGTCTTGTTTTGATAGCAAAGCAGGTCGGCATTGAAGCCGATCGTTTTCTCCCGTTGATGCACGAGATTGTTGGTATCTATGACTCAGAGGGCCGTGCCCGAGTGGCTGTATTGAGCACGAAAGAAGCTTGGATCAGCGGCATCATTTTCCTGGTGCTATTCCTCGAGGCGGTCTTGCTTTTTGAGCCAATGATCCGCCGGCTGAATAAAACGATGGCACAACTCAATCGCGCGGCCGAAGAAGCCAACCATGCCAACCATGTTAAGAGCGAATTCCTGGCCAACATGAGCCACGAGATACGCACGCCGATGGCGGCGATCCTTGGCTACACCGATCTGATGAAGCAGCCTGATCAAGACCCCGAGCAACGGCGTGATTGCATCCAGACCATCGATCGCAACGGCAAGCACCTGCTGAGCATCATCAATGATGTCCTGGATATGTCCAAGATCGAAGCGGGGCAGATGTCCGTCGAATCGATCCAGATGAACCCCGCGCAGATCGCTGAAGAAGCGGTGTCCTTGCTTCGACCCAAACTTCTTGAGCAGAACCTTGAACTGCGTGTCCACTACGCCTCAACGGTCCCATCGAGTATCGCTTCAGACCCAACCCGCCTCCGACAGATCCTGATCAATCTGATCGGTAACGCGATCAAGTTCACGAAGCAGGGCAGCGTCACGCTCGAGGTGAGCTGCGATTGGTGTACGAAGGAGATGGCTTTCAAAGTGATCGACACCGGGGCAGGGATGACCGCGGAGCAGCGCGACCGCGTCGCGGCGTTCCAGCCTTTCACCCAGGCGGATACGAGCACCACACGCAAGTTTGGTGGGACGGGCCTGGGCTTGCGTATCTCCAATACGCTCGCAACCATGCTCGGCGGCGGGCTTACGGTCGAGTCCGAGTTTGGCAAGGGGAGCACCTTCACGGTCACCGTCAAGACAGGCGACCTGCGCGAGGCTCAGCAGATCGAGCCTGACCAGATCGACACGCTCATCAAGCAGCACCAGGCACGCGTCTTCTCCGACTCGACCAAGGCCGATGAGCCGCTCAAGGGGATGCGTGTCCTGCTTGTCGAGGATGGCAGAGACAATCAGCGGCTGATCACGTTCCACCTGAAGAAGGCGGGGGCCGAGGTTGAGTTGGCGGAGAATGGGCAGATCGGTGTGGATCATCTGAATCGGTGTAAGCCGGATCAGCTCCCGCACCTGGTGCTGATGGATATGCAGATGCCAGAGATGGATGGCTATACCGCAACGAGGCACCTTCGGAAGCAAGGATTCAGTTTGCCGGTCATTGCTCTGACCGCGCACGCGATGGAGGGCGATCGCGAGCTTTGTCTGCAGGCGGGTTGCGATGATTACCTCACCAAGCCGATCGATAGGCAGAATCTCAGAGATACCTGCGCTAGGCTCACGGGCTGGTTGGCAGCGGCTTAAGGGATGTGTGACTCGCCGAGGTGCGGGGCAGGGAGCTGATCCGCTAGAATCCCCGTCATGCCAACGGTTGAACTAAAACTCCCCGGCAAGGACCATGGGTACGAGATCCTCATCGAGCCCGGCGCGATCGATGCGCTGGGCGAGCGCCTCGCGCAGATCGCGCCGCACGCCAAGGCCGCGGCCATCCTTGACGAAAATATCGAGTCCTCGCACGGCCGGGTCGCGCTGCGTGCACTCAAGCGCGGGGGCTACGACGTCACCGTCGGCGTTATGCCCGCCAGCGAGAAGATGAAGTCGCTCAAGACCGTGCAGGACCTGCTCGCCGTGCTCTTGGACGCCAAGCTCGAACGCAAGAGCCCGGTCGTCGCCATCGGCGGGGGGATCATCGGCGACACGGCCGGCTACGTCGCGGCGAGCTACCTCCGCGGCGTCCCGTTCGTGCAGGTGCCCACGACGCTGCTGTCCATGGTGGACGCGTCCGTTGGCGGGAAGGTCGGCGTCAACGTCAAGCAAGGCAAGAACCTCATCGGCGCGTTCCATCAGCCGGTCCTGGTGTGTATCGATACGGACGTGCTCAAGACCCTGCCGGACCGGGAGCTGCGCTGCGGGTTGGCCGAGTGCGTGAAGCACGGCGTGATCCGCGACCCGGACCTCTTCGCCTGGATCGAAGACAACGTGCAGCGCATCCTCGACCTTGAAAGCGACGCGCTGGTCGAACTGGTCAAGCGGAACGTCGAGATCAAGGCCGCGGTCGTGACGGAAGACGAGAAGGAGCAGGGCGTCCGGGCGCACCTGAACTTCGGGCACACGTTCGCACACGCGATCGAGGCATCGCCACAGGCACAGGCCGAGGCGGACGAGCCCAAGCGCCGCCGATTTGCCCCGCCGCAGCGGTTTGAGACGCCCAAGCCTAAGCCCGAGTCGCACGCCTACGAAGGCCCCTACGCGCACGGCGAAGCGGTGTCGCTGGGCATGGTCGCGGCGACGAGCCTGGCGGTGTCGGCGGGGCGGTGCGACGGGGCGCTGCTCGATCGATTGGTCGCGCTGCTGGACCGGATCGGCCTGCCGACGTCCAGCGACAAACTCGCGGATACCGACCTGCTCATGGGCATCATGCAGACGGACAAAAAGGTCAAAGACGGTCATGTGCGGCTGGTGCTGCCCGACCGCATGGGCGCGGTGAGCGTCGTCAACGACACTCCGGCAGACGCGATCGCCGCGGCGTGGGATGCGATACGGGCTTAGGCTCTACCGGGGTACAATGTCCCAATGCGTCCAGTAAGAAGACACGATCACTCGCCACGCGTTGAGATGATGCCACTGATTGATGTGGTGTTTTTGCTGTTGACGTTCTTCATCTACGCGATGGTGGTTCTGGTCGAGCTTAAGTCGTCGGGCGTGGCGTTGGTGTCGGTCGAGGGGGCGTCGCAGGCGGTCGATGAAGAGATCGTGCTGCTGGAGGTCGACGGCAACGGGGGGGTGCTGCTGGACGGCGTCGCGGTGGCGGATGACGAGTTGGATGGCCGATTACGTGAGATAGCGGGCCGGGCCGATGCGCCGCCGCTGGTCGTGACGCTGCAGGAAGTGGACAGCCCGATCGACCGTGGGCCGAGCCTGCTGCGGCTGATGGACCGGATCCAGTCGGCGGGCGTCGTGGATATCAGATTGCCGAAACTTGATGGCGGCTCAGGCGTCTCACCTTAAGGCGCCTATGGACAGATTGGCTTGTTGGGAGGGCGAGGCTCCCGCCGAGCCGCAAGTGACAGATGGCTCGCGGCTCGGCAGGAGCCTCGCCCTCCGGAAAGAATGCCTATGCAGACCCAACGCGACAACCTAGTGCTGATCGGAGCGTTCGCGGTGGCGGTCGCGCTGCACGCGGTGATGCTGCCGGTCCTTAGCGAGGCTCTGGCATCGGATGACCCGGAGCCAAGCGTTGATTTGCGGGTGCATCGCTTTGACGCTCCGCGTTATGCCAAAGCCGGCGAGACGATCCGCGCTGCCTTGGTCATTTATGAGGGCGAGTCGGATCTGGGGGCGGCGCTTCCAATCTTAAACCGACGCGACGCAGTCTGGCTTTCGCGCGATCGGCAAATTGGCGATGGCGATCAGTTGATAGACGAGTTCGATTTCGTGGCGTCGGAAAATCCTGTGCCCGTTGGCTTTGCGCCCGAGTCTGTCTTGGAACTACCAGATGACGCCGACGGCCCTTACTGGCTGATCTACCAAGCCGACACTGAAAACCAAGTCCCCGACCCGGACCGCACCAACAACACCCGCGTTGCCCCCATCTACATCGACGGCCCGCAGCGCCCCGAGCTCGCCATCGAGACTTTCAATGCCCCCGACCGTGCAGCCACCGGCGGGTCGGTCCTCATCGACTTCGCAATTCAAAACGCCGGCGAAGGCTGGGCCAGCAGCAACCCGCAGCTCGGCGAGCACGGCTGGGCCGACCGCGTCTACCTCTCCACCGACGACAAGCTCGACGCGACCGACCTGCCGCTTCGCACGTTCGGGCGCACTGCGCCGCTTGGGCCCGGCCAGGGGTACCGGCATGACGGCGTCGAGCTCGACCTGCCGCAGGGTGTGGCCGGGCCGATGCACCTGGTCTTCGCGGCGGATAGCGACCAGCTGCTCGATCAACCCTCGTTTACGAAGGGTTTCACCTCGGTGCCGATCGAGCTGATCGACACCGACGAGCCGGACCTGGTGGTCCCGTCGATCGTCAGCCCGAGCCGCCTGGTGATCGGCCGACCTGCGCCGATCGCGTTCTCCGTGGCGAACCTCGGCAGCGTGCCCACGGTCAACAGCGGCTGGGTCGATGGCGTCTATCTGTCCAGCGACGATCAACTCGACGAGGATGACCTGCTCCTTGCGTCTGTCAGCGCGAGCCAGCCGTTGCAGCCGCGCTCGCGGTACGAGCTGAAGGTGGAGTTGGCGATTCCCGAATCGGTCGAGCCGGGCAGCGGGTTCCTGATCGTCAAGGCCGACGCGGAAGACGCGGTGAACGAGGCGGTGTTCGAGGACAACAACACGTTCGCGGTGCCGATCGAGGTGTGGACGAAGGAGCAGGCGGACGCTCAGATCAAGCTCGGCGACCCGGACCGGCCCGAACGGCTCGTCGTCCAGTGGATCGAGCACGACCGTATCGAGGAGCACATCGCGCTGCGCTCGCGCACGGTGCAGCCGGCGATCCAGTCCCAGGCCGACCCGGACCCCAACGCGCCGCTGGTGGATAACCCCAAGCCGCCCGCGCTGGCAGCCGTCGAGTCCGCGACCGGCGACCCGAACCGTCCGACGCAGCCCGTCGACCCGACCAAAACAGAGGCCAATCAGCCGCCGCCCGACGCGACCGCCACCGATGTCGCGCCCCGTCCGCAGACCGAGTCGAGCCCAATACAAAGCAAGATCGACGGCCTGCCCGGCGAGGATGGTGCGCTCAGTCCCAAACGCGAAGGCACCGAAGGCCCGATCACCCCCAACCAACCGATCGACCCGACGCCCGGCACACAGGACACCCCGACCCCCGGCGAGCGAGACACGCTATCGCCCGCAGACCCGACCGCGCCGGATACCGAGACCACGACCGACTCTCTAACGCCCGCCGAGACCGAGTCCGACACCGATTCGGACAACCCCGAGAAGACCGAGTCGGATACGGCAACCGAAAACCCCACCACCGACACGACCACGAGCCCCAAGCCCGACACGCAGGACACACCCAAGCCCGAGGGTGACGACGGCGACCCCGCCCCCAGCGAAGAACAAACCCCCACCCGCGCGCCGAAGGACCCCAGCGAGGCCCCGCCGAGGGATATCAAGATCACGGAGCTGGAACTGCAGGAAGGCAAGGTCCTCGTCGGCAAGGGCATCAAGGTGACGACGAAGCTGCCGACCCCGCCGGGCACGGGAAGCCGGGTGCTGTCGATCCCGCGCAACGCGCGCGTCAGCATCACCTTCGACAACAAGGGGAAAGTCCACGAGGCGAAAGTCATCCGCACGACGACCTACAAGGAATGGGACGCCGCGATCGAGGCCTCGCTCTACCGCTGGTCGGCACAAGGCGAGGCGATCGACAACGCCAAGCCGCACGTGACGATCGAGTGGAATTATCTGATGAACGATCTGTTGGATGAGGATGAGTGAATGTGAGTTCGGTCTATTACCACAGAGAACACAGAGGGCCGCAGAGCAAAGCAATCTCTCTGTGGTCCCCTGTGTTCTCTGTGGTGAGTACCTAAACTATCTCCATGCAACGCACCACCGACGACGGCATCGTGATCTCCTGTGACTTCTGTGGCGTCGATTGGGACGCCTACGACGAGGCACAGGCCAACCCCATGACCGAGGGCCACCACGGCTCGGTGATCTGCCTGAACTACACCAAACGTGCGCTCGACGAGGCGGCACCATCCGAAAAAGACTTCAAGTGCTCGCTCGGCCTGACCGACCACGACGCCGGCGAGGTCTGCTGGCAACACCCCGACCCGCCGGACCCCGACGCCCCGGGCCTGAACAAAAACGCCGTCGCGCACTGGGACAACATCCGCCAAGCCGGCCGGTCCTTCGGCAAAGACCCGGAAATCGATTACAAATGGGAGGCGGGGAAGTATCCGCGGGTGAAGAATACGGGTTGAACCACAGAGACACGGAGGGCACGGAGTTGGCGATGATTAATTGTGATCCCGCAGAAGCAATCCTGAAGCACCTGGTGATCCCTGTGTTTTGTGTGAAATGCGGATCACAGACACGACTAGATTCATTGTCGGACAGTGAGAAGAAATCATTGGTTGAGATGACATCATTTCAAAACGCCCTTGAAGAGCGGCGTATGTTGATACGAATCAAGCAACTGTTCGATCGTTTCCCTGATTCGAAGCATGCAAGCATTATGTGTAAGTTGTTTCCCAGAGATCGCAGGCCCGGGTTTGAGCCCGACGCGGCGTTTGATGAAGCACTAGGCAATCAGCCCGATATCAAAAAGTATCTTTCAAAGCGTTCTTTTTTGCTGCCTGCAAGACTCAGAGCCATTGAGGCTCAAGTCGTTCAGTATCAAAATGAACTCTCTGATTATTCAATCCAATGCCAGAAGTGTTTTGATTTACTGGCGATCGATAAAGAGTTTTTCAATCAATTAAATTAACTCCGTGCCCTCCGTGCCTCTGTGGTTCAAAAAAAAACCATCAAGCCCCCAGCACCACTAAATTATCCCGGTGGATCACCGCCGCGTAGCCTTCGCGTCCTAAGAGCTTCGCGAACTGGTCCGAGCGTTTGCCTTTGATCAGGGCCAGTTCGTCGGCCGAGTAGTTGGTCAGGCCTCGGCCCAGTTCCTTGCCCTGGCTGTCGCGGACGAGCAGGACGTCGCCGCGCATGAATCGGCCGGTGACGTCGGTGATGCCGCTGGCCAGCAGCGACTTGCCGCGCTCGCGCACCGCCCGGCTTGCGCCATCGTCCACACTCACCGTCCCGGCGGGCCTGGCCGTCAAACCGATCCACCGCTGCCGGCTGTCCATCTTCCGCGCGGCGGGGGCGAAGACCGTCCCGATCTTCTCGCCCTCCATCAGCTTCAAAAGAACATCCTTCTTCGTCCCGGGGGCGACGACCGCGACCTCGCCCGCCTCGGTGACCAGGCGGGCGGCGTCGAGCTTGGTCTTGATCCCGCCGCTGCCCCAGCTCGATTTCATGCCCGTCCGCGCGTGCTGCTGGGCGTCGAGCACCGAGTCGACGCGGTCGATGACGTTGTTGTCTTTGTCCAGCAGGCCGTCGACGGAGGTGAGCAGGATCAGGGCGTCGGCCCGCATCGCGTTGGTCATCATCGCGGCGAGCAGGTCGTTGTCGCCGAAGCGCAGCTCCTCGACAGCGACGGTGTCGTTCTCGTTAAGCACGGGGACCGCGCCGAGCTCGTGCAGCTTCGCCGCGCAGTTGCGGATGTTCAGGAAGCGGACGCGGTCGTCGAAGTCGCCCCGCGTCAGCAGCATCTGGCCCGCGGCGTAGCCGCGCTTCTTCGCGGCGGTGTGCAGGAGCGCCATGAGCCGGCGCTGCCCGATCGCGGCGACGGCCTGCAGCTCCGCGAGGTCCTTGGGCCGCTCGTGCAGGCCGAGCTCCGCGCACCCCGCCGCAACGGCACCGCTGCAGACGAGCACGACCTCGCGCCCGCCCTCGATGAGGGCGATGACCTGCGACATCAGCCGGTTGATCGCCGAGCTGTCCACGCCCGGCCCGGCGTCGGTCTGCTTGGTGACCAGCGCGCTGCCGACCTTCACGACCAATCGCTTGGCGTTAATGAGTTCGTTTTGTCGGAGGGGCGTGGAGGGCACGTCTGGGGTCTGGGGTTCGGGGTCTGCTCAAGCCTTAAGCCACAGGCCTCAAGCCTGATCCTTGAGTAAGGCCAAGATCATATCCGCATGGCGGGTGGTCGAGCCCTGGCGCTGGCGGATCACCGCTCGGCCGGCGTCTGCGATCTGTTGGGCTTTGGCCGGATCCTCCAATAGCTCACGGATCGCTTGGCCAGGCTCAATGGTCACGATCAGGCCGCCTGCATCGCGCATCGCGTCGACCGTGTCTTGGAAGTCGCTGTGGTGGGCCCCGATGATGACGGGCTTGCCAAGGGCGGCAGGCTCCATCACGTCCGAGCCGTACAGCCCAAGAAAGCTACGCCCGACGACGATGACATCCGCGAAGGCATACGCCTTGCGCAGCTCGCCGATGGTGTCGAGCAGGTAGGTGGGGCCCTTGCCGGGCTTGCCGTCGGTGCGTCGGACACAGCCCGGCGCTGCCTTGGCTGCGTCATCAAACCACTCGGGCTTGCGCGGTGCGATGACGAGTTGAACGCCGTCAGGCCCCCCGGAAACCGCATCAACCAGCAGCTTGTCCTCGCCCGGCCCGGTCGACCCCGCGACAACAATCGGCTTGCCCCGATCGATGCCGAGCTCCGCCGCCAGCTCGGCCGATCCCTCGACCTCGTCTTCCAGCCTCGCGTTGTCCCACTTCATCGTGTCCAGCACGCGCACGTCCAGCACGCCCATCGCCTCGAAACGCTCGGCGTAGTCTTGCGTCTGCACCGCCGCGGCCGCCAGTTTCGCGAAGCTCGGGCCGATGAGCCGCTTGATCTTCTTGTACCCCTTGAAGGACCGTGCGCTGAGCCGGCCGTTGACGACGCAGACGGGGACGCCGCGCCGCTCACACGCGTCCACGAAATTCGGCCAAACCTCCAGCTCCACCATCGCGACCAGGTCCGGCCTGACCCGGTCCAGGAATCGAGACACCACCCACGAGAAATCCAGCGGGTAGCGCACGACC
>JAHQVV010000057.1 GCA_019634195.1 Phycisphaeraceae bacterium | reverse complement strand
ATCGGGATCGCCAAGCGTTTCCAGAAAGCGATCTGCGAGCACCGCTTCCCCGAACTCGGCGAAGAGGCGGTCGGCCGGCTCACCGTCAGCGGCGGGCTCGCTGGTTTCCCGTGGGACGGCCGGACCCCCGAGGAGCTGATCGCCCGCGCCGATACGATGGCGCTCAAGTCCAAACGCCAGGGCAAGAACGCGATCTGCTTCGGCCCCGGCGCCGCGCCCAACGGCGGTTAACCGATTTACAACCAGATGACGCGCGGGGATGCCCCAGCACGCGGTCATCTTGCGATATCATGTCTGGCCCCGCCACGCCCGTGGCAACCCCCACCCGACATTGCTACCCGGAAGGACCCGAACCATGTCGTTCGATTCGACGATCCACGCCAAGGCTGTTCAACTCGCCAAACTCACCTACGAAATCACCGGGGCCGCCGGCTCGGGCCACCCCTCGACCGGCGCGTCGCTGGTCCACCTGGTCGGCGTGCTGATGTATCAGCACATGCGCTACGAGCCGACCAACCCGCTGCACCCCGCGGCCGATCGGCTCGTGCTCTCGGAAGGCCACGCCGTGCCGGTGATCTACGCGGCCTGCGCCGACCTGGGCGTCCGCTACGGAACCGACAAAGACAGCCTCAAGCCACTGACGCTCGACGTCGCCAAGACGCTGCGCGAGATCGACTCGCCCATCGACGGTCACCCCAACCCGATCGAGGGCTTCCCCTTCTTCGACACCGCGACCGGCTCGCTTGGGCAGGGTCTGAGCAGCGCCGCGGGGATCGCGCTCGCCGCGCGTCTCGACGGCTTTGACAAGCGCGTCTTCTGCATCATCGGCGACGGCGAGTCACGCGAGGGTCAGATCTGGGAGGCCATCGACTTCATGAAGGACCACGACCTCAAGGCCGTGTGCCCGATCTTTAACTGCAACGCCTTTGCGCAGACGCGGGAGGTTAGTCCCCAGCAGGACTGGGAGACCACGGCCAAGAAGCTTGAGGCCGCCGGTTTTAACGCGTTGGTGATCGACGGGCACAAAGGCAGCGACATCGCCAACGCGTTGGCCGAGCACGCCAAGTCGATCAACCCGGACGCCAAGCCGGTCGCCATCGTCGCCAAGACCGTCAAGGGCTGGGGCGCCGCTTCGCAGCAGGGCAACGGCCACCACGGCACCGCGGCCAAGGGCGACGCGCTGGAAAGCGTGCTCGAAGAACTCGACGCAACCGAGGTGAAGCTCGGCGCGATCGCGGATACGCCGCTCAAGATCGCGATGATGTCGCCCCGGCCCACGCGTGACCAGGTGGCCGCCGCCAAGCCGCTGCCGTTCGAACAAGCGATGAAGGCGTTTGGTCAGGACAAGGCACTGGAGTCCGGCAAGTTTGCGACGCGCAAGGCCTACGGCGTCGCTCTGCGGGCGATCGGACACGCCTACCCGGAAGTCGTCGCGCTCGACGCGGACGTTAACAACTCGACCTTCTCTGGCCAGTTTGTGCATGACGACAAGCTTGGCGAACGCTTCTTCGAATGCCGGATCGCCGAGCAGAACATGTTCTCCGTCGCGGCGGGCCTGGCGGCAGGGGGCAAGACGCCGTTCTGCTCGACCTTCGCCAAGTTCGTCACGCGCGGTTACGACCAGATCGAGATGGCGATCAACTCCGGCTGCCAGCTCAAGATCGCCGGCAGCCACGCGGGCATCACGCTCGGCGCCGACGGCCCATCGCAGATGGCCCTGCCCGATGTCGCCTGGTTCTCGTCCTTCGCGACGATGACACACAACGCCACCGGCAAGCCCGGTTTCTACGTGCTGACCCCGTCCGACGCTTACTCAGCCTACGCGTTGACCTGTGCCGCCGCCGAGCACGAAGGCAGCGTCTACCTCCGCACCCTCCGTCCCGAAACTGAGTTCCTCTATTCCCCCGAGGAAGAGTTCAAGCTCGGTGGGCACAACGTCTTGATGGAAGGCAGCGACATCCTCATCATCGCCAGCGGCTACATGGTCCACGAGGTCAACACGGCGCTTGAAGCATTGGACGACCACCACATCGAGCCGACGATTGTCGACCTGTACTCGCTGCCCTACGACGAGGACGCGATCCTCGACCTGGCCAACGAGTGCCACGGCCTGGTGCTGACGGTCGAAGACAATTACGGCAACGGCATCGGTGCCCACATCGCTTCCACCGTCGCGGCCAGTGGCGACGGTTTCACGGTCGAGCAGATGTTCGTCAATAAGATCCCGAAGTCCGGGAAGACGCAGGACGACCTTCTGAAGTACTGCGGCCTGAGCAGCGACGACATCGCGAAGAAAGCCATCACGATGATGGACGCGCTGCCGGTGTAATACCGGCAGTGTGGTCTGCTACCAGATTGGAGCGGCATGTGATATCGGGACATGTTTACATCGCAATGAGTCTCGATGGTTTTATTGCGCGCCCAGACCGCCGTATCGATTGGTTAATGAAGCAGGATACAGGCGGCGAGGACCACGGCTACGATCAGTTTATCTCGCGGATTGATGGGATCGTGATGGGGCGGGGGTCATATGAAGTTGTCTTGAAGTTTGACGATTGGCCGTACACCAAGCCTGTGGTTGTGTTGAGCCGGACCCTGAAGCAGGGAGACATCCCCGAGCGCCTACGCGACAAGGTCCGCCTATGGGACCAGTCTCCGTCGGATCTGATGAAGCAGCTGGAACACGAAGGGTGGGCAAGTGTCTATGTTGATGGTGGCAAAGTCGTCCAGTCGTTTATTCGCGCCGGCTTGATTGTTGATTTAGTCTTAACCACGATACCGATCCTGATCGGCGATGGTATAAGGCTATTTGGTAATCTTGAAAAAGATATCGATCTGGATTTGATCAAATCAAACGCGTTCAATTCTGGTTTAGTCCAGTCGCACTACCACTTGCGGGCGAAGGCTGAAACCAAAACAGAAGATTAAGCGATATCATTGTTACACTCCATATGTGACAAGACGCACCGCTGAATAAACAGACCTATGCCTACTCTCGCCGCATTTAGCTTTGCCGAACTCATGGACCGTGGCGGCGTTGTCATGTGGCCGCTGCTTGTGCTCAGCATCATTGCGGTCACGTTGATCCTCGAGCGCACCTGGTTCTACCTGTCCACCAACGGCCCGGCCCGTCGCGAGCGGATCTATCAACTCGGCAAGCTGCTCCGTGCCAGCAAACTTGACGAGGCGAGGAAGGAAGCGAAGCGCGACCGAAGCGTCTATGGCAGTGCGGTGAGCCAGCTCCTCGAAGAAGCCCCCTCCGAGTCCGCCGCGGTTGACGCGGTCGAGGCGCAGCGCGGCCGGCTCGAACGCTTCCTGCCGATGCTCTCGACGATCATCACCGCCGCGCCGATGCTCGGCATCCTCGGTACCGTCATCGGCATCATCGGCGCGTTTAACGAGCTCTCCGGCAGTCGGGCCGACCTGGACCTCAGCGACCTGGGCGGCGATATCGGCCAGGCACTGATCACGACTGCGGCGGGGATCACGGTGGCCCTGCTGACGCTGCTCCCCTACAACCTGTTCCGGGCACAGGCGGACCGATCGCTGTCCCGCTTGGAGTCATTGGTCGCGGCAGCGTTGTCTCGCAGTCACCGGTAGGACAGGCTTTCCTGCCTGTCGATCGATGGAGGTGAATCGTCCGATTTCGAAGCGTAAGCGAGTGGCCCGATCCCTTCTTTAGTTAGGATCACTGGCTTACGCTTCGTGCTCGATAAGGCATCAGGATTTCGGCCTGCTGACAGGCAGGAATGCCTGTCCTACCTCCTCTATGTGAACGTTTCGTTTGCGATGTTGGCCCGCCCCTGCCGACGCCGCTAAACTCCAGCGGTCTGCTCTGATTATCCACCTCTCCGATCGAGGGTACTCCCGATGAGTTGTCCAGACCTTGCCCGTGTCCGCCGATTCCATGTCGCGTCTGAGGTCCCCGAAGCACTCCAGCCGCTGGCCGACCTCGCCAAGAACCTCTGGTGGTCCTGGCATAACGATGCGGTGGACTTGTTTATCCGTGTTGACAATGAGTTGTGGCAGAAGACCCGGCACAACCCCGTGCAGATGCTCGGCCTCGTCTCGCAGCAGCGGCTCAACGAACTGGCCAGCGATCAGACGTTCCTGGATGCGCTGCGCGGCGTGTGCGATCGCCTGGCCCGGCACTGTGACCGCCCGGGCTGGTTCAGCGAGACCCACGCCGAGGAAAATGCCGACCCGACCATCGCGTACTTCTGTGCCGAGTTCGGCATGACCGAGTCGTTCCAGATCTACTCCGGCGGCCTGGGCATCCTCGCCGGCGACCACCTCAAATCCGCCAGCGAGCTTGGTCTGCCGCTCGTCGCCGTTGGCTTGCTGTATCGCCACGGCTATTTCCAGCAGTACCTCACGCCCGACGGCTGGCAGATGGAATACCTGCCTGACCTGGACTTTTCGCAGATGCCGGTCCGCCCCGTGCTTGACGACGACGGCGAGCAGATCAAGGTCAGCGTCTCCATGCCCAAGCGTGAAGTCGCTGTCGCGCTGTGGGAGGCGCGTGTCGGGCGCATCCGCTTGTTCCTGCTGGACACCGACCTGCCGGAGAACGGCGAGGCCGACCGCGCCATCACCGCCCAGCTCTACGGTGGCGATATGGACATGCGCATCCGCCAGGAGATCGTGCTCGGCATCGGCGGCGTCCGCGCGCTGCACGCGATCGGGATCGACCCCGATGTCTGCCACATGAATGAAGGCCACTCCGCCTTCCTCGCGCTCGAACGCATCGGCAATCTCATCGCACAGCACGGCCTGACCTTCGACGAAGCGCGTCAGGGCGCGATGGCCAGCCACGTGTTCACGACGCACACGCCCGTCCCCGCTGGGATCGACCGGTTCCCGTCCGAACTCTTGAAGACCTATTTCAAGGGCTACCACGACCGGCTCAAGCTCGACATGGAGGGGCTGCTCGCGCTCGGGCGGGACGATGTGTTCAACAAGGACGAGCCGTTCTCCATGGCGACGCTCGCGATCCGCTGCAGCGACTGGGCCAACGGGGTCTCCGCGCTGCACGGCGTCGTCTCTCGCTCCATGTGGAAGGGTATCTGGCCCAACGTTCCCGAAGAGGAAGTGCCTATCGGCCACGTGACCAACGGTGTCCACGCCGCGTCATGGCTGTCGCGCCCGCTGGCCGAGGCGATCGACCGGCAGGCCGGCACGAGCTCGCGTTTGGCCAAGCCCGCGGAGCACGGTATCTACCGCGTCATCAACGACCTGCCCGACGAGAAGCTCTGGTCGATCCACACCGAGCGACGCCACAAGCTCGTTGCCTTCACCAAACGTGACGACCCCGCCCGGCCCGCCAGCCTCGGCCCGGTCCGGCACGCCGACAACGACCTGGACCCCGAGGCCCTGACCATCGGCTTCGCCAGGCGCTTCGCAACCTACAAACGCGGCAACCTCTTCATGCGCGACGCGGAGCGGTTGATCGCGCTACTCAACAACAAAGACCGGCCCGTACAGTTTGTGATCTCCGGCAAGTCGCACCCGGCCGACGGCGGCGGCAAGGAACTCATCAAGTCCATCGTGGAGTTCACCCGGCACCACGGCCTGTCCGGCAAGATCGTCTTCATCGAGAACTACTCCATGCACTCGGCCCGCTACCTCGTGCAGGGGTGCGACGTCTGGCTCAACAACCCGCGGCGCGGGATGGAAGCCTCGGGCACCTCCGGCATGAAGGCGGCGATCAACGGCGTGCCCAACGCGTCGATCCTTGATGGTTGGTGGGACGAGGCGCACAACGAGCGCGTCGGCTGGGCCATTGGTTACCGCGAAGACCACGACAACCCCGATCTGGCCGACGAAGTTGAATCGCGGATGCTCTACGACCTCTTGGAGAAGCAGGTCGTGCCGATGTTTTACGAGCGGGATGAGCAGGGCCTGCCGCTGCGGTGGATCCAGATGATGAAGCAGTCCATCGCCGAGCTCGCGCCGTTCTTCAACACCAACCGCATGGTCCAGCAGTACACCGAGCAGTACTACCTGCCGGCATTGTCCCGGGCTCGATCGATGATGGACGGTGGTTTGGCCGGCTCCGTCGCACGGGCACAGCTCAAGGAGAAGCTGCGTTTTGCCTGGCCTTCGCTGCGGTTCGAGAGCGTGCAGAGCAACGTTGATCAGGCCCTGCGACCCGATGAGAGCATCGACGTGCGGGCCGAGATCAACCTTGGCGGCCTGTCACCTGAAGAGCTGCGCGTCCAGGCGTTGATCGGCCGGGTGGATGAGTCGGGCCGATTGGTTGCGCCGGGCGTGGTCGAGATGGATTGTGTTGAGACGGGCCGCAAGACGAGTTTGTACAAGGCCAGCGCCCGCGCACTGGGTTGCGGGCCCCATGGCTTGGCGCTGCGGATCGTGCCGGGCGGGGAACTGATGCAAGGCGTAACCGAGCCGGGGCTGATCTATTGGGACGGCCAGCCCGTGCCTAAGCCTGTCGTGCCCAAACCCGCGACGCAACACGCCTGATCATTGGATGTGACCCTGTGATGCCCGACGAACTGCTCTTTCCGACGAGTGATGACGACCTGCTGATCAGCGTGTACCAGAAGCAGGGCCGGACGCTCGACGACCTGCCGTATACCGACGCGTTCGAGACGCTGTACACCTCGATGTACGGCGACGAAGGCAACGCCCCATCGCGGGCCAGCGTATTCCACCGCCTGCACAACCTACGAAAGGCTGGCAAGCTGCCGCGCATGGGCCGGGCCCACGGCGAGCGACCCCGCATCACACCCGATCAGGAAGCCTTGCTAGCCGCCAAGGTCGAGCAGGCGATCGGTGCGTTGTCCAAGCGTGACCAACTGCTCTACACCTCGGCGTTCGAGGAGCTCTGCACGGCGTTTAACAGCGAAGCCGGACTGGAACTCTCGCGCCACGATATCTGGCGGCTGATCGCCAAGCTGGCGAAGTGATCTTGTGTGATATTCAGAGCAAGACAAGTAGCCGCGACGCTACGCATCGCAGGCCCGGCGGCGCATAGCGTCGCGGCTACAATCATGCGATGCGTGAGTTCGAACT
The DNA here is from genome assembly GCA_019634195.1 of Phycisphaeraceae bacterium. Lineage (GTDB taxonomy): Bacteria > Planctomycetota > Phycisphaerae > Phycisphaerales > Phycisphaeraceae > JAHQVV01. The sequence goes on along the minus strand of JAHQVV010000057.1, from coordinate 286 downwards.
CATCCGATCGATCCTGGCCGTCTTCCTGGGATTCATCATCGTCTACATCTTCAGGAACATGTTGTTCGACTTCCTGAAGGCCCCGTACTGCGAGTTTCTCGCCACTCCCGACGGCCAGGAGTCGGCCGGAACCGGGCTGGTCACCGAGAGCGACTGTCCGTTCCTGATCCGGGAACCGCTCGAAGGATTCTCGACCGTCATCTCTCTCGTCGGCTACGGCGGCCTGATCCTGGCCTTCCCCGCCATCCTCTACCAGCTCGGCCGTTTCGTGATGCCGGGCCTGTAT
>JAHQVV010000056.1 GCA_019634195.1 Phycisphaeraceae bacterium | reverse complement strand
CCCCTTCCAACACCAACACAAGGATTCCGCTATGAGCTTTACTGGCAAAGCAACCTATTCCGCGGGCGCCTCGCTGCCCGAACTCGTCGAGGACATCGGCGATGTCGTCGGCATCGTCAGCCCCTACGAGACCCCGCTGCTCGACCACCTCGGCGACCCGCAGCGGCCCGCCACCTCGACCGTCCACCAATGGCTAGAGGATCAACTACTGCCCAACAGCGACGCGATCGACGACGGCTCGATCGGGTCACCAACAAACGAGGCGAACTTCGATGTCGTCAACGGCGACCGCTTCCGTGTCGGCGATCAGATCCAGGCCGAGGGATCGGGCGAGGTCATCTTCGTCACCGGCGTCGCGGGCAACACGCTCACGGTCGCCCGCGGCTACGGCGGGACGCCAACCGAGGCGATCGCCGACACGCAGGCCCTGCGCATCCTCGGCAACGCGGCGCTCGAAGGCGACGACGCGCCGACCGCCCGGTTCACCAACCGCGTCCGGCAGAGCAACGCCACGCAGATCTTCACCGCCGGCGTCGAGGTCTCCGGCAGCCAACTCGCCGCGAAACAGGCCGCGATCGCCGACGAGCTGGACTACCAGAAGCAGGAACGACTGCGTGAGCTGGCCCGCGACCTGGAGAACTGCGTGATCAACGGCGTCGCGCCCGCCGCCGACGAGCAGGGCTCGGCAACCGTCCGCCGGACGATGCGCGGGATCATCCCTTCGATCACGACCAATGTCGACGACGCAGGCGGCGCAGCGCTCACCGAGGACGTGCTCAACGCCAACCTCCGCGCGGTCTGGGAGCAGTCCAACGGCGGGGTCGACACGATCCTCGTCGGCGGGCTGCAGAAACGCGCGATCAATCAATTCATCGCCTCGGCCCGCGGCTACGACGCCCGCAACACGCGCTACCGCGACATGGTCAGCGTGTACGAAAGCGACTTCGGTATCTGCCGGGTCGTGCTCAGCCGATGGGTGCCGGCGGATACGGCCGTGCTGCTTGACAGCTCACGCATCGACGTGCTGCCCCTGAGCGGACGCAGCTTCCACTACAAGCCGCTGAGCGCCGACGGCGACCGCGACCGCGGCCAGGTCATCGGCGAGTACACGCTGGAGATGCGCAACGAGCTGGCGCACGGCGTGATCCGCAACCTGGCTGTTTCTTGATTTGTTCCATCCCTCCGGTCTCGGCGGCGCTGACGCGTTGCCGGGGCTTTTCAGCCCTTTTGATGAAAGCCCCATCATGAACTTCTCAACCGACCGAGACCTCTTGCTCTACGAGCCGACGCTGTTTAGCGACCTGACTTGGGTGTCGCAGCAACGGCTGAGTGTGGCCGACGGCGAGGTGAACGGCGCAACACTGACCTCAGCCAGTGCCGATTTTGAAGCGGCGCAGATAGACGCGGGATCGGTGTTGCTTGTAAACGGCTCGCCCGTCGAAGTGCTGGCACGCATCGATACGATGACGCTGACGGTTTCGCTGCCGCGCACACGCACGGCGGATGCGGCGATCCCGCCGGGCGATGTGTCGTTGGCAACGGTGGTGGCCCGCACCTTCGCGCCACAGGCCCAGCTGGTGTGCGCCGCATTGCTACGGCTGCTGGGACTGGATGCCGACGGCCCCGGGCAAACCCCGGACGCGGACGCGGTCGTCTCGCTTTCCATCATGGCCAGGCTCGAATCACTGGGCACGCTCGAGCGCGTCTTCAGCAGCGCCGCGGCGCTCACCGGCGATAACGACGCGTTGTTGTTCAAGTCGGCGGCGTACCGCAGGCTCTTCTTTGAAGCGGCGGCACGCTCCCCGGTGCAGATCGATACGACCGGCGACGGCCTCCCCGACGAGAAACGCTACCTCGGGGTGAGCCGACTCAGCCGGGTGTAGCGGGCATTGCATTGACGTGTAGCGGGCGACGCGCAGCGTCCCGTGCGAATCATGACGGCTCCGTCTCGGGACGCCGCGCGTCACCCGCTGCACAGGCATTGAAAACGGACCCATCAAACAAGGAACCCCGCATGATCGACAACCCCGAATCCCTTCAAACCGCAACCCAGTTCGGCGTCGCCGGCCTGATGGGCGCGCTGTGGCTGTGGGAACGCCTCTACTCCCGGAAGCGCGAGCAGCAGCTCACCGAGGCACACCAACGCCTCATAGCACAGCAGCTCGAGCTTCAGACCCTCATCGACCTGGTCAGCCGAAACACCGGGGCGATCGAGCGGTTCGAGCAGACCCAGCAGCGGCTCTTCGACCTGCTGGAGCGGATGGACCAGGCCCGCCGGGTGGCGTAGCGGTTGTTTGGTTTCGTTGAGCCCCTTATCCTCAGCCGATGCCTTATGCGATAATACGGTTGAGCCTGATTGCTGCGCTGCTCGCGTGTGTCGTGGGCTGCACGTCCAAAGGCAAGCCCGTGAACCCGGATGATCGGCGTGTGGATGAAGACGCCGCGGCGCAGGCCGAGCAGTGGCCCAAGTGGTTCCCGTGCGCGACGGATGTGCGGGTCCACCCCGCGTCGCGTTATGTGAAGGAGCGCGACGAGCTCCGGCTCGAGGCGCGGATCGAGCTGCTCGACGGGTTCAACGAGCCGACCAAAGACGTGGGCAAGCTCGTGGTCGAGCTCCGGCTGCTGGACCGCAACGGGCAGCTGGTTCTGAACGAGGACGGCCGGCAGCGCGGGTTCCGCTGGTCGTTCGATCTGACGACGAAGGACGCCCAAGAAAAGCACTGGGACCCGATCGCCCGGGCGTACGTGCTGCCCTTGAAGATCGGCCCGGCGGACACGGACCTGCCCAATTTCCGCACGGTGCTGACCGCGACGTTCCAGCCGGCCTGGCCGAACAAGCCGATGCTGCCCAAGGGCGAGCGCCAGCCGGTGGAGATCCGCACGGATTGGTGATCAGCTCAGCCCTAGCACGCCGCGCACTTGCTTAACAAGCTCGTTGGCTTGCGCCTCGTCACCGGCCTCCGCGATGACGCGGATGATGGGCTCGGTGTTGGACGGGCGGACGTGGACCCATTTGTCGGGCCAGTCGATGCGGACGCCGTCTTGGAGGTCGACCTTCTGGTCGGCGAAAGCGGCCTGCATCTTCTCGGGCATCGTTTCGAGGACGCCAGCATCGACGCCGGCCTTGTCTTTCACGATCGCGTAGGCGGGGATGTCGTTGACGATGGCGCTGAGCGGTTGCTTGCGTGCGGCGATGAGCTCGAGGATGTAGGCCATGCCGATGATAGAGTCGCGGACCTGGCTGACGCGGTTGTCGATGATGCCGCCGTTGCCTTCGCCGCCGAGGGTGGCGTTGTGGTCGCGCATGCCCTGTGTGACGTTGGCTTCGCCGACGGGCGTGCGGGTGACGGTCGCGCCAACGCGGTCGGCGATGTCGTCGACCATCCGGCTGGTGGAGAGGTTGGCTGCGATCGACTCGCCTTGTTTGAGCTTGTGCAGGGCGCACAGCGCGAGGGTGTACTCCTCGCCGATGTAGCCGCCGTTCTCGTCGACGACGGCCAGGCGGTCGGCGTCCGGGTCCTGCGCGAAGCCGACATCCGCGCCGTGCTTGGCGGTTAGTTCGCTGAGTTCGACGAGGTTTTCTTTGGTGGGCTCGGGTGTGTGCGGGAAGTCGCCGGTGGGCTCGGCGTAGAGGTGGTGGAGCTTGACACCCAGGGCGTGCAGCAGGTGCCGTGCTTCGTCGCCGCCCGCGCCGTGGACGGAGTCGACCGTCGCGCTGAGGTTGGCGGACTTGATGAGGCCGACATCGACCAGCGCGAGGACTTCATCGACGTGGTGCTTGTCGCCTGCGGGGAAGTCTTCGAAGGGGATGAGCCTGTCGGTGCCGACGTAGTCGAAGTCGTCTTCGTGGAAGCGGCGGATGATCTCGGCGACCTCGTCGGGTGGCGGCGCGACGCCGTCGTGCCGCAGGGGCTTGATGCCGTTCCATGGGAAGGGGTTGTGGCTGGCGGTGATGACCATGCCGCCGTCGGCGCCGAGGTGGTTGGCGGCGATAGCGACGCCGGGGGTGGACAGGATGCCGACGCGGACGACTTTGCAGCCGGTGGACGCGAGGCCGGACGCGACGGCGGCTTCGATCATCGGGCCGGATTGCCTGGAGTCTCTTCCGAGCGCGACCGTGGGCGGCTGACCGGTGTCGTTGCCGGGCCGCCGGCTGGTCCACAGCCAGGAGCCGAAGGCCGCGCCGAAGCGGGCGGCGACGGTCGGGGTCAGCGACTGGCCGACCAGGCCGCGCATGCCGGAGATCGAGAGCATCAGGGGGGCGTCGTTCGTTTTTGGTTCGCTCATAGCAATGTCTTCATCGGCGAAATCGATCAGCCATACCAGCGGCTGAGCGAGGCAAGGGTGACGCCGGAGAGGTCTTCGACGACCCGGCCGGCTTGCTGCAGCACCTCAGGCGGTGAGGTGGTCGTCAGGCCCAGTGTTTGCAGCCCGGCCCCGATCGCGGATTGCAGCCCCGCGCCGGTGTCTTCGATCGCCAGCGTCGTATCGGGCGTGAGACCCGCGTCGGGGTATTCTTCGGCGAGCTTTTTGAAGGCCATCGCGTACGTCGTCGGGTCGGGCTTGGAGTGCTCGACGTCGTCGGCGGCGACGATGATCTCGAACTTGTCGCGGATGCCCAGCAGCCGGAGCATCTGTTCGATGTCGGCGTGCAGCGCCCCACTCGCGATCGCGATGGGCAAGCCCGCGGCGTGGGCCTCTTCGATCAGTTCAACCGCGCCGAGGATCGCGGCGGTGCCCATCTCAGCGATGGCCTCGAAGGCGACGCGCTTCTTCTCGATCAACTCGTCCATCGTCTCGTTCAGGTCTTCGATGTCGGGGGTGTGCCCGCCCTCGATGGCCTGGTGCAGCATGTAGCGGAACGCGTCCCGGTCGTCGAAGCCGATGTACTGGTTGAGGTACTGCTCCCAGGTCATCTCAAAATTGAGCGACTTGCCGACGAGGACGAAGGCCTGGTAGTGCAGCGGCTCGGAGTCAACGATGACGCCGTCGAAGTCGAAGATGATGGCTTTGGGCATGGCGGGTGGTCGGGCAGGCGGTTAGTTTTTTTTGTTGAGATGGAAGATGAGTTTTCTTCCAGCTTTTTCAGACCGTAGGTATCCAAAGGATTCAAGCTGCATGAGGTCGGATCGTGCGGTGGGATACGATACTCGCTCCCGCTTCTGGTGTGTGGCGATGGCGATGGATGGGTTGTGGCTATTCATGAGCCGCCGGACAAGCATTCGCTGTCTTGGGTTGAGTCGGGGGTCGCTGTCGGTGGCCTTGTCGGCTTCCCGCCGTTTCTCTGCTTGTCGCTCTAGGTATGCAGCTAATTCTTGTCTGGCTCGTGCGGTGACCTCGAGTTGATAGGTTAAGAAGTAGCCAAGGTCAAAGCCATCGTGCTCCGTGTAGAGATAGCTCCGGCCGTAGCGCACGGCGGCCTTTCGCAAGATCGTCGAGATCGGCAGATATTCAAAAAGCCAGTACCCCGACCTCAAGACCAGCCAGTAGAACAATGCCCGGGCAACGCGGCCATTACCATCGCAATACGGGTGCTCATACCCGAACTGGAAATGGAGCGCGATACCCTGAACGACAGGGTGCAGGAAGGATGATGTTTTCTCTGGTTTGCGATTCGCAAAGCGGTAAAGTTTTTTCATCCGCTTTGGAAGATCACCTGCTGGGGGAGGCTCGTGCATCACTTCATTGTCACGCGGGTCTTCGACAACGACCGGTTCTTCTGAACGACGCCAGCGACCAATTTTTTCGGTCTCCATTATGTCGTGTGTGACGATCCTATGTAGTTCATGGATAAAGCTGTCGCTTAAATCTGTGTCGAGTTGATCCCGGATGAATAGCATCGCGTTGTAATTGTTCTCAACCATCTGCTCGCCCTCGTTGCGTGGCTCGCGCTGTTCGCGAAGCATTCGTTTGGCGTCTACCCGTGTCGTTGCGGCACCTTCGAGAAGCGATGAGGCGATGGCTTCTTCCGCAAACGATTTTTCATATGACTGTGCGATGTAGTTCGAGCGCTCGGCAATGGATAATGCTTGAGGGTTTTGCTCTGGCACATTCCCTGCCATCACCCGGTCTATCATCATCAACTCGTGTTGTGCCGCGTCGCTCAACCAGTATGTCAGTTGATTGCCAGATTTGTCCGTGAGTGGCAAGGGTTTGGCGTTGAAGGTGCGGCGTGTTTTGACGATGGCCCATGCCAACTCTGCATCTAAGCCTTTAGCCACCGCACGGTGGCGCAGTTTTTCCCAGTGCTCGTACCGGTCTTGGGCGGTTTGTGCGAAACGACGATACGCTTCATCTACCACTGCGTGGGTAATTTCCTTGTACCGTCCACTAAATATGGAGGGTAGATCGGGAGGCGTTCGAGGCTGTCGCATAACAAGGCCTTTCTATAAGTATTTATAGTAACTTATAGTTCAACTATACCTTGCCAGGAGGGCGGATGTATAGGAAAAATATAAATAAATATAATAATTTATAGTTGGGCTTTCGTGTCAGGTCACAGCGTCGCGGCCAGTTCTGTGGCCAGGCGGACGCCGAAGCCGGTCGGGCCTTTTTCCATGAGTGTGCCGCCGTCGGTGTTGGACGTGCCGGCGATGTCGACGTGGACCCATGGCGTGGTCGGGACCTGTTTCGGCGCGTCGTTGCCGACGAAGTAGCTTAAGAAAGCGGCGCCCTGGGTGGCGTGGGCCTCGCGGACGGGGGCGGAGTTGTGCAGGTCGGCGTGCTTGGCCTGCATCATCTTGCGGTACTCGTCGTCGAGGGGCAGCTCCCAGACCGGCTCGCCGACGGTCTCGCCCGCCGCTTTGAGCTTGGCGAGCAGTTCGTCGTCGGTGGACCAGACGCCGGCGATGCGTTTGCCCAATGCGACAACGACCCCGCCGGTGAGCGTAGCGAAGTCGACGACCGCCGCGGGCTTGTAGGCCTTCGTGCCGTACGCCAGGCAGTCGGCCAGGACGAGCCGGCCCTCCGCGTCGGTGTTGGTGACCTCGCAGGTCACGCCGTTACAGAACGTCAGGATGTCGTCGACGCGGTAGGCCTCGCGGTCGATCATGTTCTCCGCCAGGCCGACGATGCCGACGACGCGGCGCTTGATTTTCAGATTGGCGATGGCCTGCATGGCTCCGATGACGTTCATCGCGCCGCACTTGTCGTACTTCATCCCCTTGCCGCCGTCGCCCTTGAGCGAGTACCCGCCGGTGTCGAAGGTCACGCCCTTGCCCACGAGCAGCAGCGGCTTTTGCTTGGCCTTGCCCGAGGGGTTGTGCTCAAGGATGACCATGCAAGGCGGGGTCGAGCCGCCGGCGCCGACGGCGAGCAGCCCGCCCATCTTCAGCTCCTTAGCCTTCGAAGCGTTGATCACGGTGCACTTCAGGCCGCTGTCTTTGGCGAGCTTCTTGCAGTAGCCGGCGATGTACTTGGGGTTGGCGACGTTGGGCGGGGTGGCGGCGAGGGTGCGCGCGGTAGTAACGCCGGCGGCGACCTTGAGGCCCTGCTTAAAGCCGGTGCGCTGGTGCTCTTCGACAACGACCTTCAGGTCGATGGGTTTCTCGCGCTTGCTCTTCTCGGGGCGCTTGGTCTTGCCGTGGTAGGTGTCGAAAGTGAAGTTGGCTAGGGAGAGCCCGTCGGCGATGGCGTGGCCGATGGACGCGTCGTCCAGGTCGATGGGCAGGCCGACGGCATGGATGCTCGCGGCGGTGATCTCCGCGCTGTGCAGCTGGCGCAGAGCCTTGGCGGCGGCTTTGCGGAGGGTGTCGGCGGTGAGCTTGTCCGAATCGCCGAGGCCGACGACGAGGGTCCGCCCGATGCGCTGGCCGGGGTGGTAGAGCGTGCGGGTCCACTCGGGGGCGAGGGTCGTGTCCGGCTGTTTGAGCAGCGCGGCCAGGGCGTCTGGCGCGGGGCAGCCGGGGGTGTCGGCTGGCTTGGTGCCCGTGGGCAGGAGCAGGACGACGGCCTGGGGTTTGGCGGCGGCGGGTGCGGCTTTGATCGATCGGTACATAGGTCGTGCTTTCGCTGGCGTTTTATGGGTGGATAAGGATTGATCGGATGATAGCTTTTGGCACGCCGAGCCGTCATAGAGACAGGCAATACGTTGACTTACGACGTCTGGGCGGTTACTTTTGTAGGGTGAGCGCCGGTCGGTGGGCCTAGTTGTGCCGGTGCTACACCCCCGCCCCTGCCCGCGTGGAGCCTTGCTTGTGATGAATCTCGTGACTCGACCACTCCTGGCCGTCGTTTGTCCGCTGTTCGTGCTGCTGGCGGCGATGCCGGCGCTGGGGCAGAACAGGTTCCTGCCCTCGGAGATCGTTGAGGCCGAGGTGATCACCGAGGAGATGTACCAAGAGATCCTGATGATCGTGGACCCGCTTATGTTCGACCTGGTCCGCCCGGAGCCCGAAGCCCAAGAGCTTTCTGAGGCCCGCAAGCAACTGCTCCAGCAGTTCCGCCCCGCCCAGGCCTCGGTCGCCTTTACCGAGGCGCTGTCCAAAGCGATCACCGAGAGCCGGATGGAGGATGCGGTGACGCACAAGAGCTCGATGGTCCGCTACAACGCGATGATCATCCTGAAGTCGATGGTCGACGCGGGGTCCGAACCGCTGATCACCGCCGGCCTGAACGACGCCAACGACGCGGTCAAGCGCGGCGCGATGCAGGCCCTGGGCAAACGCATGCTCTGGTGGAAGGCGCGTAATGCCGGTGGCATGCAGGCCAAGATCACCAATGCGATCAAGCAGATCGTCGGTATCGTGGGTGTCGCCAAGCCGCCGCACCCGATCGTGGTCGGCGCGGCGTTCGAGGCGTTGTTGAATCTTGACACGCCGGCGTCGCGTGAGGCGTTGATCGACCTGTTGAACAAGCGGGTCGCGCAGCACAAGTCCGCCCCCGACCTGTCTTACTCCGCCGAGCGTACGGTGATCGAGCGGTTCGCAAACACCCTGTCGCTCGAATCCCCGCAGGACACGCGTTCGATCAAGGGGCTTGCCCGGGCGATGTCGCGGTACGCCTCGCTGATCGACGACCAGTTCCTCAACAACCGGATCTCCGAAGAGCGGGAGATGGATAACAAGTCGATGATGCTCCAGTGCCTCAACGGCCTGAACCGGCTTGGCGCCGCGTTGAAGGTTGCCCCGCCCGCCGACCAGCTGCAGGCCAAGGGCTGGATTAACAACGGCCGGTGGGACGAGCTCGGCAAGCTGATCAATGAAGACTGGCGAGCGATCCTGATTGCGAACCAGTTCGGGCTCAAGGCGGCCGATCTGGAGGTCGATATGGCCGCCACGGCAGACCCGGCCGAGTAGCGCGCCGCTAATAAGCGCCCAACATCAACCCCCCAGGATCGGTGAGCCCGCAGGCGGCGGGCCCTGTGCCGCGCTTGGTGCCACCGCCCCGCCCGCGCCGACGATCGCGGTATCCACCTTGCGCAGCAGGTCCAGGTAGTCCATCTCCGCGCGCTGCATGTTCGCCAGCAGCGGGTTGGTGATGACCGCCTGCTGCAATTCTTCCATCTTGCGTTTGTCTTCGACCTCGATCGCGCCGCCGGACTGTGCTTTTTGCTGCAGGCCCTGGGCGAAACGCTGGTAGTCGGCCATCGCGCGTTGCGAGTTGACGTCGGCCTCGAAGGCCTTGGTCGCGGAGGCGAGCTGCTTGGCCGCGTCGTGGTCGGCGATGAGTTCGCCGAGCTTGCTCGCTTGGTCGATGATGTCCTGTTCGCTGGGCATGGGGCTCTTTCGGTGAGGGGGTGTGTTTGCCGTTAGCATAGCGGCACCGATCGCCCGCGGAGGTAAGCTCACAACCGAGACCGCCCTGCCGCCCGCCTTCGGCCCCCACCATGCCTGACCGTTATGCAAGACGTATCCTGGACCACCTGGCCGACCGTCGGTACCAGCCGCGCAACCTGCGGCAGCTGATCGACGACCTGGGCATCACCGCCGAGCAGCGCGCCGACTTCATCAACGCCGTCGAGGACCTGCTCAAGAAGGACCAGCTCGTCTGCGGCAGCGAAGACACGATCGGCCTGCCCCCGGTCGGCGACGACATGGTCGGCCGCTTCCGCTCGCACGAACGCGGCTTCGGCTTCGTCGTCCCCGACGAGCTGACCGAGCACGGCGACCTGTTCATCCCGCCGGGCAAATCCGGCGACGCGATGGACGGCGACCGGGTCCGCGCGAAGGTCCGCCGGGAGCGCGGGCGCGGCGGCGGCGGACGCTCACCCTTCACCGGCACCATCGTCGAGGTCGTCCAACGCGCCGACCGGCAGTTCGTCGGCACGCTCATGAAGAAGGGCAAGACCCACCTGGTCAACGTCGACGGCCGGGCCATCTCCGAGCCGATCATCATCCGCGACGCGGGGGCGAAGAACGCCAGGGTCGGCGACAAGGTCGTCATCGACATCATTGACTACCCCGATGCGAAGCGCAACGAGCTGGCCGAAGGCGTGATCGTCGAGGTGCTCGGCGAGTCGGGCCTGCCGGACGTTGAGACGCAGTCGGTCATGCGGGCGTACAGCCTGGCGGAGAAGTTTGACAAGCAGGTTGTCAGTGAGGCCCGTGCCGCGTCGCAGAAGATGGAAGCCGCCGAGGACAACATCCCCGAGGACCGCGAGGACCTGCGCGAGACCTTGATCGCGACGATCGACCCGCCCAACGCCAAGGACTTCGACGACGCGATCTCGATCACGAAGCTCGAGGGCAAGGGCGATGCCGCCTGGGAGCTGGGCGTGCACATCGCGGACGTCGCGCACTTCGTCGAGCTCGGCGGGGCGCTGGACCAGGAGGCGTACAACCGCGGCAACTCGACGTACCTGCCACGCAAGGTGATCCCGATGCTGCCGGAGGTCTTGTCCAACGGCGTCTGCTCGCTGCAGGAGGGCGTCGACCGCTTCGCCAAGTCGGTGTTTATCCGCTACGACGCCGAGGGCCACGTGCTCGGCCAACGCTTCGCCAAGACCGTGATCCGGTCCGCCAAGCGGCTGACATACCTCGAAGCCCAGGCGCTGATCGACGACGACCTCCGCGAGGCGCGCAAGCACTGCAAGAGCGAGGCGAAGTACCCGCGCGAGCTGATCAAGGCGCTCAAGCTGATGAACGAGCTGTCGCGGACGATCCGTTCGCGCCGGTTCAAGCAGGGCATGATCACGCTCGGCCTGCCCGAGGTCGAGCTGGTGTTTGATGATGCTGGCCACGTGGTCGATGCCCAGCCCGAGGACGACGCGTACACGCACACGCTCATCGAGATGTTCATGGTCGAGGCGAACGAGGCGGCGGCGCGCCTGTTCAACGACCTGAAGATCCCCATGATCCGTCGGGTGCACGCCGACCCCGATGCGCACGGGCTCAAGGACCTGCGCACCTTCGCACGGGTCGCGGGTTTCAATATCCCCGCCAAGCCCTCGCGTAAAGAGCTGCAGTGGCTGCTCGACAAGGTGCGCGACACGCCCGCGCAGCACGCGGTGCACATGGCGGTCCTCAAGACGCTGAGCCGGGCCGAGTACGCGCCCACGCCGATCGGCCACTTCGCCCTGGCCAGCGAGCACTACACGCACTTCACCAGCCCGATCCGCCGCTACCCCGATTTCGTCGTGCACCGCTCGCTCAACGCCGTGCTCGACAAGCAGCGCGAAGCGGGCCTGCCGATGGATCAGCCGCTACGCGGCAAGGGTCTTAAACAGTTGTCGCGAAAGGTCGCTAACGACGAGCGCGTGCCCAGCGAAGAAGAGCTTGTCGAGATCGGCCGGCACTGCTCGACGACCGAGCGCAACAGCACCGACGCGGAGCGCGAGCTGCGCAAGTTCCTCGTGCTGCAGCTGCTCTCGACCCGGCTGGGCGAGGACTTCAGCGCAACGGTCACCGGCGTCACCGGCCAGGGCGCGTTCCTGCAGATCGATGCCTACCTCGTCGACGGCTTCGTGAAGCTGCCGGACCTGCCCGGGGACAAGGCCGACCGCTGGCAGCTCAACCCGAACACCGGCGCGCTGGTCGCGCAGCGCTCGGGCCGGACGATCGCGATCGGCGACCGGTTCACCGCCCGTGTCGCGAATATCGACCTGCCCCGCCGACAGATGGAACTGGTCATCCTCGACGACCGCAAGCCCCGCCGCAAGCAAGACGACGACAAGAAACAGCCCGGCAAGAAAAAGAAGCGCGGCGTTCCGCAGGACCGGGCGATGCTTGGCGCTAAGGACCGCAAGGGCTCCAAGGTCACCCGCCGCAAAAAATCATCCACGATGAAAAAGAAGAAGCGCTCGCCCCGCCGAGGCAAACGGTGATTGGTTTTAAACCATAGAAACGCGGGGTTCGTGGAGTAAGGTGCTGAACCACCTAGATGCCAAGAAGGGCAACACACTTCGGCATCTAGAGCAACTGGCGCGATCGTTCTCCATCGGTGATACTGAGGCTTTCTAGGCAAGGAGGCCTCAGCGATGGCATATTCAATGGACCTACGTGAGCGGGTGGTGGCGGCGGTGAATGGGGGCGAGCCGATCGCTATCGTTG
>JAHQVV010000055.1 GCA_019634195.1 Phycisphaeraceae bacterium | reverse complement strand
GGCGCTCATCCGTGGCGATTGGGTCCGCCTCCAGGTGGAGCGACTCGGCCAAACGCTGATACTCCCCGGGGTGCGGCGTCAGCACCAGCGGGGCGGTGAGTTGCGGCGGCTCTGCGTTTTGCTTCATACGCTTGGCAAGCAGGTTTAGCCCATCGGCATCGAGGACGACCGGCCGGTGGCCAGCCAGCAGGGCTTCGACCAGTTCGCCAAGCACCACGTTCTGACCCAGCCCCGGCCCGACCGCGAGCACGGCCTTGTGATGCGGGTCGGCCTGCTCGAGTTGTGCCAGCGCCTCGCCCGGTTCGCTGGGCAGCGCGATCCCCGTCGCGCCGGGTTCGATCGTCAAGATATGCGGCAGGATGCTTGGGCTGCACGCGATCTTGACGAGGCCGACGCCGCTGCGCAGCGCCGCGCGTGCACACAGCGCCGGTGCGCCGATCATGGTGTCGCAACCGCCGACGACGATGACGGTGCCGAAGGTGCCCTTGTGGGCATGCTCCGGGCGATCGGGCAGCGGGGGTAGGCCGGTGAGGTGTTTCATGACTGGGTGAGTTGGTTGATGCGCGACGCGGCGAGGCCGGCACCGAAACCGTTGTCGATGTTGACGACGGTGACACCCGAGGCGCACGAGTTGAGCATGCCCAGGAGTGCTGCGACCCCGCCGAATGCCGCGCCGTAACCAACGGACGTCGGCACCGCGATAACGGGCTTGTCGACAAGCCCGCCGACGACGCTGGGCAGCGCGCCCTCCATCCCCGCGACCACGACGACGACCTGGCCTGCGCGGATCGCGTCGGCCTTGCCGATGATCCGGTGCAGCCCGGCGACGCCGACATCATTGATCGCCTCGGTCGGCTGGCCCATCGCCTTGCACGTCATCACGCACTCCTCGGCGACGGGCAGGTCGCTGGTCCCCGCCGTGACGATCGGGATCGCGATGGCCTTGTCGTGGGCCGCGGGCGCTTGGCCAAGCAGGACCGTGCCGCTGAGCTGGCCGACCTCGATCGGCGTGGATGAGGTTGTGTAGGCCGACTCCAGCGCCGCGATCTGCTCGCGCTCGGCCCGAGTGATCAGCACGCTGTCGTGCTTCTCGAGCAGGGCCTGGCTGATCTTCACAACCTGATCGGCGGTCTTGCCCGCCGCGTAGATGACCTCGCTGGACCCGCAGCGGTCGGCCCGGTGGTGGTCCAGCGTCGCAAAGCCCAGCGGCTGGGCCTGCATCGCGTGCAGGTGCTTGGCCGCATCGTCGGCAGAGCATTCACCGGCAGCGACCTGCGCAAGGAGCGTCTCAATGGAAGGCGTGTCGTCCACGGATACATCCTACCCCGGTTCGCGGTGGGTTAGATCGATTCCGGGTTAGGAGCCGCGTCGTCGTCTGCATAGCTCCACCCGCAGTGCCCGCAAGTATCGAGGTCTTCCGGCATCGATTCGCCGCAGTTCAGGTAGGCGTCGTCTTCTTCGATCGGTTTGGGCTGATTGAACATGGCGACGATCTTCTCGCGGATCGACGCAATCACCTCGACCGCCCGGTCACGGTCCTCGGCGGGGACCTGCACCTTGATGTTCCCGACCGCATTACTCAGCAGCGGGTCGGCCCAGACGATGTTGCGGTTGTGCAGGTACACCGGGATACCCGCCTCCTCCAAACGGATCTGCGCGAGCTCCGCATGAAGGATGTTGTCGAACTGCTCGATAGTGACGTAAGGCTTGTCCATGCTTTAGTAACAGGGTAGTGCCTGTCGTCGCGTTTAGAACTCGTAGCTCAGGCCGCCGGAGACGAGGGTTCCCATCGCGTCGCCGGAGAACTGCTGGTCCAGGTCGATGTGCAGGTCCCAGCTGTCGTTGATCTCGACGGACAGGCCGAAACCGATCTGGCCGAAGATGTCGTCCTGGTCAGAGCCTTCGACCGCGAAGCTGCTGCCCGGCGTGCCCACGAACGACACGTTCAGGCCGCTGTCGCTGTTGGAGATGGCGACATTGACCAGCCCGCGGCCGCGGAGGACGGCTTCGTACTGGTTGGCGAGCATGTACTGGTGCTGGACGCGGACGCCGAGGGCGGCGCGGACGCTGTCGAACTCGCTGGAGGAGACGTTGAGCCCGGCGCTGCCGGCGCCCGTTTCGCTGTACCCGTCCTGGTCGGAGAGGCTGTAGTCCAGCCGCGCGAACGGCTCGATCGCGGTGTCGGTGGGGTGGCCGCCTGGGTCGACCGGCGTGTGGACGACGGTGAACGTCTTGCTGATCTCCGCGGCCAGCGAGACGGAGAAGCTGTCGAAGTCGGCGCTGGCCTGGGTCGGCGTGACGCCGATGAGGATGTTGCGCGTGGAGTCGTGGCTGTGGTAGCCCAGCCCCCCGGCGAAGGTGACGTGCATGTCGTTGCCCAGCGGCTGGCGGGTGTAGCCAGAGAGGTAGAGCGAGGAGATGTCGATGTCGCCGTTGTCCTGGTTTAAATCGAAGTCGGTTTGCTCGACGCCGAGGGACAGGCCGTAGCGTGCATCGCTCTCGGCGGACTCGAGTTCCAGGCCGACGAGCAGGCCGTAGCGGGTGTAGTCCAGGCCTTCGGCCCCGTCGCCCTGATCGCCGAAGCCGCCGTAGATCTTGCCCCAAGGCAGCGGGCTTAGGCCGGCGATGGTTGGCCCTTGCCCTTCGGCTTCTTCGGCTTCGCCCTGGTAGAAACTCAGCAGTGTGAGGTGGTCCACTTCCTCGAAGCCGTTGGTGCTCGGAGCCATGCTGAAGGAACCCCTGGGGCGTGAGGTGGCGGGGGACACGCCGACGACCTGGTCCAGCAAGCGGTGGCTCTGGTTCACGGCGTTGGCGGCGGACTGCGTGCTGGTGGTGGCAGCGGCCCCGCCGGCGAGGGCGTCGAGGGTCAACCGTGCGCCGTCTTCGCTGCTCGCGAGGATGCGGTCCAGTGCGGCGTCGAGGTTGCCGGTCGGCCCGACCGTGTCGAGTATGTTGGCCACGTTGGCCTGGTTGTTGTTCCGCGTGATGTCGCTGATGGCGACCGCGTTGCGGGCCAGCGTGATCTCGATGTTGCCGCCGACGTTGGCGTTCGTGAGGTCGAGGAACGCGAAGTTGTCGGTCACGGTGTCGAAGGTGCCGGTGATGGAGCCGGCGGTGATGGCGTTGTAGGTCGCGGTGATATCGAAGTTCGCGGGGTCGGCGGGGATGCCGACGTCGAGCGTGCCGCTGACGTTGGCGTTGCCGGTGACGACGAGGCCGCCTGCGCTGCCGAGTTGGATGTTCAGCAGGCCGGTTGCGCCCTGGGTGTAGTTGCCGTTGACGGTGATGGTGTCGCCTGCGCCGGGCCCGATCAGGGTGACGGTGCCGTTGTTGATCAGGTCGTTGCCGATGGTGGTGGTGCCGAAGAACGTGCCGCCGGCATCGACGGTGAGGTCGGCGCCGCCCGCGGTGAGGTCGCCTTCCAGGTTGAAGGTTGCGCCGTTGCCGACGGTGACGCCGGAGGTCGCCAGATCGCCGTTGACGATGAGGGTGCCGGCGTTGATGTTGGTCGCGCCGGTGTAGGTTTGCGCGCTGGAGAGCGTCATCGTGCCCGTGCCTTGTTTGGTCAGGCCGCCGGTCTCGCTGATCGTTCCGCCGAAGGTGAACGTGGAGGAGTTGCCGACCGTGAGCGTGGCGGTGTCGAGCATGATCCCGCCGGTGCCGGTGATCGTGCCAAGGGTCTCGTTGTTGCCGTTGAGGTCCAGGATCGCGCCGGTTGCGATGGCGACGGTGGATGTATCCAGCAAGTCGCCGTCGAGGGTTATCGTGCCCGCGCTGATGGTTGTCATGCCGCTGAAAGTGTTCATGCCCGAGAGCGTGAAGTTGCCGGCACCGGCCTTGGTCAGGTTGCCAGTCCCCGCCAGGACGCCCCCGAAGGCGTTGTTGCCGGCGTCATCGACTGTCAGGTTCACCTCGTTGAGGGTCAGGGTTCCCGTTGTTCCAATCAACTCGCCGATGGTTTGATCCACATTGTTGAGCGTGATCGTGCCGCCGTTTTGGGTGTCTAGAATGGTCGCGTCGCCCAAGTCCGCGTTGACGGTAAGGGTGCCGCCGCTTGAGACTTCATAAAACGGGTTGCCGGTCTGATCGGCGTTAATCAGAAGCGTGGCGCCGTTTTGGATGAAGCTCCCGGCTATGCCGGATTGATCGGCTTCGAACACGAGGGTGCCGCCGGTCACGGTCGCGGTGCCCGTATAGGTGTTGACGCCGGAGAGGGTGAAGGTCCCCGTGCCGGTCTTCACGAGGTTGCCGGTGCCGCTGATGACGCCGGCGTAGGCGGTGCTGGTCGCGTCGCCGGTGGTGAGTGTGCCGGTGCCGAGGGTGATTTCTGAGTCGGCCACGCCCTCAAGCGAGCCGATCGTCAAGTCGAAGTTGGCGAGGTTGAGCGTGCCGGCGTTGATGGTGACGGCATTGCTGCCGACCAGGGTCGCGCCCAGGATCAACTCCGGGTCTGTCAGGGGCGTGCCGGTGAACTGAAAGGAATCGTAAACAACGATCGCGATGTCGGCATTAAACGTCGGGAGTGCTGTGATGGTGGAGTCATTCGCGCTGAACGAGACGATTGACGATCCGGCCGTGCCGGTGACCTTGGCCCAAAACGTGGCGTCGTAGGTGTCGCCTAAGCCGAAGATACGCAGCTCGCCTAAATCTTCCAGATCCACTGTACCGGTCGCCCCAAGCGTGGTCGGCGCGGTGAGGTCGACGCGCCCTCCATCGAGAACATTGATGTCTCCGTCCCAGATCGCATCGGGATTGATCGCGAGGACGGCGTTATTGAGAATTGTGATATCGCCGTCGGAGATCGTTCGTGTCGTCCCATCGCCTTCGATGATCTGTTCAATGGTCATGTTAAAGGGGGGGCTGGCGCTGAGGTCCAGGTCCCCGCCGGTGATCTGCAGCTCGCCGACCGAGGCGTCGTTGAGGAAGATCGAAAACTCAGCAGGGTTGGTGACGGCCACTTGTCCCAGGGCGGGTGTGCCCGCAGCGAGCGCGCCGGCAGCGAGCAGGGCCCTGGTCGAGACACGGAGGCCTCGGCCGCGCTGGCGAGGGGTCCTAGCTTGCTTGTCTGCTGTCGGTGCGTCGGTCATGTCTGTTTCCCTTAAAGCTGAGCGACGCACGACAGGCGGCGCGAACGGATCAATGCCGTGGCGAAGGTCCTTGGTGAAATGGCTTCCCTGGAAGACCCCCGCGATCTTGAACGGCGATTAGTGTAGCATGTCTGCCCCGTGAGACAATACTGAATTAGACAGGAATCGGCAATCCAGTACCCGCGTAAGACCGGTAATCGCTATGGGTTAGGTTTAACTACTCGGCCCATTCCAGTTCGATCACCTTGATCTCCATGCCTTTCATCAGCGGCAGCAGGGTGACCATCTCGTTAAAGGCTTCGCCGTCCTTCATCACCGAGGTCGCCAAGGCGATGTGCGTCGCGTCAAAGCCATCGACCTGGCCGGGCATCGCGGCGTCGAGGTCGAGCCAGTAGCCCTTGCCTTTGCTCGTTTGGATCCAGGCCTGGGCCCACATGTGGAAGCCGAAGATGCCCTTTTCGCCGGCGAACTGGTCGGCGTAGACCAGCCCGGTGACGGTGCGCGACGGGATCCCCGCCCCGCGCAGCATCGCCGCGAGCAGGCAGGCGTGCTCGGTGCAGTCGCCTTGCTTGGTGCGAGCGGTTTCGCTGGCGGACGCGAAGCCGACGGAGAGGTCTTTCGCGTCGATGTGTTCGCGCACAAATTCGCGGAGGTTGCGTGCCATCGGCCCATGCACAACGACACCCTCTTCCTGAGTGACGTGCTGCTTTACTAGCACCTGTTCCGTTAATTTGGCAACGGCTTTGTCCTTGTAGTTCAGCATCGATGTCGCGTCGAGGTACGCGGCCTCGATCTCATTTTTTGATCGCAGGCCTGAGTTGTCGAGATCGATCGAAATCCGCAGTGTGTCGTCATTAACCCATTTCGTGGTTTGTAAAGTATCGCTCGGCACCGCATCGCCGACGTTTTCCTTTAGGTCCTTCGACACGAGATCAAACACCGCACGCTTGAGCTTCCGCGGGTTCTTGATCTTCTTGTTCGGCGTGATGAACGACGCCGCCAGCATCTCCGGCGCATCGAACGCCGCTAGCGCGAGCGCCTTATCCGCCAGCAGCATCTCGATTTCCATGCCCGGCATCAGCGGGATGAGTTGCCGGACGGGTTGGCCCGCGGCGTCGGTCCACTGCTCGATCTCCACGCCGGGCGTCGCGGACATCGTGGTCTTCCACCTTGTCGCCGGGACGACCTTGCCGAAGACCTCGATGTCGGCCGACTCGGCCCGTGTCATCGTGATCTCGACCGGCGTGGTCCCGGCCGAGGGGTCCAGCGTCGTGACCTGCAGCTCTTTCTCGCCGTCCGCGATCGCGGTTTCCAGGTACTCGGCCAACGCGCCGGGCGTCTTCCACTGCACCTTCGGCGGATCGACTTCGACCCGTGTCTTCTGACCGGCATTCGTCGAAGTGATGGTCCACTTGTCGCCGGTGTAATCGATGTGCTGCTCGGTCGCCATCGTCGCGAATTTCATCGTGCTCTCGGCGGACACCGGCTTGTGGTCAAGTGTCTCGACGAACTTGCTGGACTGCTCGACGCGGATCTCGACCTCGCCACGCTTGATCGCGAGGATCATGCTCGTCGTGCTGACCAGGTTCTCGCCGTCCTGCTTCAGCGTTGTGTGCATGTGCCCGGCCCGCTGGCCGCCCATCTTTAGCACGAACCAGGCCTCATACGGTTCAACCGTCTTGGCCTCTTCTGCACACGCTAGCGGCGCAAGCAGCAGTATCGTGAGCAGGGCGGGCAGTAGTCGATGGATCGTTTTCATGGTGGGGTTCCCGGTGGGTTATTTGGAGGTCTGTTTGATCTTGATGGTCAATTCCTGCTGCATCGGCACGAGGTCGATAAGGTCCTGTTGGTCGTCATCGCCCATCGCCGAGACGCCCAGCGCGATATGCCCGGCCGAGTAGCGCCACATCGCGCTGTCCAGGTCCAGCCAGTAGCCCTTGCCATCCTCGCCCTCGATCCAGGCCTGCGTCCACTGATGGTAGACGAAGACGTGTTCCTGCCCGACGAAGTCGTCCTCGGAGTAGACGAGCCCGCTGACACATCGGCTGGGGATGTTGTGAACGCGCAGCAGCGCCGCGAGCAGGACCGAGCACTCGGTGCAGTCGCCTTCCTGGGTGCGGGCCGCTTCGCTCGCGCTGCCGTCGCCGACCGAGAGCGATGCCCCGCTGACGTGCCGGGTGACGAAGCGCTTGCAGGCCTTGGCGGTCTTCACCGTGCTCGCGTCGTCGGGCAGCTTTGCGGCCGCCTGCTTGGCGAGCTTACGCACGATTTTGTCTTCGTGGTCGATCATGATCGAGCTTGCCAGGTGCGCCTTGGTCGGGCGGTCTTTTAGAGCCGCTCGCGGCTTCGCATCCAGATCCACTGTCACCTTCGCCTTGCCCTTGCCCAGCGCCTCCACCGACTGCTTCGCCGTGCTGACGGGCACGATGTCGAGGCCGCCCGCCTGATAGCTCAGCTCGTAAACGATCTTGGTCTGCTGGTCGACGTTTTTGATCGGCCGGTCCGGCCTGACGACCGACAGCCCCGACAACTCCGGCGGATCAAATTCCGTCTCCGCAACCGACGCGTCCGCTAGCCGCGACTCAAACGTGACCGCGTCGATGTCGTAGGCCAGGCCCACCAGCACGTTCGACTCATCAACCCAGTTCTTCATCTCAAAGCCCGGGAAGATGGCGTAGGTCGTGACCCAGCCCTGCGCCTGCGTCTCGCCGCCATCGGCAAGCTTGAGCTTGGCTGGCTTCTCCTTGCTCCGCGTATAGGTCGTGACAAACGGCGTCATGCCCATGCTGACATCGAGCGCGTTGAACCGGAACGATTCGACGCCGCGTTTCAGGTTCAGGTCTATTGTGATCGAGGACTGAGCCGCGGTCAGGTAGTCGCCCTTGATCGGGGCGAGCGTTCGCTTGATCGTTCGGCCGTTCTGTTCGCTGGTCAGCTCGATGCCGTCGTCTATGAAGCGGTAGGTCTTCTTGACCTCGTCGCTGCCCGCCGAGGTAGTGACGACGATGCGGACGGGTTTGAAGTCCTTGGTCTCGGTCCAGACGACGCGGTGCGCGTAGGTGGACAACTCGCCGCCATGCGTCTCGACGCTGTACTCCATGTAGGTGCTGACGAGGTGGCCTTCTTCGATACTCAGCGAGCTGCGCCAATAGCCCGCGGCTTTACCTTCGACAGTATCGAGGTACCAGTGGTCGTATGTGTGATCGGCTGGATGGACCGCGCTGAAATCGATCGGCTTGCCCTGAGCCAAGCCGATGGGCTCGGCCCGGGCAACGCCCACAGCACAAGACAGCAACAACAGCAGGGCGGGGAGCAGGCGGTACTTCGATAGATACTCCATGGGCTTATGCTACGGCCGACTTGCGGATCGGGTTGCAACAAGAGTGCAACTAGAGGTCATCCGCCGCGACCCCGCGACCCTAAGTCCATTTCTGGCAAAGCTTAACGCTCAATTGCCGCTCAACCCCGGCCCTGATACACTGTGTGGCTCAATTGAACGAGTTAGTAGAACGCCTGCTCGGCCCGTGGACGGTTCCGCGACGCTTGGCAGTGACGGGATTGGAAACAACACTATGAGCATTACCGCAGAGAAAAAACAAGCCGTCATCGGCGACTACCGCCGCGACGACAAGGACACCGGCAGCCCCGAGGTCCAGGTCGCCGTGCTGACCGAACGCATTAAAGAGCTGACCGTCCACCTCAAGGCCCACAAAGCGGACCACTCGTCCCGCCGGGGCCTTTTGAAGATGGTCTCGACGCGCAACCGCCTGCTGCGGTACCTGCGTGAGAACAAGCGCGAAACCTACCTCGAGCTGATCTCGAAGCTGGGCCTGCGTAAGTAATCGAAGCCTTTCGCTGTTAGCCGTTAGCCTTTAGCCCGATGCATCGAAGCAGGTCCTTCTGTCTTGAAGCGAAAGGCTAAGCGCTAACGGCTAACAGCTTTTTACAACCGGCCGACGGGCCCGCGAGGTAGCGGGCGGGCGGCGGACGGCAGATAGCCCTCTGGAGAGGTAGGACAGGCATTCTTGCCTGTCAACACGGCGTAGCCGTGATTAAACGTGTTCAGGTCTTTGACCTGACGACAGGCAGGAATGCTTGTCCTACCTTCCTCTCCACTAGGCCACCTGTCTTCTGTTGACCTCGACAACCGTCGGTCAACCCCCGGTGCATCTGACGCTG
>JAHQVV010000054.1 GCA_019634195.1 Phycisphaeraceae bacterium | reverse complement strand
TCGCTGTATCGCATCGATCCGTGATGCATGCCTTCTTCTCCCGGGCACGGTAGCACCCGTCGCCCTACAGGTGGGATCTCTTATTCGCTGCGCTCGATGTAGAACAGCGAGTCCTGCGCCCTTGGGCCGACCAGGTGCCAGCTCAGCGGGTGCTTGTTGTTTTTCAGTTCGCTGTACTGCTTGAAGATGTACTCGCCCCAGGCGTACTGCTGGTCGATGTTGCGGTCGACTTTTCGGGTGTCGGTGGACTTAACCAGGCACTGGTTGGCGATGTCCCAGGTCGGGTCCAGGCGGACGAGCAGGTGGGCCTCGTGCCACTCGATCGGGTAGCCGTGCACGGCCATGGTCGCGGTGGCGACCGAGCCGAGGGCCTGGGTCGGCGCGCTGTCGGGGTGGTGGAACCAGAAGCAGAGGAAGCGGTCTTTCTCCGCGTTGGCCATGTTGCCCGCGGAGGCGGAGAGCAGCTTGGAATGGCTGCACCGGGACGGGTCCTGGCCGAGCTTCTTCTTGGTGATCCACAGCGCGCGGTCCGCGACCTCCAGCAGGCCGACGTGCGGGTAGGCGGTGGTGAGCTTCTGGGTCGCGTAGGTCTTATTGATCGCAGGGCCGGGCAAAGCGTGGTTCCGTTGGGATTGCGCCAAACAAGGATTCTATCCGGTGACCGCTAGGGAGGGCGGGGGCCTCGCCCCCCCAGAGGTGCGCGGTATGCTGTTCTGGTTCGATCCTTTCCTCGGAGACGATGTGATGAGCGAAGCCGCCGCCCCCAGCAGCCCGACGACCCCGCCCGTGGTCAGCGGCGTGGTTGACGAGGTGCACGCCGACTGGCTGCAGGTCCGCATGCCCGGCACGGACTACCGCCTGCGATTGGTCCCGGCCGAGGGCTTATCGGCCGCGGTGGGCGACAAGGTGCAGGGCATCGTCCGCGCCCAGGCGCTGCGGATGGACGTGATCCCCGCCGGCGGCCGGTACATCGAGCCTGTGCAGGGCCGGCCCCGCCGTATCCAAGGCCGAGCCATCGGCGGCAACGTCGCCAACAACGAGGTCTACATCAAAGCCGGCCCGGGCGTCGTCGTCACCCCCATGGCCCCTCAACGCGCCAGCGACTTCTCGATCGGCCAGATGGTCAGCTTCGACGTCCGGACCGGCGCGACGATCGAAGTGGGGTCATAACGGCGGAGGGTGCTTCAGCGCCCGGCGAGGACAACTACTATGCAGCCACGAATGAGCATGGTGACGCTGGGCGTGACCGACCTGAGCCGATCGATTGCCTTCTACGAGGAGGGCCTGGGCCTCCCGCGTCGGGGTGAGGATGAGGGCATCGCCTTTTTTAATCTCAATGGTACGTGGCTGGGGCTGTACGGCCGTGAAGCCCTGGCCGAAGACGCCGGGGTCGACGCGGCGGGCAGCGGCTTCCGCGGCGTGGCGATCGCGCACAACGTCCATTCCGAGCAAGAGGTCGATCAGGTCATGCAGCAGGCGATCGATGCGGGCGCAGGATTGGTAAAGAAGGCCCAGCCCACGTCATGGGGCGGCTACGGCGGGTACTTCAGCGACCCCGACGGCCACCTCTGGGAGGTCGCGTACAACCCGTTCTCGTGGATCGGCCCGAGCGACGACAATAACGCTTAGTACAGACCGCACCCGCAATGTCCGACATACCAATAGCGGCAACAGACCCAGGCCCCCAACGCTAAACGCTCAACATGCCACAACTCAAACGCATCCTTGTCACCGGCGGAGCCGGGTTCCTCGGCAGCCATATCTGCGAGCGTATGGTCGACCAGGGCCACGATGTCATCTGCCTGGACAACCTCTTCACCAGCCAGAAGCACAACATCGAGCACCTGCTGGAGAAGCCGAACTTCGAGTTCATCCGCCACGACGTCACCGAGCCGATCATCCTTGAGGTCGATCAGATCTACAACATGGCCTGCCCCGCCTCGCCGGTGCACTACCAGTACAACGCGATCAAGACGATGAAGGTCTCGGTCATGGGCGCGATCAACA
Organism: Phycisphaeraceae bacterium; assembly: GCA_019634195.1. GTDB lineage: Bacteria > Planctomycetota > Phycisphaerae > Phycisphaerales > Phycisphaeraceae > JAHQVV01. The sequence continues at coordinate 6,313 of JAHQVV010000054.1, read as the reverse complement.
TGCTCGGCCTGGCCAAACGCACCGGCGCACGCATCCTCCAAGCATCCACCTCCGAGGTCTACGGCGACCCGACGCCCGAGTTCCACCCCCAGCCCGAACACTACCGCGGCAACGTCAACCCCATCGGCGTCCGCGCCTGCTACGACGAAGGCAAACGCGCCGCAGAGACCCTCTTCTTCGACTACCACCGCGCTAACAACGTCGACATCCGCGTCGTCCGCATCTTCAACACCTACGGCCCGCGCATGCACCCCTACGACGGACGGGTCGTCACCAACTTCATCGTCCAAGCACTCAAGGGCCAAGACATCACCATCTACGGCGACGGCTCGCAGACCCGCTCGTTCTGCTACTGCGACGACCTCATCAACGTCATCGTCGCCATGATGAACAACGACGACACGTCCGACCCGAGCTTCGTCGGCCCCGTCAATATCGGCAACCCCGACGAGTTCACCATCAAGCAACTGGCCGAACAGGTCATCGAGCTCACCGGGTCCAGCAGCAAGCTCACCTTCCTGCCCCTGCCCAACGACGACCCGCTGCAGCGCAAGCCCGACATCAGCCTCGCCAAAGAGAAGCTCGGCTGGGAGCCCAAGGTCAAGCTCGCCGAGGGCCTGGAACGCACCATCGATTACTTCAAGTCTGTGGACCTCGACAGCTTCCGCATCCCCACGGATCACACTGCTCATAAGTCGTCGGACGCCGCGAAGGCCTGAGCTTAGGCCCTTCGATCAGCCCGCTGCATGAGGCTTTGGCCGGTGCCGTAGACCCGCGCTTCGCGGATCTGTTTGACCGGCGGGAGCTGGGCCCAAGTCATCAGGTAGGCGCCGCGCAGCGATAGCTTGAACACGCTCGGGCTGGGCTCGCGCCACAAGCCACGACCGGTCTTGCGGCGTAGCTCCCGCTCCATCTCGTGGATCAGGATCGCTTGCGGGGTCTGGTCCATCCGGATCGGCGTGCGCGTCCCGTTGAGTGCTTGCTCGGCCATCCAGAACTCGTGATAGCGGTACAACTCGGCGGGGTTGTCGAGATTCTTGAGGATCAGCGTCTTCTTGCTCGACCCGTTGTCGGCCGTCGCACCATCGATCATCCGGCTGGTGTTGAATTGCGTGCCGTCATCAAAATCGGCACTGAACTCCACGTAGCGCTTGACCTCGCCGTCCGCCGAGGCGTTGAGCACGTGGACCGAGTTGGCGATCGCCAGGGTGTGGGTCTTGGGGTTCACGAAGAGGCGCATCACCATCAATGCGTCTTTATTCATCCCCCGCGTATTGATGTAACCAACGGGTAAGAACCCAATCGGCTGCATCGCGAGGCTGACCCGTTCCATGTACGCGCGGTCGCTTGCCTCCGCTTCAAACAGTTGCATCTCGTGGACACCGCTTGCAATATGCAGCTCGGCGTTGCTGTAGACCACCAAGGGCATCAGCAAATAAAAAAACAAGGCAAAGACGCCAATCAGGACAGCAATGTAAAGGATGGGTTCCACCACAAGCTCCCAAACGGCCGGTGCGATTTTAAGACTTCCCTCGTTTTGCTTCTCGCTGATGCACTAGATGCAGGATTGTATCACCCCAGCACCAGCGGCAGCACCAGCTTGTAACCGAAGATCAGGACGAGCCCGCTGATGATCGAGACGAGTCCGCCGAGCTTGAAGAGCGTGGACGCACGGACCTCGCCGGTGGCAAAGGCGATCGCGTTGGGCGGGGTGCTGACGGGCATCGCCATCGCGAACGAGCAGCCCAGCGCGCAGAGTACCGCGAGCTGGGCGCGTTCGGGCGCGGCTAGCGCAAGCGCCAAAACGATCGGCACCAGCAGGTTCGCCGTCGCGGTGTTGCTCATGAACGTCGAGAGCACGATGGACAGCACGACCACCGCCGCGGACAAACCCAAGACGCCGCCGGGCAAACCCGCCAGGTCCGCGCTGGCGACGAGCGAGCCCAAGCCCGACTGTTCGATCCCGACGCCCATCGCCAGGCCGCCCCACATGAGGATCAGGATGTTCCAGTCGATCGAGTCGACATCGTGTTTATCCAGGACCGACAGCGCGGTGAGCGCGACCGCGGCGAGCAGCGCGACGGTGCCCGGACCGATGCCGTGCCACTCGCCGGTGAGCCAGAGCACGACGGTGGCGATGAGGATCGACAGGGTCAGCCTGCCGTACCAGGAGATGCGCTTCGGGCCTTCGATGGTCGGCAAAGCCAGGCCCGGCTCGGGCCGGTGGGTGCGGTAGAGCAGTTGCCCGACGAGCGCGAGCATGATGAGGGCGAGGGGCACGCCGATCATCATCCACTGCAGGAACGAGATCGTGCCGGGCGCTGCGGCGTTGATCGCGGCGTAAGCGACCGCGTTGGGCGGTGTGCCGATGGGTGTCCCGACGCCGCCGATATTCGCGCCGAAGGGCACCGCCAGCACCAGCCCGCGGTGGTAGGCATCGTCGAGCGGCAGCTGCTTGAGGATCGGGCGGAGGATCGCGATCATCATCGCTGCCGTCGCGGTGTTACTCATCCACATGGAGAAGAACGCGCTGATGAGCAGCACGCCGTACATGAGCATCATCGGGTTCTTGGTGAACGGTCGGATGATCTTCGCGGCGATCGCGCGGTCGATCTGGTGCTTGGTCAAAGCGGCCGAGAGCAGGAAGCCGCCCATGAACAGGATGATGATGTTGGACCCGAACGCCGCGAGGAAGCCCTTGTACGAGATCGCTGCTCCCTCGGGCAGCGGCGACAGGCCCGGCAGCACTTCCGCCAGCCCGCCGTCGGTCGCTAAAAGCAAGATCATCAACGCGATGGCCAGCAGCGACGTCGCGTAAAGCGGCAGGACCTCGAAGGCCCAGAACATCGCCGCGACGACAAACACGCAGGCCATGCGCCGCTGCAGCTCGTTGATGCTTGCAGGCAGGAGGAAGTAGACCGCGACGGACAGCACCGCCGTGATAACGAGCATCACGACCTGCGAGCGCTTGGGGCGGGGGATCGGGTTGTGCGCGAGCTGGGTCAAGACGGAACCCTACACAAGATTTGTTGCGGCGGGGTTCAGGCCGTGACCTACTCTAATCGGATTCGTCTTGTTCGGCGTGTACGGGATGATCATCGTTGTTATTTCTTGATACCGCTACGCTTGATGAAAGCCTGAGATTGAGCGCGCCTGTACCAACGCAGAACCCAGATTATGGGCGGGAACAAGGACCAGGTTTCAAGGTAAATCCCAGGAAGGTTGATTCGGTATAGATCCTCATCCAGTTTTTTCCAGAACGGCGTCTCAGCAAACGCATCCATAGTCTTGCGGGTTGATTCGTACTGCATCTCGACCAAAGATTGATCGGTGCGAGGCGGGATCCGCGTTTCTTTGCCTTGGTGTTCCGTGACCCAAGCCTCGTGATATCTGTAAAGCGCTGCGGCATTTGTCTCTTCATAGATTGAGAGCCCCGCCGACTTGGCCGGGCGGATTACGGTGGGTTTACTTGACGCAGTACCAACGCCTACGGCGACGCCGTTACTCAACTCGGTGACAAAATGTTGCAGGCGTTGCTTGGCTTTTGTTTTGCCCGGTGCGTGCATACTGATGGTCGCTATTGAAAGCGTCGCCGATTGGTTATTGACAGTACAAAGCAAGTCGACTGTGGCTTTGCCGATTGATTTTTCGACCCTTAAATACCCAAGCGGTTCGAAACCAAATGGAGCGAGTGCGGCGGCGTGTTCCTGGAAGAAGGCAAGGTCGTTGGCGTCAAGCTGTGACGCATCGATCTGTGTAATCGTCTCTTTGAGACGCAACGATCCCATGAGAAAGAAAACCCACAGCGGCAGAATCAAATAGAATCCGACGACCAAGCCAACGACGACGTACAGAAAAAAAGTCATAGAGAGCTCGTTTTGGTGCTAGTGATTCGTAGATTACTTAACCAATTGAACTGTTGCCAAGTTTCGGCACGAACCCGCCGGTCTGATTCATATAGCCGCGGTATGCGTCGCCGAACACGCCGAGGAGCGCCTGCTCCTCGCGCCTGGCCTTGATGTTCAGCAGCACGATGTGGACTAGGGCGACGATGGCGATGGGGAAGCTGGCGCAGGTGATGGCCGTCATCGTGATCATCAGCGCGCTCAACGCGTAGATCGGGTGGCGGACGACGCCGAACAGCCCGGTGGTGACCAGCGGTTGGTCCTCGCCTTCCTTGACGATGGCGACCGACCAGCTCCGCCCCATCACGTACCAGCAGCAGCACGTCACGAGCAGGCAGCCCAGCACGGCAATACCCGACCCCCAACGCACCGCCAGCAGCGGCATCTCAAAGCACGCGGGGAACGGGCCCCAAGGCGGCAGATCCTTGCGCAGCGCCGCGGTGGGGAAGGCGTTCCACGCGATGATCACGGCCGCCCAGCCCCGCATCAGCCAGCGGTCGGCACGCTGCCTGGGCCTGATCGCGCCCCGCAGGCCCGTCGCCCATTGCTTGTAGAACGACATCGCGACGACCAGGAACCAGTACGCCCAGACCGAGCCGATCACGACCACCAGCGGCCCATCGACCCAGGTCAGGGCCTTGTCGCCGATGAACGCGAGCGTGTTACCGGCCAGATGCATAAGGTTCGCAATCGTCGATCAGTTAAATGGACACTCGACATGCCCCTGACCTTTCTCGAAATCCACCGGCCGAACAGGACCGCGCGAACCGCACAGCTTAGCGGACATCGGCCCCTTGAGTCGCGCCGGGCCTGGCCCTGGGCCCGTTGAGCCAACGCCCAATCACCGTGTACCGCACGCCCCACTGGTAGCTCACCAGCGTCAGCACCGACGTCACCGCAACGATAGCAAGGAACTTGATCCAGGGCCCGACCGCCACGTCCTTGAGCAGGACCATCAGCACCGCTACGATCGGCAGGTGCACCAGGTACACCCAGTACGCCGAATCGCTGAGCCAACGCACGACCGCGCTCGGCTTGGCGAGGAGGGTCAGCCCGATGCCCGTCATGCCCCAGATCATGAACCAGCAGAACAGCGCGATCGATGCGGCGTGAACCGGCTTGACCCACCAGCCCACTCCGTCGCTCGCCTCCGCCGCGGAGATGGCCCATTTCAGAAACATCACAGCGACAAACACAAGGCTTGCGAGGAGAAGATAAACCCACGCGTACCGCTTGATCGCGTCCATCTCTCGGTGCAGCCGGAAGAGGTAGATGCCCACCACGAAGAAGTAGCCTTGATACACGAGCTGCGCGAGTTCGTAGCCCCACGCCTTGAGTGTGAACGGGATGATGTGGTGGTACGCGGTGTAGAAGCCGGGGTTGTATGCGAGGAACGCAAAGGTCGGCACCGCGAAGATCAGCGGCCGAAGCGGTGACGTGAACAACCACTTGCGAAGTTTGCCCAGCGTCGGCTCGTCGTCCTCCGGCGTACTCTTGCGCAGCTTCAGGATCGCCCAGTACACAAACGAGAACACGACGAGGTAATTCAAGAACCACAGATGGGCCGGCCCCATAAAGTGGTCTTCAAACTCCGGCGTATCGAAATCAAACTGGTACACCTCTTCCCAGCGCACGCGTGCCTCGCTGAGCCAGCCCCACGACCAGAGCAGGTACATCAGCGGCAGCAGCGTGATCGACGCGGCCGCCACGGGGATCAGGATGCGGAGGAGACGGTGCTTGACGAACCCGCCGGGCCCGCGCCGCCGGGCGAGCATCGCCGCGAAGAACCCGGCCATGACGAAGAACAGTGGGATCCGCCAGCCGTGGATCCACCAGAAGAGCAGGTCAAAACTTACGTGCTTGTCCTGCCCGGTCAGTGGCCAGAGCAGCCCGTCCATCGGCCGCCGCATGTGCGTGATCGCCGCGTGCAGCACGATCCCCAGGAGCATCGCCCCGCCGCGCAGCGCATCAAACCCATGAAACCGCTGTGGCTTGGCAATGGCTGGTGGAGGTTGTGGAGGGTCGGCAGGCAAGAAGCGGATTGTAGTTGATCCGCATGCATCACTTGCAAGCAGCGGGTAGGACAGGCATTCCTGCCTGTCAGTCGGCGTAGCCGAATCAACTGAGCACGAAGCGTAAGCGAGTGACCACCCACAATTGTGTTGGGTCACTCGCTTACGCTTCGTGCTCCGACTAAGACATAAGGCTTCCAGCCTTTTGACAGGCAGGAATGCCTATCCTACCAAAGGCTGACCAAGACCTCCCTACTCATCCCCGCCCATCTGGTTGATGAACGCGTTGGCCTCGTCGATCGATTTCTGCATCTCGCTGATCAGCGACTGGATGTCATTCTGGATGCCCTCGGCGGTGCCCTGGATCGAGGCGATCGCCTGGGCGTTGAGGTTATG
>JAHQVV010000053.1 GCA_019634195.1 Phycisphaeraceae bacterium | reverse complement strand
CAACATCGACCCCCTCGATCGATTCAAAGAGCCCGTGCATCCCGCGCGTGCCGAAGAGCGCCTTCTGGTGGCAGTGGCCGTGGATAAGCACATCCGTGTCGGCAACAAACCGCCCGCCAAGCTCGCCCGCGTCGAGGGCGGCCGCGAGGAAATCATCGAGCATGTGGCAGTTCGCCTTCACCTTCTCGCCTAGCTCACGATCATCGATGAGGTCGGGCAGGTCGTCCGCGATCGCCGAGGCACAGCTTGGCTCGAGAAAAACGATCGGCAAATCCTTGTCCGCGTAGGGCAGGAGTTGGCGGAGCACCGCCTCGCCTTTCTGTTTCGCATCGTGGAGCAGCCCCTTGCTGATCGCGGGGCGTTGGCAGCAACCGGCATCGGCGATCATTACGTCATAGCCGCATGAGGCCAGCAGATCGATCGCCGATCGCCCGATCGCCGGCTCGTAGTAATTGGTATACGTGTCGTTGAACAGCACAACACGTTTGCGTGCGTTGGCATCAGGCACCTTAGAGATACCAGGCATCGGGTGGCGGGTCAGTTTTGGGTACGCCCGGCGTGCGTCGATCCCCGCCAGCGATTGAACGACACGCCTGACCAACTTGATCGATTGGATCGCGTTGACCACCGGCGCGAGCGGGCCGGCAAAGCGTTTGGCCATCGCGGGCATCCGACCGATCAGCTTCGCGCCCAGCGGCGTCCCATGCCTGTCATGCCGCATCTGCAGCACGTCTGCCTTCATCTTCGACATGTCCACCGCGTTGGGGCACTCGGTTTTACAGGCTTTGCAGGACAGGCAGAGTTCCATCGCATCCATGACGCCGTCACTGGCCCGGCCTTCTTCATCAAGCTGACCGGTCATGGCCAGACGCAGGGCGTTGGCCCGGCCGCGGGTGCTGGCGTCTTCATCACGCGTCGCCATGTAGCTGGGGCACATCGTGCCTTTGCCCACCTTCCGGCAGGCGCCCACGCCGTTGCACTGCTCGACAGACAGGCCGAAGCCGCCGTGCTCGTCGTAGCGGAAGTTACTCTTTACTTCGGCGAGGCGAAGCTCGTAGCCCGGCGTGCCGTGGCGCAGGTGCTCGGTCATCGCGGGGGTGTCGACGATCTTGCCGGGGTTCATCAGGTTATTGGGATCAAACAGGGCCTTGATCTCGCGGAAGGCCTGGTAGAGCGTGTCGCCGAAGAATCGCTGGATGTACTGGCCGCGGACAAGGCCATCGCCGTGCTCGCCGGACCAGGACCCGCCGTAGCCGATGACCATCTCGAAGGCGGCGTCGGCGATCGCCTGCATCTTTTGACGATCTTCTTCCTCGTGCAGGTCGAGCATGGGCTTGGGGTGCAGGACGCCGACCGACGCGTGGCAGCAGATCGGCATGCGGACGCCGTGCTCGGTGCAGACCGCACGTAAGCGCTCGACGTACGCCGCGAGATGCTCGACGGGGACACAGGCGTCGTCCACGAAGTCGAGCGTCTTCTTCCGCCCGCCGATGTTGGATTGCAGGCCAACACCCAGGCGACGCAGCTCCCAGACCTCGGCGATCTGCTTCGGCTGATCACGGATGACGTGCGCGGTACCGATGCCGCGGCGTTTCATATCCGCAGCAAACGCGCGGCAGAGTCGCGACGCTTCATCTTGCGTATCCGCCATCAACTCAACGATCTGCACGCAGTTGGGTGTCCCCTCATAGAAATCTGCGTAGCCCTTGGTCGATGGGTTGGTCATCGATTCGCTGACGATGATCTCGTCGAGCAGCTCAATCGCCGAGGGGTTGTGCTCAAGCATCGCCGGGACATGCCGGAGCGACTCGATCAGGCCGTCAAATTGGACGATGCACAGCGCGGTCGCTCCCGGTGCGGGGACGAGCTTGATTTTGGCTTCAAGGACCATGCCGAGTGACCCTTCGCTGCCGACGATGAGGTGGGCGAGGTTGCGGCCACCTTCATCCAACAACGCGTCAAGCGCGTAGCCGCTGACGCGACGCATCACCTTGGGGTAGCGGGCCTGGATTTCCTCACGATTTGAATCAACAAGAAAACCCACCGAGTCACGCAACTGTGTCTTTCTCCCGCTCCCCGATTCGGTATCCAGCTCGACAATCTCGCCATCCGCCAGCATCACGCGCAGCGCGATTACATGGTCGATCGTCATCCCGTACTTGACCGACCGCATGCCCGATGAGTTGTTGTTGATCATCCCGCCGACCGTGGCCCGGCTGGTGGTCGCGGGGTCGGGCGCGAAGAACAGGCCTTGCTCGGCGACCTGGGCGTTGAGATGGTCGCGCACGATACCGGGCTGGACACGGGCCCACTTTTCCTCAGCGTTGACCTCGAGCACCTCGTTCATGTGCTTAGAAAAATCCAGCACGATGCCCGGGCCAAAGGTCTGTCCCGCTAGCGAGGTGCCCGCGCCGCGCCCGGTGATCGGCACGTTGCACTCGCGAGCAACACGGACAGCCGCCGCCACATCCGACTCATCCATAGGCACAACGACGCAGCGCGGCATCACTTGGTAATGGCTCGCGTCTGTGGCATACATCCCCCGGCGGGTAAGGTCCGCATAGACCTCGCCACGCACGACCTGGGTCAAGGCCTGCTCAAGCATTTCTGGGCTAATCGTCGTCGATGACACGCGGACAAGATACCCCAGCGTGCTACTGCGGTGCTCGGCGAGGCCATAGCCCCATCAGCACAAGCACCGCGCCTGCCCCGGCAAGAATCGGGCGGTACTCCCCGGTCGCCGCAATAATCAGCCGGGTCTGCCGCGGCCGCTCCAACTGCACATCAATGACGGCTTGTTGCTTGAGATCCGGCCGACTCAGCTCGTTCTCGATCGAACGCATCTGCGACTGACTGGACAATGCCTGCTGGATGGCGACCTCTGTCGGCTCAACCACCAGCGCCAGCGGGTCCGACGCCGCGTGCTGAGCGACCTCGGTGCCGACGGGCTTGAGCCGGAGCTCGGTCATCGCCAGCCGCTCGATCAGGACGGGGTCGTCGTCGATCAGGGCCTGGTGAAAGTTGATATACCGCTGACGCTCGTCGGCGAGCATCTGAGCTTTGATCGCTTCGATCTCACGGGCCTGCTTGACATCGAGTGTCTCGAAATAGGCCGGGATCAACGCCGCGGCCGTGATCGCTGCACAGCCGACGAGCAGAAACAGCCAGCCGAGCGCCCCGCCGACGACCGCGTCGGCGTTGCCTGGGCCTGGATGGTTCGTCATGGCTGTGTCTTCGTTCGGCATCGTATGGGGTATATCGGGTCGGCGTTCATTTTCGATCCAGAATCACCTTGCTTGCGGCCGGGCATGCGCCCCGCGATCATGCAGCCATGCCACTGGCTTACGGACTGACCGACCCGATCGACCTCGCGCTGCCCCGCCTGCCCCACGTGCTGGACGGCCTACGGATCGCTCACCTCTCCGACATGCATATCCTCGGGCGAACCAAACGCATGGACCGGCTAATCAATCAGTTAGCCAAAATCAGGCTGGACATGGGCGTACTCACCGGCGACTACATGCTCCGCGACTACCCCACGAGCGCGAGCAAGGCTCTGCCGTTTCTGCGAGATCTGACCGCCCGCGTCAAGCCTAGGCTCGGGTGGTATGGCGTTTTCGGGAACCACGACAAGCCCGACCTGATCGAGCAGCTCTATACGCTGCCGATCAATTGGCTAAACGACGATGCCGTTGCATTGTCCGACAAGCCCATCGAGATCGTCGGGCTGCGCTGCACCAACCGCAAAACGAACCCCGAGCCGATAGATCTGATCCATGCCGTAGGCAATCTGCCGACGCACCACGCCGACCACGACAATCGGCTGCGACTGGTGCTCTCTCATCGCCCCGACTTCCTGCCGATGGCCAGCGACCTCGTGGCCGACCTGATGCTCTCTGGCCACACCCACGGCGGGCAGATCCGACTGCCGTTCAATCTGCCCCTGTACAACTCCTCGGACCTGCCGCTGCACCTCTCCTCAGGTGTCCTCCGCCACCGCGACACCCTGGCGGTCGTCTGCAGGGGCCTGGGAAGCACCACCTTACTGAATACCCCGCTGCGGCCCCGGGTACTGTGCCCGCCCCACGCCCCGATCTACACCCTCAGGCGCAACACGATGCCGGGGGAGCCGACCGACGACATCGCCCAGGTGGTTCGGTGGTAATTACGTGTAACACGGCCCAGGAGAAAGCATCATTCTTGTATGTGCTGATTTGCGAACTTCGTACACGAAAACACGAATAAAATGGGCGAAGACAGGGCGGGCAAATCCTTGACAACGATGCTCGAACAAGCCAACACTGATAAGATTAATCCTGGCCCCAAAGTGAACCATCGACCGGTGCCTTGAATGCTGCCTACGATGCTCGACACACTTACAACCACCCGTAGAGAATGAGTCAACCCGACATGCCAACCGCCCCATCAACAACTCAATCATGGAAACGCAAAGGAGTCCTGGCTTGGCTGGTTGCCGCGGGCTGTCTCGGGTTTGCGTCCGTCCTGGTGCTGCCTGAACAGGGCAGACAGGACAACCCTCTCGCACCACTCATCGACGTGGCGGACAAGAAGGCCGAAAAGCCAATCTCGTTTAACCGCGACATCCGGCCGATCCTCTCGGACAAGTGCTTCGCCTGCCACGGGCCTGATGCGGCCGTCGCCGAAGGTGCTGGCGGCTTCCGCCTGGACGTGCGTGAAGGCGCGATCGTCCCCGCCGAGGCCAGTGGCAAGGCCCCGATCGTACCCGGGGATGCCGAGGCCTCCGAAGTCATCAATCGCGTCAAAACGACGAAACCCAACCTTGTGATGCCGCCAGCATCCACACACACCACGGTCACCGATGACGAGGTGCGGCTGCTTGAGCGATGGATCAATGAGGGCGCCGAGTACGAGGGGCACTGGGCGTACCAGACGCCGATCAAGCCCGAGATCCCCGAAATCGACGGGGCCTCTGAAAAGTGGGCGCAGAACAACATCGATCGCTTCATCGCCGCTCGCCTCGCGTACATGGGCCTCATGCCTTCCGAGCAGGCCGACAAAGCAACACTAATCCGGCGGGTATCGCTGGACCTGACGGGGCTGCCCCCGACGCCAGAGGAGATCGACACGTTCCTGGCCGACGAGTCGCCGGACGCGTATGAGAAACTCGTCGATCGCTTGCTGTCGAGCCCTCACTTCGGCGAGCGTCTCGCGTTGATCTGGCTGGACGCCGCCCGCTACGGCGACACCAACGGCTTCCACCACGACAACATCCGCACCGCCTGGCCCTGGCGTCAGTGGGTCATCGAGGCGTTCAATAGCAACATGCCCTACGACCAGTTCATCACCGAACAACTGGCCGGCGACCTGCTGCCCAACGCGACGCAGCAGCAGATCCTCGCGTCGGGCTTCTGCCGGATGCACAACATCAACGACGAAGGCGGCGCGCTCAACGACGAGTACCTGGTCGAAGCGATTGCCGACCGGATCGAGACGATCGGCACCGTCTTGATGGCTCAGACCTACACCTGCGCCCGCTGCCACGACCACAAGTACGACCCCATCCCGCAGGAAGACTACTTCGCGACCTGGGCTTACTTCAACTCGGTCGAGGGCGAGCGTGGCGTCTACCGCAACGACTTCACCGCGGCGCGGGCCTACCCGCCTTTGATGATGTGGAAGTCCGATGAATTGAAGGCCCAACTCACCGAGCTCAAACCAAAGCTCGATGCCACGCGTGCGGCGCATGAAAAACTCAAACCCGCATTTGAAAAGAAGATGGCTGATTGGCAGGATGAACTTCGCAAAAAAGTCGGGATTAAGTGGGCCAAAACCACACTAAAGGCTGCAAGCTCTTCAGACAAAGGGACCAAGGTTGCTGTCAAACCCGACCGCACCGCACACCTATCTGGCAAGGCACCAGGTACCGAAGACATCACCCTCACGCTGACCACCGAAGCAACCGACCTGCGGATCGTTAAGCTCGATGCCCTGCCTGTGAAGGTCCGCCGCAAGGAGCTGCTTGGCAGAGCAACAAACGGCAATGTTGTTCTTACTCACGTCACAGTTACTGCGACAGCTGTCAAAGACCCAACCCAGACCCAGCAAGTCCGTGTTGCCCATGCCTGGGCGAACCACGAGCAGACCGATGGCGATTACGACGTACTCAACACCCTGAAAGACGACAAACTCGGCTGGGCCGTCGGTGCACACCAAGCAGGCGGCCCACGCACCGCCTTGTTCGTCACAGACAAACCGTTTGGATTTGAGGGGGGCACCGAGGTGCGTGTTACGCTCAAGCACCAATCGATCCACAAACAGCACTCCTTCGCGAAGGTCCGGGTCGATCTCGCTTCAGGCAATGAAAATACCCAGGCGCTCACCAAGGGACAAAAAGAATTCCCCCTCCAGCCCCTCGCTCTGGTCGAGCGCAGCCTGGTTCCAGATGCGATTTACAACCAATATTTTGAGGCATGGCTTGAAGCCAAAGCGCCTGCTGACAATGAAGTTGCAAAACGGCTTGCCGAGCAGGAAGCGGCGTACAAAAAACTCGAAGAACAAGCCGTCCCCGTGCTGATCATGAAGGAGGCCGCCAAACCCGTGCCGGCCTACATCCTTGAACGCGGCTCGTACGACAAACCGATCAAGGACAACCCGATCCCGCGCAAGCCACCGTCGATGGTCGACCTGCCCATGCCCGAGGGTGCCCCGAACAACCGCCTCGGCTTTGCCCAATGGCTTGTTCAGCCCGAGCACCCGCTGACCGCTCGTGTGCATGTCAACCGCCTGTGGCAGATGCTCTTCGGTGTCGGCATCGTCAAGTCTGTCGAAGATTTTGGCAGCCAGGCCGATTGGCCCAGCCACCCTGCCCTGCTGGATTACATGGCTGTCAAGTTCGTGGAGATAGGCTGGGACCAGAAGGCCCTGATCAAGGAGGTTGTTACCAGCGCGACCTACCGCCAGCAAGCTGCACGGAATCAGTCTGCCGATGAAGTTGACGCGGACAACCGGCTGCTCAGCTACTTCCCGCGCCAGCGCCTCAAGGCCGAGTTTATCCGTGATCAGGCGCTCTTTGCGGCGGGCCTACTCAATGACGAGATCGGCGGACCAAGCGTCAAGCCGTACCAGCCCGGCGACCTCTGGAACGAAGTCGCCATCGGCGGGACGAACACCGGCCGGTTTAAGCGCGACAGCGGCAAGGCGCTCTACCGCCGCAGCATGTACACGTTCTGGAAGAAGACGAGCCCGCCCGCTCAGATGCAGATCTTCAATGCCCCGACGCGCGAGTTCTGCGTTGTTGGACGCGACACCACCAACACACCACTGCAGGTGCTCACGCTGTGGAACGACGAACAGTTCCTCGAAGCATCGCGTGCGCTGGCACAACGGACGATTGCCGAGTCGGGTGAAGACGCAAAGCGCCTGGAACTGATCTTCCGGCGTTGCACGGGCGATGCCCCCAACGCCGATGAGTTGTCGGTGCTGCAGGATGTGCTGGCGTACTACCGAGAGCGGTATGCTTCCTCGGTCGAGGATGCCAAAGCGCTGCTGACTCAGGGCGAGTACCCGCTGCCTGAGAAACACGACCCGGCCGAGCTGGCGTCGTGGATGATGGTCGCGTCCACCGCGTTGTCGCTGGACGAAACGATCGTGCGAGATTGATTGAACAACACCCCGGAACCACCGGATATCAAGCGAGATTTGCGATGAGCCACAACCCCCTTGAAGAGCACTTCCTCCGGCTGACCCGCCGCCAGTTTTTCGGCAAAGCCGCGACCGGCTTCAGCGCCGGCATGGGCATCGCCGCGCTGGGCACCATGCTCAGCAACAAAGCGGCCGCTGCGCCGCTGCTCAGCGGCGGGGGCACGCTCGGCAACCCCCACATCGCGCCCAAAGCCAAGCGCGTGATCTACCTGCACATGATGGGCGGCCCGTCCCAGCTAGACCTCTGGGACCATAAGCCGGAGTTGCACGAGCACCGCGGCAAGGATCTGCGCAGCAAAGAATTCGAGCACCTCTACAACAACCAGCGCATCACCGGCATGACCTCGGGCCAATCCACGCTCCCGATCGCCAACTCGATCTTCAAGTTCAACAAGCACGACAACGGCGGCGACGGCGTCTGGATCAGCGAGCTGCTCCCTCACACCGCGAGCGTGGCCAACGAGCTCTGCGTCATCAAGTCAATGTACACCGAGGCGATCAACCACGAGCCCGGCGTCACTTATCTGCAGACCGGCAGCCAGATCCCCGGCCGGCCGTCGATGGGCGCCTGGCTGAGCTACGGCCTCGGCTCGATGAATGAAAACCTCCCCGCCTTTGCCGTCCTGATCTCCAAGGGTGTCGGCAATATGCAGGCGCTCTCCGACCGCTTGTGGGGCTCGGGTTTCCTCCCCAGTGAGCACCAGGGCGTTCGTTTCCGTGGCGGTGCCGAGCCGGTGCTGTTCCTCAAGGACCCCAAGGGCGTAACGCGCGACGATCGCCGCAAGATGCTGGACGCGACGGCCAAGCTCAACGAGATGGCGTTCAAAGAATCGCTCGACCCGGAAGTCAACGCACGCATCGCGCAGGGCGAGATGGCTTACCGCATGCAGATGTCCGTCCCCGAGTTGACCGACTTCGGCGATGAAGACGAGGCGACGCTCGAGATGTACGGCCCGGACGTCAAGAAGCCCGGGACCTACGCGAACAACTGCCTACTCGCCAGACGCATGGCCGAGCGCGACGTCCGCTTCATCCAGCTCTACCACCGTGGCTGGGACCAGCACGGCAACCTGCCCCGCGACCTGCGCGGCCAGGCCAAACAGATCGACCAGCCACAAGCAGCGCTGATCAAAGACCTCCGCCGACGCGGCCTCCTCGACGACACACTCGTTGTCTGGGGCGGCGAGTTCGGTCGCGGTGTCTACAGCCAGGGCGCACTATCGAACACCAACTACGGCCGGGACCACCACCCCCGCTGCTTCACGATGTTCATGGCCGGCGGCGGCACCAAGCCCGGCACCGTCTTCGGTAAGACAGACATGCTTGGCTACAACATCGTCGACAAGGACGGCATGCCGCTGACCGATCTCGACCAACACCACACCCACCCCGACGCGGTGCACATCCACGACCTGCACGCGACCATGCTCGACCTGCTCGGGATCGACCACGAACGGCTGACCTTCCGCTTCCAGGGCCGGCGATATCGCCTGACCGATATCGAGGGCAGGAAAATCAAAGACCTGATGGCGTAAACTGTTGGGATGCCGAAGGAGCATCCGATCACACGCGGGTTAAACACTCGCTCCGGCCTGCTGCGTGAAACTAAGACACGCATCGCAGTGTTCTGCATACTGCTGTCGCCGATGCTTGCCGGTTGCGGAAAGGCAGATGCCCGACGCGACACGGCCGACATCCAACCAGTCAAGAACGAAACGAAGCTCAGCTACAATCGCGACATCCGTCCAATCCTGTCGGACAAGTGCTTCGCGTGCCACGGCCCGGATGCCGAGGCGCGAGAGGCGGAACTGCGGCTAGATGTGGCCGAGGATGGCGAAGATTTTTTCGGTGCCTACCTCGCCATCGAGCCGGGCGACCCCAAAGCCAGCGAGCTCATCGACCGCATCGATCACAACAACGCGAAGTTCGTGATGCCGCCGCCGGACTTTGGTGGCGTGACACTCAATGACAAAGAGAAGTCGCTTCTGCGTCATTGGATCGAGCAGGGCGCTCAATACGAAGCGCACTGGGCGTTCGCCCCAATCACCAAGCCATCGCCCCCACCGGTCGTTGATACCCGGTGGCCACGCAACGCGATCGATGCGTTCGTGCTGCACGAGCTGGAGCAACAGGGCATCAAGCCCTCGCCGGCCGCCCCACAGCACACGCAGCTACGCCGGGTATCGCTTGACCTGACCGGGCTTCCACCCGCCCCCGAGGCGATTAGCGATCTCGACGAGATCGGCGACCCGGACAAAGCCTACGAAGCATACGTAGACGGACTGCTCGCCTCGCCCCGTTTTGGCGAGCGCATGGCCAGCATCTGGCTCGACGCGGCGCGCTACGCCGACACCAATGGCTACCTGCACGACCACCAGCGCTCGATGTGGCCCTGGCGGGACTGGGTGATCCGGGCTTATAACGACAACCTGCCTTACGACGTTTTTCTGCGTGACCAGATCGCTGGCGACCTGCTGCCCAACCCCACGACGGACCAGCTCATCGCGACGGGCTTCAACCGCAACCACGGCATCACGACCGAGGGCGGCAGCATCGACGAAGAGTTCCGCGTGGAATACGCGGCCGACCGGACCAATACGATGGGGGCGGCGATCCTTTCGATGACGCTGGAGTGCGCCCGCTGCCATGACCACAAGTACGATCCGATCTCGCAGGAAGACTACTTCAGCCTGTTCGCTTACTTCAATTCATTGGAGAACGAGGACCCCGCAGCAGGCGGCCGAGCCAAGGCCCACGCGCCTTTTATTCAGGATAAAGTCAGCGGCCAACAGGTCATGGTGATGCGTGAAGCGGCCGAGCAGATCCCGGCCTACGTGCTCGACCGCGGCGCATACGACGCGCCAATCAAGGACCGCCCGGTCTCCCGCCGCGTCCCACGGTCGCTCGGCAAGGTGCCCGACGGCGCCCCCGCCAACCGCCTTGGCCTGGCCCAGTGGATGACGGCAGACGACAACCCGCTGACCGCACGCGTCGAGGTCAACCGCATCTGGCAGACGCTCTTCGGCGTCGGCCTGGTCAAAACCAGCGAAGACTTCGGCCTCCAGGGCGAGTGGCCCAGCCACCCCGATCTACTCGACCACCTTGCCCGCCACTTCATCGAGACCGGCTGGGACCGCAAGGCCCTGATCCGCCTGATCGTCACCAGTGCGACCTACCGCCAGTCGTCGCACGCCAGGCCCGAACTTGCGGAGCACGACCCGGAGAACCGCCTGCTCGCGCGGATGTCACGTTTACGACTCCCCGCGGAAACCATCCGGGACCAGGCGCTGAGCGCGTCGGGCCTGCTGATCCACCAAATCGGTGGGCCGGGTGTTCGGCCTTATCAGCCCGATGGCCTCTGGCGCGAGGGCGGCAATGAAGGGTCCAACACCCGCGTCTTCCGGCTGGGTAAGGGCGGCGAGTTGTATCGCCGAAGCGTCTACACGTTCTTCAAACGCACCAGCCCGCCGCCTCAGATGGTGCTCTTGGATTCCGCCGATCGCAACGCGTGTGCGGTCCGCCGCAGCTCGACCAACACCGCCCTGCAGGCGCTGCTGATGATGAACGACACGCAGCAGATCGAGGCAGCACGCCACCTCGCCGCGCGGGCCTGGCGCAGTAGCGACGCCGACGGCACGCGGCTCGACAACCTCTACCGCTACACGCTTTCACGCAGCCCAAGGCAGGGCGAGGCCACGGTGCTCCTCAACGGGATCAAGCACTACCGCGTTGTTTACAAAGATGATCTGGCCGCAGCACAGGCGTTGATATCCCAGGGCGAAAGCCCGACGCCCGACATCATCCCCGCCGACGAGCTCGCCGCCTGGACCATGCTCGCAAACACCGTTTTGAACCTCGACGAAACGATCACCCGACCCTAGCCACCAACCCCTGTAAGCCATGGACGCCGCCCGCGAACACTTCCTCAACATCAGCCGCCGCCAGTTCCTCTCCCAGAGCGCGGGCTCGATCATCGCTGCGCTCGGCGCAACCGCGATGGGCAGCCTGCCGGGCGAAGTGCTCGCACAAGACGCCGCTAGTGGTGCCCTCGGCAAGCCCCACTTCGCGCCAAAGGCCAAACGCATCATCTTCCTGCACCAGAACGGCGCACCCTCGCACCACGACCTGTTCGATTACAAGCCGGAGATGAACAAGCTACGCGGTCAAGACCTCCGCACCATGCCGCAGGTCTTCAACAACCAGCGTATCACCGGCATGACCTCCGGCCAGAGCACCCTGCCGATCGCGCCCTCCCCGTTCAAGTTCAACAAGCACGACAACGGCGGCGACGGCGTCTGGCTCTCTGAACTCCTGCCGCACACCGCATCGATCGCCAAGGAGTTGTGCTTGGTCCGATCCATGCACACGCAGTCGATCAACCACGCGCCGGGCGTGACGATGTTCCAGACGGGCCACGAGCAGCCAGGCCGACCGTCGATGGGGGCCTGGCTGAGCTACGGGCTGGGCAGCGCCAACAAAGACCTGCCCGCGTTTGTCGTCATGATCAGCCAGGGTAAGGGCCAGCCGCAGGCGTTGTTCTCGCGTTTGTGGGGCGCCGCCTTCCTGCCCAGCGAGCACCAAGGCACCGTCATGCGTTCGGGCAAGGACCCGATCCTCTTCTTGAACAACCCCGAGAAGATGACACGCCAGCAGCGACGATACATGCTCGACATGCTCGGCGAACTCAACGAACAGGCCCACGCCGAGCACGGCGACCGCGAGACACTCGCACGCATCCAGCAGTACGAGATGGCCTACCGCATGCAGATGTCCGTGCCCGACCTTGTGGATCTCAGCGATGAAGACGAGTCTACTTTCAAACTGTACGGCCCCGACGCTCGCAAGCCAGGCACCTATGCGTACAACGCGCTTATGGCACGCCGGATGGCCGAGCGCGGCGTCCGGTTCATACAGCTTTACCACCGCGGCTGGGACCAGCACCAGGACATCCCCGGCCAGCTGCCGATGCAGTGCAAAGACACCGACCGGCCCTCCGCCGCGCTGGTCAAAGACCTCAAACGCCGCGGCCTGCTCGATGAAACACTGGTCGTCTGGGGTGGCGAGTTCGGACGCACCGCGTATTCGCAGGGCGATCTGAACGCCAAGAAATACGGCCGGGACCACCACCCGCGTTGTTTCAGCATCTGGATGGCCGGCGGCGGCATCAAGCCCGGCACGGTGTACGGCCAGACCGACGAGATCGGCTACAACATCACCGAGAACCCGATGCACGTGCACGACCTGCACGCAACGATGCTGCACCTCCTGGGCATCGACCACGAACGCCTGACCTTCCGTTACCAGGGCCGACGCTTCCGTCTCACCGATGTGCACGGCCACGTTGCCAAGGACATCCTTGCGTAAGAGGGGGAGGCGATGTCAGTTATCGACGCGTGCTCCATCATCGATCCTGCAGATCGCACCCCAGTGTTTCTGGGAGCTCGCATCACGAAACGTATGTAGCACATCTTCGAGGTAACCCTCCGCTTCCTCGGTTCTGACTAAATGGATCGTGAT
>JAHQVV010000052.1 GCA_019634195.1 Phycisphaeraceae bacterium | reverse complement strand
GTCTGGAATGAAGCCAACAACGAGTTGCCCCCAGTCGAGCTGGCCGTAAACAGTAAGCATCGCAACGGCACCAACAAAAGACAGCACGATGATGCCAACCATGATCTTCAGCAGTGTTTCAAAAATCTTTACCCCGCGGCCAGGCGCGTCGTAGAGCATGATGACGCCGATACACAGCAAAGCGATAGCAGCAATGATGGCTACCTTGCCAAACCCTTCGTCTGGAACCGCTGGGACAACCGCTTGATCAAGGGCTGCCCAGGCGAGTGAAAATTGAGGCATGGTCCAAAGACAGTTGGCCATCACCGTGGCGATCAGCCAACCCCAGCCAAGAACTGGTGAGATATGGCGATTGATCTGATGGAACGGACTCTTGCCTGTGGAGAGCGTGACATAAGCGATTGTGCCAAGCATGATGATGCCGACGATCATCGCCAATGGCTGCAGCCAGAGCATCTTGTATCCACCGACGATCCCCAAAGATAAGCCAGTCGCTAGCGAAAGCCCGCCAAGGGTGATGGCGGATTGGAGCCAGCCGGGGCCGGAGAGCTTGGTGAAGACGCCGAGCTTGCCGAAGAAGCCCTTGCCCTCGACGGAGTTCAGCAGCGCGCGGTCTTGTTCAACTTTGTTCATGTCGCTCATGGGTGCAGGCCCTCAGGGATCGGTCGCGGTTGAAATGAGGGGTACAGGATAAACGGTGGGGCAAAACAGTGCATGCTCGGGAGGGCGAGGATACTGCCGAGCCGAACATCTTCTGCGGCGCACCGCGGGGCGGTATCCTCGCCCTGCCGGCGAATGCCCCACTTATGATGTCGCGTATGGAAGAAGAACCACCGCACCCCCCTGGCTCTTATACCGAGGCCGACCACCCCTTCGCCTCGCGCGGCGGGTTGAAGCTGGACCGGGCGCTGGCCGGGTCGGGTATCGATGTCACGGGGCTAACGGGCGCGGACCTCGGCTGCTCGACCGGCGGGTTCGTGTCCTGCCTGCTGCACCGCGGGGCGGCGAAGGTCTACGCGGTGGACACGGGGTACGGCGTGCTGGACTATCGGCTGCGGCAGGACGAGCGGGTGGTGGTGATGGAGCGGTCTAATGCGCTGCATACGGCCCCGCCTTGGCAGGAGGACCCGGCCGCGGAAACGATTTGCGCCGGGGGCGTGGATGTCGTGACCATCGACCTGGGCTGGACCAAGCAGGACAAGGCCCTGCTCGCGGCGCTCAAGTGGCTCAAGCCGACGGGCAAGATCATCACGCTCATCAAGCCGCACTACGAGCAGCCGCGGGACACGCCGACGCGTCGGGGCAAAAAAGCCCCCAAGCCCGAGCCGTTGACGCTGCAGGAGAGCCACGTGATCACGCAGGGGGTGCTGGACGCGGTCGGGGCGGACGCATCGCTTGGTCTAAACGTACTAGGCTGGTGCGACAGCCCGATCCGCGGGGCCAAGGGCGGGAACCTCGAGCATCTGGCTTGGCTTGAGCGGCGGGCGTAAAGCCTTATCATTGTGCGATTGTCCGGGTTCGTCCCGGCCCGTCTCGGAACCAAGCGGAGCCTGCCTTGATCTCCAGTTGCACCCACTGCGGCGCCCAGTACCAGCTGCCCGACAAGATGCTTGGCAAGCAGGCGCGTTGTAAATCCTGCAAACGACTGTTTGTCATCGTGCCCAGCGAGAACGAGGTCGAGCTGCCCGAGCCCACCGGTTCGACGACGCAGATGGACGCGGTCGACGAGGAGGACGGGCTCGACGCCCTGGCCAGCGCGGCGAGCGGCGCGGACTTCGCCCCGACCCCGCGGGCATCCTCACGGTCACGCCACCGCGACGATTATGACGACGAGCCGCGTGGCCGACACCGCGTCGCCAAGGGCGCCAAGGCCGCCATGGCCATGGGGATTACGTCCTGCGTCATCACCGCCGCGGGCGTCGTGCTCATGATCATCGCGATGACCAACGGCAAGGACCAGAGCCTGCTGGTGACCCTCGGGATCATCACGATCGGGCTGCTGGCGATCGGGGCGGTGTGCGCGATGGTCGCGATCGCCAACGGCACGTCCGCCAACGGCAAGATCCGCAAGGCCCGCCACCCCCTTGGCGGCCGAAGCGAGGCCTCGACCTGCAGCCTCACCAGCGCGATCGCCCTGGGCGTCGTCTTCATCTGCGCGATCGCGATCGGCATCTACCTGGCCCGGACCGGCGGGATCAAGTTCCAGAAAGAAATCATCGAGCCAGCAAGCGTGATACAGCCAGTCGAGCTGTTGGCTTAAACAGCACTTCGAGGTAACCCCCTCCGCGAGGTGGGGGTTCGAACAATCGAGAACGCGAAACCCCCACCTCGCGGCGGGGCTATTTCAGGCATCTTCCATTCGGCGGCTTCGACGAGACAAAACTACCTAGAATCACAAACCCGGCCAACGGGTCACGCGTATAAATCGCTCGCGCTTACTGCGCCGTAGAACCACTCTTTGCCCCCTTAACAGGACCCCCGCTATGACCCCATCTCAGACCCGACTTGCCCGATTGTTCCCCGCCGCCGCCTTGATCGCCGCTCTGGGATTGCCCCTGACCGCTTGTGCCCAGGACCAAGTGGTTGAGACCGTCGAAGCCCCGACAGTGCAGCAGGCCGAGCAAACGCAGCAAACGCCGGTCGCCGATACGGCCGAGGCCGAGAAGCCCGCGGAAGATGAGAAGACCCCCGAAGAGATCGCCAAGGAAGAGGCCAAGAAGGAGCTGGAGAAGCTCCAGCGTGAGGCCCAGCTGCGTTCGGCCCGTCTGTCGGCCGAGCTCGCCCCGCTGAAGGAAGAGAAGCAGCGGATCGAGGCGGAGCTGGCCCTGCTCAACACCAAGCAGCAGGACGCCCACGCCAAGGCCAAGCTTGAGAAACAGCAGGCCGACTTCCTGGCGTCGCTGCGCCTGGCTGAGATGAACCGCGAGATGCAGGTGATGCAGCAGCAGATGCAGGCGATGCAGACCAAGCTGCAAATCGAACAGCTCAAGAAGCAGGCCGAGGCCGCCGAGCTCGCCGCAGCAAACGCCAGGCTCGCCGCGCAGACCTCCGCGCTGCAGGCCGAACTCGCCCTGGTGCAGACCAAGCGCAGCGCAGCGGCCATCGACAAAGACGAGATGCAGTACCCCGCCCAGCCGCTCAACAACGGGGTCCTCACCATCTCCGACCGCCGCATCCCGCTGAACAACGCTATCGGCAACGGCACAGCGGACTTCGTCACCGAACGGCTGCACTACTTCAACAACCTCAACGACGAAGCCCCGATCTTCATCGTCATCGATAAGTGCCCCGGCGGCTCGGTCATGGAAGGCTACGCCATCGTCACCGCGATGCAGAACTCCAAGGCCCCGGTCCACGTCGTCGTCAAACAGTACGCCGCGTCCATGGCCGCGGTCATCACAACCCTCGCCGACCACTCCTACACCTACCCCAACGCCGTCATCCTGCACCACCAGATGTCCTCGGGCATGCGGGGCAACCTGACCCAGCAGAAAGAATCGCTCGAAGAGGGCTTCGAGTGGGCCAAGCGGCTGGCCAACCCCGTCGCCAAGAAGATGGGCGTCACCTACGACGAGTTCACCGAGCTGATGTACAAGAACAACTCGGACGGCGACTGGGCCGAGTTCGGCGACAAGGCCAAAGAACTCAAGTGGGTCAACCACGTCGTTGAAGACATCCGCGAGACCGCGCTCGTCACCGCGCCGAAGTCCCAGGTCATGCCGATGTTCTTTTTCGAGGCGGACACGGCCGAACAGGCTAAGGCCCTGGCCGCGACCATGCCCCGGCCGCTGACGCAGGAAGAATTGTTCCGCACGCCTTCGATCGAGAAGGCCGTGACCGACGGCAACGGCAACACCTACATCGAGCTGCCCCCGCTGTCGCCCTACGACTACTACTTCCTCCACAACCCCAACGACCGGTACCGCCTTGCGAAGTAAGGCCGGCGGCGGTAACTGACCGATCCAACCAGCGGCCGGTACCCCGAACAAGCGGCGGTGTGTTCGGGGTACCGGCCTTTTCTAAAACGACAACGAGGCAAGACATGACCGACACCAACCTATCACCCGCGGCGGCGACCGCGCTCGCACTCTTTATTTTGACATTCGCGCCACTGGCTCAAGCCCAGGATGAGGCCGAGCCGGCGTATGACGTCGCACAAGTCACGCAGGGCGGCTTTGACGCACACGCAACCATGCAGGGCCGATACACCGCGGACAAGGCGGACGACATCCGCTTCGATGCCGAGCGATACAGCGGCGAACTCAAGGTGGCCGAGGTGCTGGTCAGCCATGGCAAGGTCGATGCGGGGCAGGTGGTGCTTAAGCTCGAAGCGCCCGACTTAGATGAAGAGCTGACGGATGCGCGGGAGGCGCTGGGCAAGGCGAAGCTGCGTTACGAGTGGGCACAGAAGGAAGCGCAGATCGCGGCGGCCGAGCGTGCTGTCGCTGCTGAGCGCCGCAAACTGAGCCTGGCCGACACGCTCTCGGCGCACCAGCGCTGGGACGAGTTTGGCAAGGTGGACACCTACCGACGGGCCGAAATGGGGATGGAATCAAGAGAAAACCGTTTCGCTGATGAGGCGCAGGAACTCAAGCAGCTCGAAGAGCTGTACGACGACGCGAAGCTCGCCTCGCGCACGCAGGATGTTGTATTGGGACGCGCTCGCCGGAGCCTGGCCATCTCGAAGGACTCGCTCCAGATCGCGCGGCGCAACCACGAGGTGCAGATGCGAGTCACCCTGCCCAACCAGCAACGCGACATGGACAACAACCTGCGATGGATGAAAGCCGACCACGCCAACGCCGCGTGGCGGGACGAGGTCGCGGTGATCCAGCAGGCGTGGTCGCTTGATGCGTCGCGTGAAGTGTTTGAGAGTGCGGAGGAATTAGTCGCGGAACTGGAAGAAGACGCGGCGTCCTTAAACATCAAGGCCGAGCAGGCCGGCGTGATGACCGCGATCAGCCTGGAGGCTGGCGACAAGGTGTCGGCTAACCAGTCGCTCGCCAAGCTGTTCCACGCTTCGAAGGGCACAATCAAGGCAAGCGTCTCAACCAAGGACCTCCGCGTCATGCAAGAAGGCGACGCGGCAACGGTCGCGTGGGACTGGTTCGGCGAGATCAACACCACCGGCAAGGTCCGACACATCGCTTGGCAAGGCACCGCCGGCGGCGCGACCGAAGCGAAATACGATGTCACAATCGATGTCGCTAACATCGACGCAGCGATCCGACCGGGCATGACCGCAAGGATCACGGTCACCAAGCAGCTCAGCGACGATACGTTGTCCGTTCCCGCCGATGCGATGGCAACCGATGACGAAGGCACGTACTGCATGGTCAAGGTTGGCGACACATTCGAACGCCGCACGGTTTTGGCCGGCGCCGGCAACGACGAGCGCGTGCAGATCATCAAGGGCCTATCGGCCGGCGAGTCCGTCCGTATCCCCGCCAAGCACAACGGCTGAGAAGTAAACGATGGCAACTTGGCAACCAATCCGCACGCTCCCGCTGCGCTTCACGGCGGTGCTGACCTGCCTGCTCTTCGCAACCGGCTGCGCCCACACCCCCGAGCACGCCCACCAGGCCGGCGTCGATTGGCTCGTCAACAACCAGAACCCCGACGGATCGTGGGGCAGCTTCGACACGGGGCGTACCCGCGAAGTCATGCTCGGCACGCTCGGCTCGCACGACGGCTTCGGGCAGGCCTGCCTCGCGCTCGGCGTCATGGCCCTGCAAGACGCGAGCCGAGACGATGGGCAGGCCTACGACGCATTCATCGATGGGCTCGAACTGCTATTAACCATCGAACCCGTCGGCCGAGCCACCGGGCAGGTCTTCTACGACACCTGGGCACACACCTACATGGTCCAGTGCCTGGCCAAGGTCTACACCGACGAACGCCTCGCCGAGTACCAGCCGCGCATGGCCAAGGTCATGGAGCGAGAGATCCAGGCCGTGCTCGACCGGCAATCGATCGACGGCGGCTGGGCCTACTACGATTTTGGCCAAACACAATCGCGCCCGACCGGGAGGTACTCCACGAGCTTCAACACCGCCGCGGTCCTCGTCGCGTTGTACGACGCCCGTGCCGCGGGTTTTGATGTCTCGCAGGACCACATCGATGATGCGATCGAGGCCCTCGCCCGCATGCGCTTCCCGCAGGGCGCCTATGCCTACAGCTTCGGCCACCGCCTCCGGCCGGATGGCGCACCCAATAAAATCCAAGGCTCCATCGGTCGAAACCAGGTCTGCAACCTCGCGCTGTACCTCTGGGACCGCGACGTCGGTCTCGACGACCTAAGCCACGGCGTCAACGAGCTCCGGGCCTGGCACCACTACATCCTCATCGGCAAGGGCCGGCCCATGCCCCACGAGGGCTGGTACGCCACCGCGGGCTACTACTTCATGTTCGGCCACTACTACGCCGGCCGCGTCATCGAACAGCTGCCCGAGCCCGGCCGCGCCGAGCATGCCCAATGGCTCGCCACAACCATGGCCGATCTCAACGAGGACGACGGCTCATGGTTCGACTTCCCACTCTACGGCTACTACCAGGCCTACGGCACCGCCTTCGGCGTGCTGACGCTGCAACACGCCGCGGAGTGAGACAAACACCAAGCCCTGTGCAAGTGTTCCGCCGTGTGGTAGGTTTTTTGATCCGATGTTTTCGCTACCATGCATGGTCCATTCATTGATAAGGACCAACCATGACCGCCGCTGACACGCGTATCACGATCGACAACCTCAAGGCCGCTCAGAACCTGGCCGGGGTCTATGCCGTCCAGAACCTGCAGCTAGGCAAGACCAAGGCGGGCAAGCCCTACCTCAAGATGCTCATCGCGGATAAGACCGGCCGGACCCCCGGCCGGATGTGGTCCGCCACCGAAGAGCTGTACCACACGCTGCCGATCGACGGGTTTGTGTACCTCGAGGGCCAGACCCAGCCGTACCAGGGCGAGATGCAGATCATCGTGCACCAGATCCGCGCGCACCACCCGACCGAGCGCGAGCTGATGGAGCTGCTGCCCGCGACGCAGCACGACGTCGACGAGATGTTCGGCCACGTGCTCCGGCTGCTGCAATCCATCGAGAGCCCCGCGCTCAAGTGCCTGGTCGACCGCTACCTCGAAGATGGCGACCTGATGCAAAAATTCTGCCAGGCCCCCGCCGCGCAGACCCTGCACCACGCGTACCTCGGCGGGCTGCTCGAGCACACACTTTCATTGATGCAACTAGCCGACAAGATGGTCGGGCACTACGAGCAGCTGTCGCGCGACATCGTGCTCATGGGCCTGTTCCTGCACGACCTGGGCAAGTGCACCGAGCTGACCTGGCTCGAGGGCTTTGGCTACTCGACCGATGGCCAACTTGTCGGGCATATCGGCCGAGGCGTCGTCATGCTCAACGACAAATGCAAGGCCTGCGAAGACGAAGAGCTCGGCGAAGCAGCAACGACCATCCCCGCGGAGCTCCGCATGGTCCTCGAACACATCATCCTCAGCCACCACGGCGTCCCCGAGTTCGGCGCACTCAAGGTCCCCGCCACGCCCGAGGCGATCTTCATCTCCAACCTCGACAACCTCGACGCGAAGATGAACATGTCGCTTGACGCCGCGGCCCGTGAGAAGCTCGACGACAGCAACCTCGGCGGCGATTTCACCGAGAAGGTCTGGGCCCTGGGGACGCGTGTCTACCGGCCGGACCCGAGCAAGTAGCAGCGTATCCAAAACGGTGTAGCGGGCGACGCGCAGCGCCCTGTTCCGATCGTCTATAACGCTTCGCACGGGACGCTGCGCGTCGCCCGCTACACGTTGCTGATCGTGCGTTTTCACGTGACTTGACCTCTTCACAGCGCTAGTATGTGTTTAGCCGATGGAACAATAAGCCATCGCCCGACGTTTCATTGCATGGAGACGACCACCATGAAACCCAGCCGCCTCACCGCCCTGCTGCTGCCGATGATCCTGCTAATCGTCGGCTGCGCCAACGAGTCCACGCCCTACAACGAGCAGACCGCTCAGATCGACCCCGCGATGAACCAGCCCGAGCCCCAGCCGCCCTCACCCTCCGGCCTGGAAGCCGACGAGATCAACGACAAGGTCACGCTCAGCGACGAGCAGTGGCGCGCGATCCTCAGCGATGAGGAGTTCAGGATCCTCCGGCGCTCAGGTACCGAGCTAGGCGGCACCGGCCGGTACCTCGACCACGGCAAAGACGACAAGGGCGCTTACCACTGCGTCGGCTGCGGCAACTACCTCTACGACGCCAAGCACAAGTTCCACTCCGGCTGCGGCTGGCCCAGCTTCTTCCAGGAAGTCGACCCCGGCGCAATCGTCACCTACGAAGACAAATCGATCTATCCCTACCGCACCGAGATGCGATGCGCCCGGTGCGACGGCCACCTCGGGCACGTCTTCCCCGATGGTTTTGGCACGCCCACCGGCCTACGCCACTGCGTCAACGGCACCGCCCTCATCTTCGTCCCCGAAGGCGAGGACGAGGAAGACGTCATCAAAGCCCACCGCGAGAAGTACGCGGACAAGTAAAGCCGTCGAGCAACGCCTCGGCGGACGCCTGGCCGTGTTCGTCCGTCACTGTGTTGCGTGATGGCTCCGCCATGGCTTTCGCATTGACGCCGTGCGACGCCCCACCTACTTTGGTGCCTCACGAAGTGCCCCAAGGAACTCGCTGTGACCAGCACCACCAAGACCCCGCCGACGAAGCTCGATGTCCCACTGCTTGATCTCAAGGGCCAGTACGCTGCGCTCAAATCAGAGATCATGCCCGTTGTGGAACGTGTCCTCGACGGGCAGTACATGATCAACGGCCCGGAGGTCGGTGAGTTCGAGCGCCAGGCCGCGGGCTACTGCGACACGAAATTCGCCGTCGGGTGCTCGTCCGGCACCGATGCGTTGATCCTCGCGATGATGGCCCTGGAGATCAAGCCCGGCGACGAGGTCATCACCAGCCCCTTTACCTTCTTCGCGACCGTCGGCTCGATCCACCGCCACGGCGCCAAGCCCGCCTTCGTGGATATCGACCCGGGCACGCTTAACTTCGACACCGAACAGCTCGAAGAAGCGGTCAACGAGAAGACCCGCGCGATCGCGCCCGTCCACCTTTTTGGTCAGATGGCGGACATGGACACCGTCCTCGACGTCGCGGAGAAGCACGACCTGAAGATCATCGAGGACAGCGCGCAATCCATCGGCTCGAAGCAAAACGGCGCGCCGTCCGGCTCGTTGGGCGACGTCGGGTGCTTTAGCTTCTTCCCATCCAAGAACCTTGGCGGGGCCGGCGACGGCGGGCTCTGCACCACACAAGATGAAGAAGTCTACGAACGCCTGAAGATGCTCCGCATGCACGGCGGCAAGCAGCGCTACTACCACGACGAGGTCGGCGGCAACTTCCGCCTCGACACCCTCCAGGCCGCGTACCTGTCGGTCAAGCTCAAGCACCTGGACAACTGGCACGAAGGCCGACGCAGGAACGCCGCGTTTTACGACGAGCACCTGGCCGAGGTCGAGGAGGTCACCACGCCCATCATCGCCGAGGGCAACGAATCGATCTACAACCAGTACACCCTGCGCGTCCAGCAGCGCGACGAGCTGCAGGCTTTCTTAGGCGAAGCGGGCGTCGGCAGCGCGATCTACTACCCGCTGTGTATGCACGAGCAGAAGTGCTTCGCCTATCTCGGGCACAGCACCGGCGACTTCCCGATCGCCGAGCAGGCCGCCGCCGAGGTATTGTCGATCCCGATCTACCCGGAGCTGAAAGAAGAACAGCTCGCGCACGTGGTCGAGACGGTCAAGTCGTTTTACGCGTAGCCGTTGCTTCGTCAGGACGGTTTAGCGGGCGCCGCGCCCCGTTTCGAATGATCCGCGATGGTTTGCACGGGACGCTGCGCGTCGCCCGCTACACGAGACGGCTCGGCAACCCACCGGATACACCTTTGAATTGATTGAATCATCTGGTAAGCAGAATCGCTTTCTGCACGCTTGAATCGCGCTTCGGCTCGCTTTTCCGATGACGGGTGGATGCGAACTACAGCACTCCACGCGCAGGCCGCCTAAAATAGGGGCGCGGATCAATGGATCTCGCTCTCCCTCCTCTCACCGATCCACTGCGTTAGAGCAGCGGATGGAAACCCCATGACAGCACAAAACCCAACCGCTTCGCATGGCTCTGCCAAGCCGGGCCAACACGGTCTATATCCGCGTCTGATCAACCTCGGCGGCGTCCTCTTGCCGGTCGCCGGGCTCGTCATCGGGCTCTGGCTGCTCTGGGGGACGCATTTCAATTGGCTGTACCTCGGCCTGCTCGTCGGGATGTACCTCGTGACGGGCTTTGGGATCACGATCGGCTACCACCGCCTATTCACGCACCGCAGCTTCGCGACACCCAAGTGGGTTTCTACCCTGCTCGCGGTGATGGGGTCCATGGCCGTCGAAGGGCCGGTCCTGCACTGGGTCGCGGTCCATCGCAAACACCACCAACACAGCGACAATCACGACGACCCCCACTCCCCCCACGCCTTTGGCGGCGGGATGCTCGCCATGATCCGCGGCATGTGGCACGCCCACGTCGGCTGGTCGCTAGGCAAACGCAAGCACACAGACCTCTCTACCTACGTCTATGACCTGAAGAAAGACCGCGTGCTGGTATGGACCAGCCGGCTCTTTCCGCTGTGGGTCGCGTTGGGCCTATTGGTCCCCGCGGTGCTCGGCGGGCTGCTGACGATGAGCTGGATGGGTGTGCTGCTGGGCTTTCTCTGGGGCGGGCTGGTGCGCGTCATGGTCGTGCACCACATCACCTGGAGCATCAACTCGGTCTGCCACATCTGGGGCTCGACGCCCTACAAGAGCAACGACGAGAGCAAGAACAACGTCGTCTTCGGCATCCTCGCGCTGGGCGAGGGCTGGCACAACAACCACCACGCGTTCCCCAGGTCCGCCCGCCACGGCCTGGCCTGGTGGCAGTTCGACATCAGCTACATCATCATCCGCGCGATGTCGTGGGTTGGTTTAGCCAAACGCATCAACGTGCCGGACAAAGCCACGCGGGAGAGCCGGCGGCTGGTAACGAAGTAAGACACGCTTCGCAATTGTTTCACACCACGTGTAGCGGGAGACGCGCAGCGTCCCGTGCGAATCGTGATAGATCGTTTGAACGGGACGCTGCGCGTCTCCCGCTACACGCGATGGCTCGGGGATCGCAAACGTATCGAGGCCGGTGCCACGCACTCAAACCCCCGCGCCATCCAACACGCCGGTCGCTTGCAAGAGCTTCTCAAGCTGCGCCGCTTGATCACCATCCAGCTCCGTCAACGGCAACCTTACGCTGCCCGTATCGACGCCGGTCATCTTCATCGCGGCTTTGATCGGGATCGGGTTGGTGCTAAGGGTCAAGAGGCCCTTGCACAGGTGGAAGAGTTCGTGGTGCAGTTGGCGGGCAGTAGGCAGGTCATCTTTGAGGCCTGCGGCGACCAGCGCTGCGACCTTCGCGGGCAGGAGGTTACTCAGCACGCTGATCACGCCCTTGCCGCCGATGGACATGAGCGGGAGGGTGAGCGAGTCGTCGCCGGAGATGATGGGGATGTCGCAGCGCGACGCGATTTCGCTGGCCATGTCGAGGCTGCCGGTGGCTTCCTTGATCGCGACGATCATGTCGTGCTTGTACAGGCGGGCGACGGTGTCGGGGGCCATGGTGACGTTGGTCCGGCCGGGGATGTTGTAGAGGACGATGGGCAGGCCGACCTCATCGGCGATGGTCATGAAGTGGCGGTACAGGCCCTCCTGCGTGGGCTTGTTGTAGTAGGGGTTGACCATGAGGGCGGCGTCGGCGCCGACGGACTTGGCGTGCTTCGTGGTCGCGAGCGCCTCGGCGGTGTTGTTCGAGCCGGTGCCGGCGATGACCTGGACCTTGCCACCGGCGGCCTCGACAGTGGCAGAGATGATCTTGTTGTGCTCGTCGTGGGAGACGGTGGGTGACTCGCCGGTGGTGCCGACGGGCACGACGCCGGTGATGCCCTGGTCGATCTGGTGGGCGACGTTGGCCTTGAGCCGGTCGTAATCGACGGCGGAGGCGTCAGCGGTGAAGGGCGTGATGAGGGCGGTATAGGCGCCAGCGATCTGCATGGGGGGCTCCGGGTTCGTGAAGCGGCATTGTATGGTGGGACAGGCATCTTGCCTGTCATGGAATCTACATCAAGCATGACAGGCTGCAAGCCTGTCCCACCTCAAGCGTCACCCCGTCCGCAGGGCGAGGATGAGCTCGACCTTGCCGACGTGTTCGTCCAGTTGCTGGGCGATATCGGCCGGGCCTTTGCCCTCGTCGGCGAGGGCATAAACCTGCCTGGTCAGCGGGTCGGTGGTGTCGGGGCCGGCCTGCGGGGTGACAAGCTGGTCTTGCTGAGCCGCCGCGGGGTTGGCGAGCTCATCGCGGAGGGCCTGTAGCTGGGCGATGCGTTCTTCGGCTTCCTGGGTGGCTTTTTCGATGCGGATGATCTTGGCGTCGAGCTGGCCGCCGAGGTCGCGGGCCATGCGGTTGATGTCGACCATGAGGGCCTCGAGCTCGTTGCGGACGCCCTGCTTCTGCCGGGCCCGGTCGATGTGGTCTCGGCCGCTGTCCCGTGAGTGCGCGGTGCGTTTGCGTGCCCGGCCCAGCGAAAACATCGCCATGATGATGAAGAGGATCCCGACCACCGCGATGCCGTACTGCCACGTTTCAGCTTCAGGCATGGTCGCCCCCCTTTCGCAGCTCGGCGAGCAGCGCGTCCGCCGCGGCGCTCGCAACCGATCGTGCCTCGCTCAGTGCGACATCCGCCTGTTTGGCGAGCGCGACGATGTCGTCGTGCTCGGGTTTGACGGTGATCGTCTGGCCCTCGATCGAGCCGGCCTTGAGTCTCAGTTTGCCCAGGCGGGTGTCGCGCGTGTGCCAGTCGCGGTCGAGCACGAGGCGGTCCCAGGTACGGACGCGGACGCCGAAGCTGCCGGTGTCCTGGATCAGCTGCGTCGCGAGGTCGTCTTGCTGTTCCTCTTTGGCGAGGATGCTGAGCATCACGGCCGGCCGGCCCTTCTTCATCGTGATCGGCGTGGCCCAGGCGTCGAGTGCACCGGCGTCGATCAGACGATCGATCGCCGCGCCAACTTGTTCGCCGGTCGCATCGTCGAGGTTCACGACAAGTTCCACGACGCGCGTCGGCGGATCATCTTTCGTTCGGCTGTCTGCCATCGCCTGATTCTAATACGGTTCGGTGGGACAGGCTTCCAGCCTGTCATCGGTTCAACGCGAAGAATCATGACGGGCTGGAAGCCTGTCCCACCCCGATCGCCTTACAATCGCGGCGATGGTCGGCCCCCCCACCCACTACCACCCGATGGTCCGCAGTGTTGC
>JAHQVV010000051.1 GCA_019634195.1 Phycisphaeraceae bacterium | reverse complement strand
GCCCGACTCGGCCTGCCGCAGCGCAAACGCGATCTGGGCCTCACTAAAACGCTTCTTCTTCATCAAAATTGCTCCTTTCTGGCATCGCTAACATCTTCCAAAAAGTCGCACTCGATGTGGAGCAGGAAACGGGTTCAAGACCAAATTGTACCGGCGTCGTGATCCAATCGCCCAGTACATATGCCTGCTCCCATGATCTATTGCAGTGCTCGACATGCTTTCCGCAGCTCATTGGCCAAGCCACCCCGCCGCTCAACGACGATATCCGAAAGACCAAGCCAATTGGCCAGCCTTCGTAGCGCCTTAGCCAACTCGATCGCCGTCTCGCTTGGTGCGTCGTCTTCGAGATGTGCGGCCTTCACACGCAGTACACCTTCTTGCCGATCGGCTTTCAGGTCCACACGCGCGACAAGTGCCTCATCCATCAAAAACGGCAGAACGTAATACCCGTGGATGCGTTTTGCGGCAGGTACGTAGATCTCCAAGCGAAAACGCATCCCAAAGAGGCGTTCGGTGCGGTCGCGGGTCCAAATGAGCGGGTCGAATGGGCAGAGCAAAGCGCGTGATACAACTCGCCGTGGAACACGCGTATTCGGAGTCATATAAGCAGCAGGCCAACCTTCGACACTCACAGGGAGAGCATCCCCTGCTTCAACAAGTTCGGCGATCCGGGCTCGGCTATCGGAGTGCGGTAGTCGGAGGTAGTCGCGGAGATCCTTCTCGGTGGCAACGCCCGACGCAACGAGCGCAAGCCGGAGCAGCTCGCGCTGCGCGTCTTCGCGATTGGGGGTGGGCGATTGAGCAGCGGCATCAGGCAGAACCCGCTCGGTGAGGTCATAGACTCTTTCAAAGGTGTTGCGCCGGGTGTCGGTACTAACGAGGCCGGCCCAGAAGAGCCATTCGATCGCACGCTTGCCTTCGGACCAGCCCCACCATGAACCTCGGGAGCTTCCACCATCGGTTAACTCACCCGCCGAGAGCGGGCCGCGTTTATCGATCTCGGCCAGGACCGCGTCGATAAACTTCGCGTTCTCTTTACGGAAACGTACAAGGCCACCATAAATACCCGAGCCTGCACGGGCGTCATCCATCCGCCATCGCCAGAGCGCGTAGGTCTCGACGGGGAGTAACGAGGCCTCATGCCCCCAGTATTCAAACAGCTGACGCTGGGGCCCATCGTACGCAGCACGGTGTAAAACTTCTGGATCGTAGGCACCCACGCGTGCGTGGAGGGTTAAATGATGAGCACGCGCAAGGACATTCACCGAATCGATCTGCACAATGCCCAGTCGCCGAACAACGGTGCCGATCTTGTGAGCGGTGACCGAGCGTTTCGAAGTAGATGGCGGTTGGTGTAGACCCTGAGCCTTGATGGCGACACGGCGGGCTTCGGAGTTCGAAAGGTGATTGCGAGGCATGTGTCTAGACTAAATAGTAGAAGCAATGTCCTGGATCGCATCCATCAGCTTCTTTGGATCTTTCAACCGAAACGATGCGTCTCCCGCCTTCACTGCCTTGATCCGGTCCAGCCTGAAGCATCGAGCGTCATCTCGAAGGTGATCCCAGGCAAGAACGTACCAGACGGGCCAGTTGAGCAGCAAGTAATGCGGCTCGATGGTGCGCCTTGTACTTCTGCTCTGCCTGTCTTCATAGGTGATGCGGATTTCCTTCATCTCAAAGAAGGATTCGTAGACCGAATGCGCCCCATGCGTCTGAACATTTTGCAACGTGCTCAAGACCGGCGGAGAGGCCAACTCGCCAACAAGAATCCGGTCTCTGAGGGCCCGGATTCGCCCCCTTTGATCCTGTGGAAACGAGAGCGCAATCTTATGCCGGATCGCTTTCAAGCTGCCTAAGAAGATTGGCGAGCCGATCTTCTCCATGGCAGCCAGACTGAGGAGAAGATCGATAACTTCTCGGTAGCTCAGATGAAGCCTGCCCATCCCCCAATAACGGCGCAACCAGATGCCACCGCCACGGCCTGAAGTGGTTTCGATGGGGTAGCCCTTCTCTTTCAGGATGTCCAGGTCACGCATGAGGGTTCGGGGGCTGACCGAAAGGCGATCCGCAAGCACAGAAGCCGTGAAAATCTCTCCAGCGGTAAGCAGCCCTGCAAGCTCATCAAGTCGCTCCAGTCTCGACAGAGTATTTTTTCGTCCCATAGATAAATTATGTCATTAATTGACATATTTTCAAATTACAGTTCGGCAGACATGAGCCAACGCAAAGTTGAGTACAGCCTGATTAGTAGATGCTGCGGCAGTAGTTTGTGACTATTTCTCCCAGAACAAAGGAACGATTGTGGAACATCTAAGTAGCGAAGTGACTGTGGAGTGGGCTCCCTTTGAAGTCGTCCATGGCGTGAGTGAAGAAACCCTCTTGCAGGCATCAGAACGTGTCCAGCATGAATTTCTTGCAAAACAGAAAGGGTTCGTCAAGCGAGAGCTATTGAAAGGCAGCGGCAATTTGTGGGTCGATGTCGTCCATTGGGCCAGCAAAGAAGACGCCCAACTCGCAATCGAGGACGCGGCAAGCAGCCAAGTCTGTGGAAGGTATTTTGAATTAATGGCTGGCGTGGATTACGAAAATCTGGGTGAAGGCGTGTCTCACTTCAGCAAAATCGGTGAATGGGAATAAAGACGTATGGCCGAGCCGTTCAAAAATTTCTTCAACGTGAAGATGGTGTCTGCCATGGGACAGCATCTCGCAAGGGCCTGGCCCGATTTCGACGAGGATGGTTTTGTAGGAGTGGCCACATCGAGCCTTGATGATCTAGAGCTAAAAGAACGATCGGCGCAGATCACCAAAGCGCTGGACGCTTTTTTGCCGAATGATTTTGAACACGCTGCATCCGTGATGCTGACCAGCCTTGCGCCAGACAAGAGTGGCGAGATCGAAGGCTCTGAAACGCAAGACCACGGGATCGCTGGCTGGGGCATCATGCCGATGGCCGATTACGTTGGCTCTCGTGGCCTTGAACACTTTGACTTGTCCATGGCACTCCTCAAAGAGATGACCAAACGGTTTACCGCCGAACTGGCAATTCGTTACTTCATTCTTGCAGAGCCCCGGCGCACACTGTCTATTTTAAAAACATGGATCGATGATCCCAATCCTCATGTGCGCCGCTTGATTTCGGAGGGTACGCGTCCCCGTCTGCCATGGGCTATGCGACTGCCCGTCTTTATCAATGATCCCAAGCCTGTTTTAACGCTTCTAGAGAAGCTTAAAGATGACGACGATGAGTATGTGAGGCGTTCTGTCGCTAACAATCTCAATGACATCGCGAAGGACCACCCGGACACAGTCGCACAGGTTGCCGCAAGATGGATGAAGGGGGCCGACAAAAATCGAGAAAGACTCCTCAAGCACGCTTGCCGCACGTTGATCAAGCAGGGCCACCGAGACACGCTGACGGTTTTTGGATATGGCTCACCCAACATCAAACTTGAAAAACTCGACCTTCTAGCTACTCACGTGACATTTGGCGATACCCTCATGTTTTCGATATCGCTGACATCAACTGCAGGTGCAACTCAAAAATTGGTTATCGACTACGCCATACATCACCGTAAATCGAATGGCACGACCTCGCCCAAAGTTTTCAAATGGAAGACGGGGGCGCTGGATCCCTCTGCAACGCTCACAGCCAAACGCAACCATGCCATCAAAAAAATCACAACACGCACCTATTATCCCGGCACCCACCACTTGGAAATACTGATCAATGGTGAATCCTTTGGCAAAAAAACTTTTGAACTGGTTATGCCTGACACGCGATGATGTTTCAGGCACGACGAGCAACTGGAACGGCAAAAAGACGATCGGCCTGTTCCGTAATGTCGGCAGCGAACAAATTCCTCCAATCGGACTGCGACCAAACGCAATTTACTCGTTTGATCGTCGATAGCAAGATGTGTTTTCAGATCGCGGCAAAGCGATCGCCCAGCCCAACGGGCGTAAACAAGTTTTTGACATGTAAAGACACACGGCAAGCGAGTCGGCGCGTCAAGCGGCACGCCGGTAGTAATGTTTGAGTAACCCGCCCAACTCCGATCGGCATCCGATTGAACCAACCGAGTTAGTTGCCTGAGCCAACGACAAGTTGGGCTTGTTCGCCGAATCAATCACCCGTTTGTTCAACCTTTGGTGAGGTCGGAGCTCGTTGTAGTAGTTGACAAATGCCTGCGTGGTGTGGTCGGCGTGCCGCAAACTAAAGCAAGCGAAGTAATTCAAGCATTCCCGTTTCAGCGTCGCGATCCACGACTCTGCGAAGGCGTTGGCATTAGGCGCCATCACCGGCGACTTCACGATCTTGATGCTGGCCGTACCCATCAGCCGATCGAAGCCCGCCGTGAACTTCGTGTCGCGATCACGGATCAGGTACGTCGCCTCGATATCTTGATCCTCCAGCCACATCAACAGATTGCGTGCTTGCTGCAGCACCCAAACTTCGTTGGGATGGTAGGTAGCAGGCGACACCCAGGCTTTCCGGCTGCCTGCATGGATGACCATCAATGCGTAGGCTTGCCGCTTACCCAGCGGCGTCCAAACGTTCTTGCTGAAGAAGCAGGCCACCAGTGTGTTGACGTGGAGTTTGATGAACTGGTCCCACGGCTGGTAGTCCGCCCGATCGGTGCGGTCGGGTCTGGTGGGCTTGGGGTAGATGCCTTATTCACGCAGGATGCGTCGGACGCTGGTCTTGCCCACCTTGCAGCGCAGCTTGAGTAGTTCCCCGACGATCCGCAGGTAGCCCCAGCCAGGGTTCTCCTTGGCCATCCGAATGATGGCCTGGCGCACATCTTTTCCGATCTTCCGGGGGCGGCCGACTCGGCCTGGCTTAATGCCCAACTCCTGCTCCTTCACCCAGCGCTGGTAGGTCCGGAACTGGACAATGCCGACCAGCCCTTTAACCTGATGTTTCAGCTCGGCACCGATGGTGAGGAGCCGGGTTCTTTCCTCGGGATCGAGGATCAGGCGTTGGCTGGAGATGCGTGACCGGAGGATCCGGTTCTCCTCCTTGAGGAACCGGACCTGGGCGTCACGGCGTACAAAAAACAACTCCAACAGGAGGTGTACAAGGGTGTAGATCCACTGGCTCATAGCGATCAATACGTCATCCGTAACTCCAGTGATCACAAGGCGCCGACATTACGGAACAGCCCTAGGCGGGGGCCGGATTACGGCCGATCTCGGCGAATGATTGCCAGCCGGCTGATCCCCGAATCGATCCCGCCCACATCACCCATCTCCCACCTGTTAATTCCCTGCTCGTTCCCTGTTACGTCGAGTAGGGAATTCGAAAATCAACCTTCGTAAGTCTTGACGATTCAACGATTAACAGTGGCCAACCAACCGCCTAAACCCCCATCATCCCTGAAAAAATGGAAAAATCCCTGTTAATCGATAGAAAACAGGGAAATCGTTTAGAGACTCATTGATGTATGGAGGAGAATACACCGGGCCATCGTGCCTGCCCTACAAACCATCACACAGACAGCTTGAACTTGAACTGGTTCGCGGGATCGGTTTTGTACTTGTCCAATGAAGGCGAATACGTCTTGGCCTGGACCGTCAGCCGGTCGGGGTGGAACTCGAGCAAACGCATGTAGCCTTCCCCGCCTTCCCGATGGACCTGATAATTTTGCAGCATCTGGTGCACGGTGTGCCCCGCGCTCGCCTTCGATGCGAGATAAGCCTGCCCGTCGTTGAGCACGTGGCCGCTTAGCACCATGTGTACGTTTGACGCATCTTTCAGAACCTTTTGCCACATCATCTCTGCGTCGTTAAACGAATCTTCGAGCCGGTACCCCGAAGGGTTCCAGTTCTGCTTCTTGGTGGTGTGGTCGTACCGCGTGTCGTCGGAGTACATGTAGGCGTGGGTGAATACGACCACACGGTGGTCGCGATATTCTTTCAGGATACCCTTGGCCCAGTCGAGAACGCCGTCTCTGGGCCCGAACTCCAACCCCAGCATCAGCCACTTCTGGCCATCCACCTCGAACGCCAAGGCCTGGTTGTCGATCACCTTGTCGTTATGGAGCGCTTTAAGTGTTTTGCCCTGCGCCAGCGTTTTTGGCGGGATGATACGGTTAAGTTGCGTCTTGCGGACCCCGCCTCGGTTGTCATCGTAATCATGGTTGCCGGGTACGATCCCGAGCGGGACTCGGCCGTGCAGGTGCTTGAGCGCGCGCTCGGCGTTGTCCCACTGCTTAGGCTGGGTGTTGCCACGGTTCACGATGTCCCCGAGGTGCAGCGCATGCTGGATCCGATAGGCCTTGGCTTGCTCGGCGATCCATTTCGTCTGGTTCTCAAAGTGCTGCGGGTGGCGCTCGCTATAGACCTGTGTGTCCGGCAAGATAGCCAACGTCCAGGCGCCATCGACGTAGGCGACCGGCTCCGGCAGCCGGTAAGGCTGGTCCGCTTCGACCCTCGGCGCCCGGCCGGCGCGGACCAGCGCGGCGTACGCCCCGACGTTCGTGGCGAATTGCTTGGCCTGCTGATAAAAGTCCTTGCTCGCGGCCAACTCGCCATCGGCATCAAACAGCCGGTCGAAGTGCAGCGCGGTGATCACAATCCGGCCCTTGCCGTGCGCCGCCTCGAGCACGACGCCGTGCTGCCTCAGAGTATTGCGCGCCGCCAGCACGGCAAAGCCGTCGAAACGATCGATCGACTCCCAGCCGCCGGTGCGCCGGTGAGCCGGCAACAACAGCTGGTCCTTCTTGTCCGCGTCCATCAGCCCGGTTAACAGCGGGTGGTCGCGACGCAGCGCAAAGACACTCTTTGGGTCGGCGTCGCCACGAACGAGCGACAAGCCATCGGGCAAAAACGGCGGAGACGCTTCGACTTGGTCGGCCTGGGTAAACTGAAGAACGACCCCGCCCTTCGCGACAAACCGGCCGATCGACGCCGCGTGCCCCTGCATAAACGAGCGGTAGCCCTTGCTCTCGCTGCTAAACGATCCGAAGACAACCGCGTCGAGCCCCTGCTGGTCAGCGGGCTTGGCGGGGTCCAACACAACGACACGCAGGCCGGCTTCTTTCAGCAGCTTGGCGGCCCCATCGAGCTTAGTCCAATTGTCGCGGTGCTCCATCACACCAACGACGACGGGCTTGTCCCCCGCAACAGCCCACACGGGCGCCGCCAGAAGCCCCGCCGTCGCGCCGGCCCACTGCAGCATGGCCCGCCGGGATACGGCGCTTCCGTGAGCCTCAATCGAATCGCGTCCCTGATCCAGCATCTCAAGTCTCCGTAAGAACTGCACTAACCCGCTTTTTCATTGGCTTGCCCCTCTATTTTGAGGCAAAACCCGGCACAACGCTGCACCGTGAATATGTCATCCCTGACGCGTGGATAGTAATGGACTTAATATCCAATTTCAAGGTATAAGGGGATCAAAAAATGTAAAAAACCAAGGCCTTCCATATGGAATTCAAGGCCTTTTTTATTTTTGATGCCATATTTACGTTATTTTTACACGAATTCACCGAAGTTTAACAGCAATTGGGTTGATCGATTACCTATTCAGGGTATCCTCATCATGTGGATATGAAATCCAATTTGACTCGATAATTATTTCACTACCCCAATTTGCGAAGACATCATGCCAAGACCACGCCGAGCCAATGCGGAGCACAACACCAAAAAGCCACGCTCGAAAGCATGCGCCTTCACACTCATCGAACTGCTGGTCGCGGCTGCGATCATTTCGATGCTGATCGCGATCCTGCCGGCCTTGGGCGCCGCTAGAAACAGCACCCAGGACATCCAGTGCGTCTCAAACCAGAGGCAGTTCATTATCGCCATGAACAGCGACGCGTTGGACTCTCCTGAAAGCTGGCCTAACTCTTGGCAGCGGGTTGAGTCCGAGTCGGACCGTAACTTTGCGCCCAAGCGAGGTGCTGGTTTTACCGACGCCGTACGACTTCGCCTGCTTTAGATATTGATTAATTGCCCCTGGTGCGTGCCAGCGGCTTAATGGTTTGATTTTCACTTTTTCAGGAGATTCGAGATGCAGCTTCAAAAAA
Organism: Phycisphaeraceae bacterium; assembly: GCA_019634195.1. Lineage (GTDB taxonomy): Bacteria > Planctomycetota > Phycisphaerae > Phycisphaerales > Phycisphaeraceae > JAHQVV01. Next base: position 8,442 of record JAHQVV010000051.1, on the reverse strand, counting down.
GTACGTTGGCCCTGGTCGCAGCTGCGGCCACTATGGCGGTGAATTCAGCCCAGGCGAGTTTGATTTTCCAAATGGATTTCAACGATGCCGCGGGCAACCAATCGCTTGCGGACCGAGGCACGACCGGCGTGACCGGGGCCTTCGCCGGCGGCGCCGGCTACTCTTCGACCGTGGCGCCGTCGAACAGCGGCGGGTTTTCCGGCTCGTTCGATGGGATCAACGGCAGCTCGGTGGACTTTGGCGACATCGATGCGTTGGACGGCCTAACTGATCTAACGATCACCGCTTGGGTCCGATCGAGCACGGCCAATTCCGGAAGTGCCTCATCGTCGAGTCGAATCGTTTGGGACCGGACCGGCTCCACTGGATTTGATCTCTATTACCACGATACCGACAGTGAGCTTGAGCTCGTCCTCGACGGGACGGTGGTCAACGGAGGCGGCTCGTTCCCAGGCCAACAGTGGACATGGATTGCGGTCACTTACGACAGCTCAGAATCCGAAGCCACCTTCTACACCGGCAATGGCACCACGCTCTCTGCAGGCGACACGGTTGCGATTGATAAAGGAGCCCTCGGCAGCAACGATTCGTCGTTCTTCATCGGCAACCGTTCAGACGGCTTGCGGCCATACCAGGGGCTGATCGATAACGTGCGGGTCTACAGCTCGGTCGAAGACGCCGCGTCGCTGACGACCATCATGACGTTTGATGATGTCCCCGAGCCCAACTCGCTTGCGCTATTAAGCCTTGGCGGCCTGCTTGTTGCGTCCCGCCGTCGCCGAGGCTCAGCCAACGCCGAGCAATCGGCGTGATTCGTTTGCTTCTCCTTCAGTGGGGCCGTGTCCCAAACGGGGTTCGGTGCCTTTCAGCCTGCCGTCCGTCACTCTGCCCAGTGAGAAAACCCATGCGACATGCTTTTACGCTGATCGAACTCTTAGTCGTCATTTCTATTATCGCGATGCTGATCGCGATCCTGCTGCCTGCCTTGGGTGCCGCTAAAAACAGCGCCCAGGACATGCAGTGCGTCTCAAACCAGAGGCAATTCGTTATCGCGATGAATAGCTACGCGGTCGATTCCACGACCGGCTGGCTCCTGCCCAGCAAGAGCATGTACGACGACGGGCTGCACTACCTGTACATCGACAGCTACATCACCGATCCGGCTCTAGCCCAGTGCCCCCGGACCGGAAACAAGGTCTCCTTCGGCGCAAACATCACGACTTCCTACTGGGACGGCAAGAAGAACAGATCCTATACGGGGCCCGACCTCGCCGAACTCACCAAAACCGCCACGACAGTTCTCAGTTCGAATGAGGGCCACAGCTATGAAGTCTGGGCCTTCGCCGGGGAAGGCAGGCACATCGACGGCCGAGTCATCGAAGACGACTTCTCCGGGCCGGGCGGCACCCGCACCGACGGTGAGCGCCTCACCCTGGAGAGCCCAAACCCGTCGGACACCTTCATCATCCTCGATGGAGACGATCGCAACGTTGCTGGCAACATCAACAACTGGCCGCAAAAAGGCATCGACAACCACGACAGTTACGTCGGTTTAGGCTTTATCGATGGCCACGCCGAACTCGCGCCGCCCGATCGCTACGTCGAGGCCGGGCTCCGGGGCTACCACCCCTTCTTCGGCAGCAGCACCAACCCAACCGGCCTGGCCGGAGCGCTAACGCTCGCGCAACGCTACTACCCCAACGTCCGCAACATCGGCGGCTGGTACGGGACCTGGTCCGGGAGCTTGGATTAACCCTTATACGCGTTACTTGACGCGTCTTTTGTTTAACGAATCGTTTTTTGACACACTGCAACATGGAGCAAAGACTGATGTTTAAAGCCACAAGAACCGCAACCCTCCTAACCGCCATTGGGCTCGTCGCTGTGCCCGCCGCGCAGGCCTCGGTCCTCCTCGGCGACATCGATATCACAGGCCCGACGTCTGCGACCACGCTCGCCAGCAGCGGCGAGACCATCGTTGTTGATCCTAGCAACATCGGCGACATCCGGTTCACGGTCGATGGTGTCACGCCCAAGCAGTCCGAAGGCGTGCTCTTCGGCTACTCGACCGAGGCGGGCATCGGTGGCTTGCCGCGGCAACAAGTCGCGACCGTTGGCGATGTGACTACAAACGTAGATCCCGACTTTGCCGACTACTGGTTTGCGACCCACAACATCACGAACAACGGCACGGAGACGCGATTCGACCTCTCGTTCGTATACTTCCCCTTCGCCGACGGCTGGGTCTCGGGCACGGTCGCTACGGCCGGGAACGTGGTCGCTGGCACGGGCAACGGTTTTACCGCGACGAAGCGGACCGGCCAAGGCGTGGATGTTGGCAACTACAACCTGTCCATTAACGGCGTTAACTCCGCCACCGACGGCTACCTGTTCACCATCGGCGCCGAGAACGATGACAACTACACCATGACCCGCTTTGACGGCAACGGCGGCTGGGATGTCCTCGTCATCGATGAAAATGATAATGGCGTCCAGAGCGGTGCGGCCGGTGAAGATGGCGCGTTCTCCTTTGTCTACATCCCGGAGACCGCACCCAACCTGATCGCGGGCCGGGTCGATGACGACGGCTCGGTCCTCAAGAATACCGGCGATTTCACCGTAACAACCGACGATACGTCGTTGAGCGTCACGCTGGACACCGGCCAGTACTTCCTGCAGATCAGCGACGGCAACGGCGGGTTCCTCGGCCGTGAAGACGGCGTCCTCATGCTGAACGTCGAGAAGGATGTCGCGGCATCGGGCGGCGGGTTCGATGGCCCTGATGACAACTTCCTGCTGCAGGATTACGTCGCCGCAGACGAGGGCTTTCGCGTCAGCTCGTACGACCTTGCGTCTGCCCCACGCCAAACGACCGAGTGGTCCTTCGCGTTCATCCAGTTCGACAACCCGGTCCAGATCCCCGAGCCCACGACGGCGTTGATGCTTGCACCGACGGGCCTGTTCCTGATGCGTCGCCGAAACCGGGCGTAAAGTCCGTACTGGCGACCGTCAGCACGCCGGCCAAATAAGCAGCGAGCGCAAGCTGGTATCAAATCTGGTTTCTCCTAACGGTAGGTCTTGGTGAGCCGAGGCCTACCGTTTTTCAATTCGATCGAAAAAGGCTCTACACCTTGCGGTTGGATACGGCCTTGAAGCTCGCGACCAGGTGGTCCTGCCGCTCGGGCGCGAGCTCAAGAACGCGGTCCAGCAGCATCTCGAATACCGCTTCGCCGGGGATAAGCGAGGGGACCTCGGCCTTGAGCGGGTCGCGGTTGGCGGAGGTGTACAGGGCGATGTCGGCGATCTGGCTGAGTGGCGAGTTCGAATAATTCGTCACCGCGACCACCCCCGCCCCGTGGGACGCGGCGACCTCGGCGGTGTGCAGGATGTCTTTGGTCGCGCCGGATGAACTAATCGCGATGAGCAAGTCTTCTTCGCCGAGCAGGAAGGCGTCGACCGCCATCACGTAGCCCTCGATAACCGGCCTCGCGTCGAGCCCGATCCGCTTGAGCTTCCACGCCAGGCTAAGGGCAAGCGGCGCCGAGCTGGCAACGCCGATGACCTGGATGATGCGCTTGGACAAAATCTCCTCGGCGACTTGCTGCAGCGCATCGCGGTCAAGCAGGCGGACCGTCTCAAACAGGTCGCTGCGCAGGCCGTCAGAGACGTCATTGCCGGTCAGGCCCTCCACGCTCGCGGCGTTTGCCGCCCCGTCACGCGCCAGCGCGATCTTAAACTCCTGAAAACCCCGGCACCCCATCCGCTGGCAAAAACGGATGACCGTCCCGTACCCGATCCCGCTTTCCTCGACGACTTCGGTGATCGATTGATGTGCGGCGTCGGGGTGAGCCTCGAAATAAGCACCGGCACGCTTCTCCGCTGCGGTAAGCTCGGGCTGCAACCGCCTGAAAATAGTCTGCCAGGAGGTCCGATTGCTCGTGGATGGGGCTTTCGTATGGCTGGGCATGCGGGGATTGTACGGCAAACCAACGGATCATATTAAAAATCCAAAAAAACAATTTACTTTGATAAAAATTAATTTCTAACACAAAATAAATGTCGAATATCGCTTTATAAAAGACATTTATTGCCTATACTCTTTTTGGATATTTCACCCAAAATTTTCGGTGATTATCCCGATCCGACGATTTGCGTAAGTTACGGAGCTCGAATCATGCTGCTCGATTGCACCCAGCCGACACCCCCCGACCCGCCAGCTCGCGGGCTTTCCAAGCTGCCGATTTATTCGCTTCTGGCAGGCATCATGGCGCTGCTGCTTCAAGGCTGTGGCGGGCAGGCCGACGGCAAGGCGGATGGGGCGGACGGTGAAAGCGCCGCGAGCGGTCGGGTGCTGCAGGTCATGCTGATCCCCGCAGACACCGGGGCGGACACCACGCTTGATGACTTCAGACCGGTCTTTAACGCGATCAGCGAACACCATGGTTTGCAGTTCGACCTGAAGGTCGGCACCTCTTATGCCGCGGTGGTTGAGGGCATGGCTAACGAGCAGATCGATATCGCGTTCCTCGGCCCGGTGACGCTTTATCAGGCTCAGCAGCGGGATGCAGCTGAACTGCTCGCGGTCGCGGTAAAAAAGGGAGAAAGCTCGTACCACTCGATCATCCTGACCCGTGCCGACAGCGGGATCAAGGATGCAAAAGGCCTCGCCGGCAAGTCCATCGCGTTAGGCGATGCCAACTCGACATCGAGTTTCCAATACCCGGTCGCCATGATCCTCAAGGCGGGGCTGGACCCCGTGAAGGACCTGGAACGCATCGTCATTACCGGCAGCCACAGCAACGCGATCGCCGCGCTCAAAGAAGGGCACGTCGATGCGGCGGGCTGCTCGCTAAACGCGTTCGAGAAGGCGGTCAAGGCGGGCATCGTTGACAACGATGCGTTTAAAGCCGCCGTAGTCAGCCCCGGCATCCCGAACCCGCCTTTGGCGATGCACCCCAAGCTGCCCGAGGGTGTCAAAGCCACACTGCGCGAGGCCTTCGGCACGATCCACGAAGCGGAAGGCGTCACCCCCGAGATGATCCGAGGCTATGGCGGCGCCCAATACGACCGCTACGACACCGAGTTCCCGCAATCGCGTTTCGACGAGGCCATGGTGCAACTCGCGCCGGTCACCAAAGAACTCGTTGGCGAGATCGTCGAGAGTGTCGCCGATACAACGAGCTCGATCCGTGCCAAGAGCCGGGCGGGTGAACGGACCGCCGCGAAGTAGCACATGTTGAAGATCAACAACGTATCAGTCACGTTTGGCAAGGGTGAGGACCGAGTCGAGGCAGTCTCCGGGGTGTCTCTCTCTGTTGCGCCCGGCGAGTTCTGCGTACTGCTCGGGCACTCCGGCGCGGGCAAGTCTACGCTGCTCAAGCTGATCAATGGCCAACTGGCTCCCGATACCGGGTCGGTCGAGGTTGGCGGAACCCTGCTGAGCAAGCGAACCCGGCCCGCCATCCAACACACGATCGGTATGGTGCACCAGCGTTTCGACCTTGTCACGCGATTAAGTGTTCTCGACAACGTGGTCCTCGGCCGGCTGCCGTGGGTGCCTTGGCACCGCGCGTTACTCAGGCGCTGGGACCGCTCGGATCGTGTTGAGGCCTGCCGCTGGCTTGAGCGCGTCGGGCTTGAGCCGAGTCAGGCGAAGCGCCAGGCCGGCAAGCTGTCGGGCGGCCAGCAGCAGCGCGTCGCGATTGCCCGGGCGTTCGTCCGCGATCCAAAGCTCGTGCTGGCAGATGAACCCGTTGCGAGCCTGGACCCGGTGACGGGCCGGGCCGTACTCGAACTATTGCGCGAGGCATCGCGCGAACGCGGTGCGGCGGTGCTCTGCAGCCTTCACCAGCCGGATTTCGCCCGTGAATTTGGGGACCGGATCGTCAGCATGACTGGCGGCAAGATCGAATACGACGGCCCGCCAGAGGCATGGTCGCCAAACCATCAAGGCGTCGCGGTCAAACCCAAACCAAGGGCAGCAGAACCGGTCGGGGTGGAGCATGAGTAATCCTGATCCGCAACTCGAGCGTGAGGGCTGGCCCGTCACACCGCCCAGCCGTCGATGGCCATTGCTGGTCGTGCTTGTGGCGTTGGTTCTGCTGGGATTCTCATTCCACCGCATGGGTTTGATGGATCCGATCGGCGATACCGCCGAGGGCTTGGGCGTCAAGTTATTCGGTATCGAGGGGTCGAGCCAGGTCGTGGACGGCGCGGTCCAATTCTTCGAGCGGGGCTGGCCGCCAGAGATCGCTCGGGTCCGCGACGTGAACCGGATCGAGGGGTTCGACCCCGAGAACCTGCCACTGTTCAGTCACATCGAGATGCGTGAGGAAACCTCGGTCGAGCTGGCCGTCGTCGACGGTAAGGTCGTCCAGACCGAGGTGACCGAAGCGACCCAAGTCCTGGTTGAACCCGTGGGCTATCTTTACCGCGTTGGCTGGCTAATGCTGGAGACGTTTGAGATCGCGGTATGGGGAACGGTGTTCTCGCTTTTGCTGGCTGTTCCGTTGGGCGCACTGGCGTCGAATCGTTTGACGCCTATCAAGCCACTCGTCACGCTGGCACGTTCAATATGTAGCCTGATCCGAGCGATCCCGGAGCTGATCAGCGCGATGTTCTTTGTCCTGATGTTCGGGTTCGGCCCGGTCGCGGGGATCCTCGCGCTAGGCTGCCACAGCGCGGGTTTCCTAGGCAAGTTTTTTGCCGACGACTTGGACAACTCCGACCCCGGCCCCGCCAACGCGATCTCCGCCAGCGGTGTCGGGCGACTGGGCACCTTCCGCCATGCCATGCTCCCGCTGGTTGCCCCGCAGTACATGGCGTATCTCCAATACATCCTCGAACGCAACGTCCGGACCGCGACCGTCCTCGGCATCGTCGGGGCAGGCGGGATCGGTATGGAACTACTAGGCAAGTGGACCAACTTCCAATACGGCCATGCCACAACCGTTCTCATCGCCATCTTCTTAACCGTTGTCGCGCTCGAAGCGCTGACACAGTACTCGCGCAGAAAACTCATCAGCGATTGATGAATCGCCGGATCGACACACAAGGTAACGAATGACCGAATCACAGACTCCAACCCACACGCTCGCCCCATCCGGTGAAACGCCGGCCAAGGTATCGGGTTATATCTTCGACATGGATGACTTGCTGATCCGTTCCAAATCGATCTGGCGGGACGCGATCGGCAGCCTGCTCCGTGAGTATCACATCTCGATTGAGGCGGCTGATCAGCTGCACTACCGGGGCCTGAGCGCCGCGGACACGGCCATGCTCATCCGCCGACAATTCAGTATCGACACCGACCCGGCCACGTTCAAAAAAGCGTTTACTGCCAAGCTCCTCGATGCGGTGCAGACCCATCCCCCGATCCCGCTGCCCGGCGCGGTTGAGGCGATCCGCAGCGCGTCGGAGTATGGCCCCGTTGCCGTTGCATCCGGCAGCCCGCTCGAGGTCATCCACCATGTCCTCGGGCAACTAAAACTGATCCAGCACATCAAGGTTGTGATCTCTTCAGACGAGGTCGATGCGGGTAAGCCCGAGCCGGACGTGTTTCTCGAAGCGGCTCGGCTGCTCAAAGCCTCACCCCGCTCGTGTGTCGTCTTCGAAGACAGCCTGGTCGGTGTACAAGCCGCGGTTAAGGCAGGTATGCAATGTATCTGCGTACCTAGCGAACAAAAGCAACGGATCGCAAGCATGACGTCGCAGATCTACCAAAGCCTTGCAGAGATCACCTGGCCGATCGCAACTCGGCGCTTGTGCCGGCCTACTCCATAATTTTTGCGTTCAATAGGTTCCTCCAAGCAAGCCGTGATCAAACGCAATATGCCCATTTGATTGTGCAAGGCAAGTAAGATTTTTAGGTCATTACAGAAATATCGCCCTATCCAATGGGCTTAAACAGCTATTTGACATGTCGAGACACACAGTAGTGAACCAACGAGACGCTTCGAGCGGTATGCCGGCAGCAGTGCTTGAGCAGCCCGCCCAACTCCGACCAGCATTCAATTGAACCAACCGAGCTGCGTGCCTGAGCCAGCGACAGGTTAGGCTTGTCTACCGCGGGTCAAGTACTCGATTACTCAAGCCTTGGTGCGGCCGGTGCTCGTTGTAGTAGCTGACAAACTTCTGCACGACTCGGTGCGCCTCAAGCTGAAGCAGACGAAGTAGTTCAAGCACTCTCGCTTACCCTACCGAGCGGTTCGAGGCCTGACAATGAGTCCGGCCCCGGCAGGACTCTCTCACAATTTCAGGGTCAAGATTATTAGGGGAGGATCAAGATCGCGAGCGTTTAATCCATCTTGAATTCCCATCCCTCTCGGTATTCCTTGGTGATCAAGGCGTCTGCGATCGGGTTGTTGGTGATCTTCTGGTTCTTCGCGTCGTACTCGATGCGTCCGCCGACCTTCTGGGCGATGGTGCCCAGGAGGACGGATT
>JAHQVV010000050.1 GCA_019634195.1 Phycisphaeraceae bacterium | reverse complement strand
GGTCGTCGAGGATCTTGCAACTCGGGCTGTTGACGCCCCGGCAGATCAGGTACGACTGTGGGATCTCTTGCAGGAAGCGACCGGGGTGGTTCGCCCACCAGTTCAAAGGTTCGAGCACCATGATCAGGCCGGTCGTCTCGCAGACCTCGGACAGCGCCCGCAGGTTGTCGATGACGTTGGCGGTCTGGTAGTCCATGTGGATTTTTTGCGTGACTTCCCCGGGCACGACGGTGGTCCACTGCGCGCGGCAGCGTTTCGCAACGTCGAGCATCGACTTCATCTTGGTCGTCAGCTTGTCGCGTGTTTCCTTCTTGGCATCGTGCGCCATGTTCGCGGAGACGGAGACGAACACGCCCATGGTCATGCCGTTGTCGGCAAGCTTCTTGCCGATCTTCTCCTGCATGTCCGGCTTCTGGCGGGGCAGGCCGTTGTCTTCCCAGCCGGTGAAGCCCTGGTCGGCGGCGAACTGGATCTGGTCCAGGTAGTCGTTCCCGGCGTGGTTCTTGAACTGGCCCGGGCTAGGCCCGTACTTGAGCTTGAACTTGCCGCCTTGGGCTTCCTTGTGGTCGCCGTGGCTGTCGGCCGTGGCTGCGGTAGTCGCGGTGAGCGCGGCGGCGGCCGCGGCAGAGGTGGCCAGGAATTCGCGTCGTTTCATGGGGTGCCCTTCGTGTGATTAAATGATTCAGACGATTAAATGACTCTGCTTTAAGTAGCCCCCGCGGTAGGTGGGGGCCAAGGAGTTGATGTCTTAACGCAGCACAGCATTACGCCGGCGCGTCTTCGGGCAGCGCCTCGGCGGCGTTCTCAATATCCACATCGTCGGTCTTGACCTTGTCCCAGAACGCGACGGCGAAGATGACCATAATCACCGCCGCCATACCAGCGGGGAAGTACCAGTAGTTCTGCCAGTCAGCCATCGCCTTCTCGACCAGGGTCGGGTCGATGCCCTCGGGGTATCCCTTACCGAACATCCCGAGCATGGTGTCCATAAAGCTTGGCGCCGGGGCCTCGCCCTTGAGTTGCGTGATGTTGTCGATGAGCGGCTGGTGGTTTGTGGGTGCCGCACCGACACCAGCCATGTCGCCAGAGATACCGAGTTCGCCGAGCGAGTTGGGTATTTTTACATTCGTGAATGGGAAATTCCCGCCGAACGCCATGCGGAAGCCAAAGAACATGCCTAGGCCTTGCGTCAGAAAGACGAGCAGAGACTGGGCCTGTCCGCGGATCTCGGCCGGGGCCTTCTTATCGGTGTAGATGAAGCCGGTGACGAAGAAGAAGTCATAGCAGATGCCGTGCAGCGCGATACCCATCAGCAGCATCCACATGATCTGGTCGGGTGCGCCCATTGCGAATAGCGCGTACCGCAGGACCCAGCAGCCCATGCCGACCAGCAGCATGATCTTGACGCCGAGTTTGCGGAAGAAGAACGGGATGAGCAGCATGAAGACGATCTCGGACATCTGTCCGAGCGTCATCGCGGCGCCTGCCTCCTTGAAGCCTGTCGCGCCGAGGTACGCAGATGTTTGGCCGTAGTAGTAGGCCAGCGGGATGCAGATCAGGAACGAGCATATTGCGAAGACGAAGAACGGCGGGCTTTTGAGGAGCTTGAACGCGTCGAACATCAGAAGCGAGCCGATGTCTAGCGGCTTGTCTTTGGCCGGCGGGGGGGTCTTGGGCAGCGTGAACGAGTAGACGCCCAGTAGCAGGCTGCTGACGGCGCCAAGCCAGAAGATGTTCAGCGACGCGGACCAGCCGACCGCACCCAGGCCTAGGCCCGCGACGATCCAGCCGATCGTGCCCCAGACACGTGCCTTAGGGAAGAGTTCCTGCGGCAGGTGGGTGAACGTGATCGTGTTGGCCAGGCCGAGCGTCGGCATGTAGCAGAGCATGTAGGCGATCATCAGCCAGACGATGAGCTTGCCATTTTCTGCGCCTTGCGGTGCGAGCACGGCCACGGCACACATGATGCCGCCGCCGATCAACATCAAGGTCCCCATCACTTTTTCAGATGCGAACAGCCGGTCCGCGATCAGGCCTAGGAATAGTGGCGCGAAGATCGCGGCGATCGGGGCGCTCTCGTAAGCCCCTCCGATGTGTGCGCCCAGGTCATTGGAACCCATCGCCAGTGCCAGCGTCGCGAACCACGCGCCCCATGCGAAGAACTGCAGGAACATCATGATGCTCAGGCGGGTGAGCACGGCTTGGGGTTTTGCGTCTGGGCTGGGCATGCGGTTGGCTCCGTTGAGGGGCGAGAGGCGTTCGTCCCCGGGCTGACGACTATATCCCAACTCTGGGCCTTGTGCGGGGCGGTCTGTAGCGTTTGTAGCGGTTGTCCGGATCGTTGGAAGTTCTGTAAAGGGCTTACCTTACTGGCATGATTGTGCGATAATGAATAAGGTTTAATGACTCGCTGGTAGATGCGATTGCGATTACCCGCCTATGCAAGCCCGGATCAGGCCAGCAGGCCACCTCGTCTGGGCACCCGTTCATCGACGCTATGAGTGACTCTAAGGCCAGTTCTGAAGGGGCCGGTACCGGTCTGGCATCGGTCCACGCGGGCTTGACGCGGGTGCTTGGCGACGCCGATCGATCCACCGATGAGGCGCTCAAAACGATCCTCAGGCTTGGTTGCCAGCGGTTGGGGCTGGACTTCGGCGTGCTCGCCCGAGTCGACGGGCAGGTCTACGAGGTCCGCTCGCTTTGCGCGGTGTCCAGCTCCACCCTAAAAGTCGGCCAGTCCCTCACGCTCGGCCAGACCTACTGCGAGAAGACGATCAACGAGGGCCGGACCTTCTCGGTCAGCCACGCGGCGCACACCCCCCTTGCTGCACACCCGTGCTACCAGTCTTTTGGCTACGAGTCCTACATCGGTACGCCCGTCCGGGTCCAAGGCGAGGTCTGGGGGACCGTCAGCTTCGCCAGCCGGGCGACGCTGGGCCGGGGTTTCGACCCGCAGGACAGTGATATCGTCGAACTGCTCGCCGCGGTCATGGGCGCCGAGTTGGAACGACATGCGCTAACGACACAGAAGGCCGCCGCCCAGGAAGAGGCCCGGCACGCCCGCCGCGAGACCCAGGCCGTGCTCGACCGGCTGCCCGCGATGGTCTGGCGCAAGGACCTCGCGGGCAACATCCTTCAAGCCAACGAGGCCGCTGCAAAACGTGCCGGGCTCAGCCCGGACGAGATCGTCGGCAAGCATCTATCTGAGCTCTACCCCGCCGATCTGGTCACCCTGATCGAGCGGGGCGACGAGGATCTCATCGCGTCAGGCACGCCCAAGCTCGGCGTCGTCGAGTCCTGGGTGGGTAAGCACGGCAAGCCGCACTACGTCCAGACCGACAAGATGCCGACGACCAACCTGGCCGGCGAGGTTGATGGCATCGTTGTGGTGTCTACCGACATCACCCACCTCAAGCGCGCAGAAGACGAGCTGCGGTCGATGAACGTGCGGTTCAGTGCGTTCATGCGGAACTCGCCGGCGATCAAGTGGGCGGTGGACAGCGACGGGTGCTACGTGTTTATCAACCCGGCGTTCGAGCAGATGATGGCGGTCAAGGCCGATCAGTGTGTCGGGCGCAAGCCCCTGGACGTGCTGCCCGCCCAGGCAGGCCGGATGCTTGATTCCATCTCGCGTTCCATGCCGACGGGCAGCGAGGTCCAGACGATCCATGTCGAACTGCCGATCGAGGGCCGGGTGTTGCCGCTGATGGTGACGCGGTTTACCTACACCGATGTCAAGGGCGAGACATACATCGGCGGCTCGGCGGTGGACCTCAGCGAGGTCGCGACGGTGCAGCGTGAGCTTGCGGAGCGCAACAAGGACCTCAAGTCCTTGCTCTACGTGATCTCCCACGACCTGCGCGAGCCATTGCGTGCGATCCGCAATTTCTCTGGGCTGGTCGTCGAGCGCGAGTACGACGGCCTGCAGGACTCGAGCAAGGACATGCTCAATCGTGTGGTCCGCGGTGCCGAGCGATTGGATCAGCTGCTCGCGGATGTGTTGACGCTTTCACGCGCCCAGCGGGCCGAGCCCGCGACGGGCAAAGTCCCGGCCGATGGCATCATCGACGAAGTGCTCACCGACCTGCAAGCGACGATCGATCGCTGCGCCGCGCAAGTCGATGTCCAGGACGGGCTGCCCGAGTTGGAGGTCGATGCGTTTTGGCTCCGTCAGGCGGTGCACAACCTGGTCACCAACGCGCTGAAATTCACACTGCCCGATGAATCGCCGCTGGTCACGGTCCGGCCGTTCAACGACTGCCCACCAACGTCCGATAACGAGATGCCGTCGAGCACGAGCCGTACGATGGTCGGCCTGATCATCGAGGACCGTGGCCCGGGCGTGGAGGAGCACCAGCGTGAGCGGATCTTCGGCCTCTTCCAACGCGGGGTAAGCCGTGATGTGCCCGGAACCGGCGCAGGCTTGGCGATCGTTGCCGAGGTCGCCGAGCGGTACGGCGGCCGGGTCTGGGTCGAGGACCGTGACGGCGGCGGGGCCCGTTTTATCCTTGCTTTTTAGGGCGATCGCTCACGCTTGCCAGGTGTTGTAGGCGGGGCGGGATCGGCCGTGGCCAAACTTTTCAGCCAAGTCAATCGCCTGTTCGATGATACGCATAAGTGTGTAGCACAAGCGATCTGGTTCTTTTTTCCAACACCTTTGTATTAAGTCGTTGGGCCTAACGACTCGGTTTAAAACGATCACTTCTCGTTAGTGACAGGTCGGTATTTCGTTATAAAAAGTGTCTTTTAGCAATAACTCGCTATAGCTAAAATTCAATTAGGAGCAATAATGATCCATGTCCATCGCGTGAAGTACGCAGGGGAGGCCATTTTTTATGCCCAAATTTGAAACAAGAATTCTGCTTGTAGACGACAGTGACGACGACATCTTCCTCGTCCGTGAAGCGTTCAAAGACTCGGGTGTTGCCCACCGGCTTGATGCGATTTCCGACGGCGAAGAAGCGTTGAGCTTCTTGCGTGAAGATGGCAACCGCCCCGACGTTGTCCTGCTTGATATCAACATGCCGCGCTTCAGCGGCTTCGATGTGCTCGAGTGGGTCCAGTCCGACCCGCAGCTCCGTGATATCCCGGTTGTCATGCTGACCACCAGCGACCAGCCCGACGATATCCGCCGAGCGACCGAAGGCGGGGCACGTGATTACTTCCGCAAGCCTGTCGAGTTCAGCGGCCTCCGCGAACTGGCGTGCAGCGTCCTGGACCGCTGGGGCACGGGCGGCAGCGAAGACGAGTCCTCCTCGAACCGCGACTAATCCGTCTGCCGACTCGGATTCATCCGGCTCGAACTGTCAACCGGCTTGTTGTCTACCAAATCGCGTTCCGGGCGACGAGACCTCTAACGGCATTAATTTTCGACGAAACCGGATAAGTAGGTTATCCTATGGTTGTTGTGTGATCATTTTTCAGCGTATGATCTCGACGATTTCACTTCCTCAGTTAACCGACTACAGCCATGCCCAACAGCATTCCCGTCTTGATGATCGATGACAACGAGGACGACATCGTCCTCCTCCGTGAGCGCTTGGCGGAGCTGCCCGACGGGCCTTACGAACTCAGCTCCGAGGTCGACGCAGACAACGCCGTTGCGCGCGTCAAACAGATCAACCCCGTACTGATTTTCCTCGACTACCGCCTGAGCACAACGACCGGGCTGGAAGTCATCCGCGAGATGCGCAAGCTCGGCCTGCTCCAGCCTGTGATCGTGCTGACCGGGCAGGGCGATGAGTACCTCGCCGCCGAGATTACCCGTGCCGGCGCGAACGCGTACCTGGTGAAGGACGACATCTCCACGCCCCGGCTGCCCGAGACGATCGAGGCGGTGCTGGAAGAGGCCCGCAAGAATGCCCCCGACCGTGCCGAGCGCTCTGAAACACTCGCGCGGCTGGACAACCTCACTCCGCGCGAGAACGAGGTCCTCGACGAGATCGTCAACGGCCTGACGAACAAGCAGATCGCCGCGAAGATGAGTCGGTCGATCGAGACCATCAAGGTCCACCGGGCACACATCATGTCCAAGCTCATGGCGGACTCCACCGCCGACCTGGTTCGCCGTGTGACCAACGCCCGTGTTGGAAAGTGAAAAACGATTGATGCCTGATATTGGACAAAGAAACACGATTGCGTGTGGATCCTGTCTGGTGCGCGTCACGTTTCGAGGCTCTCGTTTCCTTACGTAACACAGGGACGCTAAACCCGTCCACCCGGATGCACCTCGGGGAAACGGCGCTTGTCGTGTGCTAAACTTTTGCAGCCAGCCCCGAGGCGATCCGTTGAGACGCCGCACCGACCACGATGGAGTCTGATTACACGATGCGCAAAAGCCCTCGAACCTTCAGCATGTTGTTCAGTGCTCTTTGCTTGCTCGGCGGGGTTCTGCTGCTGTGGATGACGCAGCAGCCGACCGATCAGCAGACTGCACCAGATGATTCGCATGCCAACACCCGAGTCGTGACGGTTGCGGCAGCGTCTGAATCAGGGGAACAAGAAAAGGTCGACTTCGCCCGTGAGGTGCTGCCGATCCTGTCTAACAACTGCTACCTCTGCCACGGGCCGGACCAGGACTCGAAAGAGGCGAAGCTGGCCGGCTTCCGCCTGGACATCCGTGAGGAGGCGGTGGAAGACGAGATGATTATCCCCGGCGACCCGGACGCGAGCCCGGTCATCGACGTCCTCACCACCAAGAAGGCCTCGCGTCGGATGCCGCCGCTGGATTCGGGTAAGCCCCAGCTCAAGCCCGAGCAGGTCGAACTGCTCAAGCGTTGGATCGCGGAAGGCGCCGAATACACCGACCATTGGGCCTTTGTGAAGCCGGTCAAGCCCGAGGTGCCCGAGCTGCCCAAGGGCGCGGACCCGAATTGGGCGAGCAACAATATCGACCGGTTCATCTTCGCCAAGCTTCACGAGAATGGGCTAGAGCCGAACGACCCCGCTGACCGAAGCCGGCTGATCCGCCGGGTGTACCTGGACCTGATTGGTTTGCCACCGACGCCTGAGCAGGCCAAGGCCTTCATCAGCGACTCGTCCCCCGACGCGTACGAGCGCGTCGTCGATGAGCTGCTCGCGTCGCCACAGTTTGGCGAGCATTGGGCTCGGCAATGGCTCGACAAGGCGCGCTACGCCGACAGCAAGGGCTTTTCCGAAGACCGGCCGCGCACGATGTGGCGGTACCGCGACTACGTGATCAACGCCTACAACCGCGATCTGCCGTTTGATCTGTTCACCATCGACCAGATCGCCGGCGACCTGCTGCCCAACCCGACGCTCGATCAGCTCATCGCCACCGGCTTCCACCGCAACACGATGACCAACGACGAGGGCGGCACCGACAACGAGGAGTTCCGTGCCGCCGCGGTGATCGACCGCGTCAACACGACCGCCGAGGTCTGGCTGGGGCTTACCGTGGCCTGTGCGCAGTGCCACACCCACAAGTACGACCCGATCTTCCACGACGAGTACTTCGCCTTCTACGCGTTCTTTAACCAATCCGAAGACGCCGACCGTAAAAACGATGCGCCGTTTATCAAAGCGCCGACCGTCGAGCAGCAGGCGCAGGCCGCCAAGCTCAAGCAAGGCGTCGACGAGGCGCGCAAGGCACTGAACGATGCGGGGCAGAAGCCGTTCGTTGCCCCGAAAGACCCCAAAGCCAAGGACGCGCCCAAGCCGACGCCTGAGCAGGCGAAACTGATCGAGGCGGAGAAGCAGTACAACAGCGCCAACAACCGCGTCCCCACCGCGCTGGTCATGAAAGACCTGCCCGCGGATCAGCAACGTGAGACGTACCTCTTCAAGGGAGGCAGCTTCCTCGCGCCGGACAAAGAGGGCGGCATCATCGAGCCGGACACGCCCGCCGTGTTCAACCCGTTCCCGGAAGGTGCGCCGCGCAATCGGCTCGGCCTCGCGCGGTGGCTCGTTCACGAAGACAACCCGCTGACCGCACGCGTCCAGGCCAACCGCATCTGGGAACAGATCTGGGGCATCGGCCTGGTCGAGACCACCGAAGACTTCGGCTTCCAGGGCAGCTACCCCAGCAACAAACCGCTGCTCGACTACCTGGCGGTCACTTATCAACAAGACCTCAAGTGGTCGACTAAGTCGTTCATCAAGGCGATCGTCATGACCTCGGCCTACCGTCAGAACTCGCTGCATGTCGCCGAGAAACTCGAGGCCGACCCATTCAACCGCCTGGTGTGGCGTGGCCCACGGATTAGACTTTCGGCCGAGCAGATCCGCGACCAGGCTTTGGCGATCGCCGGCATCCTCAAGACCGACCGTGTTGGCGGGCCGTCTGTGACGCCGTACCTGCCCGATGGTGTCTTGGCTCAGGCGTTTAACGGCTACCGCCAAACGGAAAGTAAGGGTGCAGACCTGTATCGCCGCGGGGTGTATACGTTCTGGCGGCGTGGCTCGCACTACGCCTCGTTCGCCGCATTCGATGCGCCGTCGCGCGATATCTGCACCGCTAAGCGCTCACGCACCAACACGCCGCTACAGGCCTTCGTCACGCTCAACGACACCGCGTTCTTCGAAGCAGCGCAGATGCTCGGTCGGCGTATCCTCGCCGAGGGCGGGGACCAGCTCGACGGCAGGCTCCGCCACGGCATGTGGATCGCCTTACAACGCGAGCCCAATGCGGTTGAACTCGAAGCGCTCCGCAAGGTGTATACGCAGTCGCTGGCCGATTACCGCGAGAACCCGGAGGCGGCGAAAGACACGGCTGTCGGCCCGTCGCCGGAGCTGCCCGAATCGATGGATGCCGCCGAGGCCGCCGCGATGACGCTGGTTGGTAATGTGCTCCTGAACCTAGACGAATTGATCAACAAGCCGTGAGGTGTGGATCGTCATGAGTAAAAACTATGTCAACCCGCTGCTGCACCACGAGCGCGTCCGCGCGATCACCCGCCGGCACTTCCTGGGTAAGGCGACCAAGAGCTTCGGCGCCGCGGCGCTCGCCGGTCTGATGACCGATGGCGCGTTCAGTGCGCCGACCGCCCCAACGCAGGAGCAGATTACCAAGGCTGCGACGCACTTCGCGCCCAAGGCCAAGCGGATCATCTACCTGCACATGGCCGGCTCCCCGCCGCACCACGACCTGTTCGATTACAAGCCGCTGCTCAACAAACGCCACGGCGAGACCGCGCCCAAGGAGGTGTATGCCAGCCGTTCGGCGTTCGTGAAGCCCAACGCGAAGGTGCTGGGCACGCCGTACAAGTTCGAGAAGGTCGGCCAGTCCGGGATGTGGATGAGCGAGCTGCTGCCGAACCTGAAAAAGGTGGCGGATGATTTGTGCGTCGTGAAGTCGCTGTACACCGAGCAGTTCAACCACGCCCCTGCGCAGCTGGCGCTGTACACGGGGCACTTCCTCGCGGGTCGGCCGTCGATGGGTTCGTGGTTGACGTACGGCCTGGGCAGCGAGACGGACAACCTCCCCGCGTTTTTGGTGCTGGTGTCGGGCGGCAAGAACCCGTCGGCCGGCGGCGCGGCGTGGGGGCCCGGCTTCCTGCCGTCGATCCACGCCGGCGTGCAGTGCCGGAGCGAGGGCGACCCGATCTTGTATGTATCTGACCCCAAGGGCGTGGACCGTGCGACCCGCCGGCGCACGATCGACGCGATCAACAAGATCAACGAGCAGCAGTCCAAGGAGTTCAACTGCCCCGAGACGCTGACGCGTATCGATCAGTACGAGCTGGCTTTCCGCATGCAGACGTCCGTGCCAGAGGTGATGGATATCCGCAAGGAATCTGAAGAAACGCTGGAGATGTACGGCGCCAAGCCCGGCGAGGAATCGTTTGCGAACAACTGCCTGCTCGCGCGTCGGCTCAGCGAGGCGGGCGTCCGCTTCGTCCAGCTCTTCGACTGGGGCTGGGATGTGCACGGCACCGGGCCTAATGACGACATCCTCAAGCAGCTACCTACGAAGACGAAGCAGACCGACCAGCCCGTCGCCGCGTTGATCGCCGACCTCAAACGCCGCGGCCTGCTGGATGAGACGCTGGTGGTCTGGTCCGGCGAGTTCGGCCGAACGGTGATGAACGAGGCGCGGAACAACAAGGGCTTCCTCGGCCGGGACCACCACCCGACCTGCTTCACCATGTTCATGGCCGGCGGAGGGACGAAGCGCGGAGCGGTCATCGGCGAGACCGACGAGTGGGGTGCGCATGTCGCGGACAACCCGATCCATATCCACGACCTGCAGGCCTCGATCATGCACCTGATGGGGATCGATCACAAGAAGCTGACCTACCGCTTCCAGGGCCGGGACTTCCGCCTGACGGATGTGCATGGGCACGTGAAGAAAGAACTGTTTGCGTAGAGTTTTTCTGACGTCTTTCTTCACCTTAATCGGCCTCGATCGGCTGGCGGTTGTTAATATGTCCGCTCGTACAAACCACTTCCTCGGAGAACAGTTATGAGAAGCCTGATCCTCGCCGCCGCCTTCGTCCTCGCGCCTGCCGCCTTGGCCCACGATGGTGCCGGGCACACCCACCACGACCGGCCCAGCCGAGCACTCACCGAGAGCGTTGTCCTCGGCCAGGGCGCCCACCAGTTCAAGACCATTCCCGGCTGGGCGAAGGTGCATAAAGGCGAGCACTTCGGCCCGACGCACGGCAGCGCCGCAGTCGACAAGGACGGCAATATCTACATCACGCTCAACTCGCCGAATCAGGACGGCTTTGGCATCCTCGTCTACGACAAGGACGGCAACGTCAAGAAGGGCATCGCCAAAGGCGAGCACGGCCTGCACAGCCTGGTCTACGTTGAGCAGGACGGCAAGGGCTACCTCTACGGTGCGCAGAACGCGCAGAAGGGCAAGAAGGGCGCGGTCAAGCTCTCACTCGACGGCGAAGTCTTGATGCGGCTGGGCAAGCCCGAACAGTCCAAGGCAGGCGGCTTCAACCCGACCGGCGTTGCGGTGGGCCCGGATGGCGATATCTACCTGGCAGACGGTTATGCCTCGCAGTTCATCTATCAGTTCGATAAAGAAGGCAAGTTCATCCGTCAGTTCGGCGAGCGTGGCAAGGGGGATGGCCAGTTCAACACCTGCCACGGCATCAACGTTGACTACCGCGGCGATGAGCCGACCCTGCTGATCGCTGACCGTGAGAACGGCCGGCTGCAATCCTTCACGCTCGAGGGCGAGTTCATCGCGGTGACCACGACGGGCCTGCGTCGCCCGTGTGCGGTCGTGTTCCATGGCGACCTCGCCGCTGTTGCGGAACTCGCCGGCCGGGCCGTCGTGCTGGGCAAGGACAACAAGGTCGTCAGCGTCCTGGGTGACAACCCCAACAAGGGCCAGCGGGCCAACTACCGCGTCGCCCCGAAGGACTGGACCGAGGGCTTCTTCAACGCCCCGCACGGCCTGTCGTTCGATAACGACGGCAACCTGATCATCACCGAGTGGAACGCCAACGGGCGTTTCGCGTTCCTCCAGAAGATCGAGGCCAAGGCGGACAAGGGCGATTAAGTATTATAAGTAGTCGATAACAGCTATGACAGGCCGGCCGTTTTGACGCGGTCGGCCTGTTTTTTGTTGATGGGGCTGGCTCTCCGGTCGATGATGTAATGGTGGCGGCTGCCCAGCGTCGCGCTGGAGTCCGGCCGGTTTTTTATGCGAGATCGCTTGTCACAACTTGTTGAAACCTGCCGGGTTGTCGTGCCACTACTGTTGATCGGTGGTGCCGCGCTGACCATCTCGCTGTTCGCATGGCAGCCCGACGCGCAGGGCGCTGCCCAGGCGGCCCCCAATCGCCCCGTCAAGTCCCACGCTAAACGCGATCCGCTCGCGGTGAAGATCGAAGAGCGGCTTAAAAGCGACGTCCGCCCGTTGATCCGCAAGTACTGCTACGAGTGCCACGGCAACGGCAAGAAAAAGGGCGGGGTTGCGCTCGACAAGGCGGGCGATATCAAGTCGATCATGGACAGCGCGGAGGACTGGCTCACGGTCGTCGAGGTGATGGGCGCGGGCCTCATGCCGCCGGAGAAAAAGCCTCAGCCCACCGCGCATGAAAAGCTGACGATCCAGCAGTGGGTCGACCAGGCCGCCGAGTACTACCCCGCAGACGCCAAGCCCGACCCCGGCTGGTACACGATCCATCGGCTCAACCGCAGCGAGTACCGCAACACGATGCGCGACCTGCTGGGCATCGACCCGGCTAAGCACGACCTGGCGGAGTCCCTTCCCAGCGACGATACGGGCTACGGCTTCGACAACAACGCGGATGTGCTGTCGATGTCGACCCTGCAGTTGGAGAAGTTCTTGCAGAGCGCCGAGAAGGCGGTCGATCTCGCGCTGGACCCTATGAAGAACGAGGGGTTTTACGATGAGGTTTTCTTCATCAAACCCACGGCCGACGACAAAGGCAACCGCCTGCCCGGCGTTGAGCAAGGCAAGCGCATCACCGAGTCGCAGGCGGCGCGTCAGGTGATCGAAAAATTTGCCACAAGGGCTTTCCGCCGCAGGGCGGACACGGGCGAGGTCACCTCGCTGCTCCGCTTGTACCGCGGCGCTCGAGCGGAGGGAGACGATTACGAGTCTGCTGTTCGCCTGGCGCTCACCGCGACGCTTGTCTCGCCGAATTTCTTGTACCGCCCGATCAGGAACCCAAAGCCGCACGACCCCGGTTTTATCTACGAGCTCGATGATTACGAGCTCGCCTCGCGGCTGTCGTATTTCCTCTGGTCGAGTATGCCCGACGATCGCCTGCTCGATTTGGCGCGGGCCAAGCAGCTGCGTAAGCCGGAGACGCTCAAGAAGCAGGTCCAACGCATGCTGCTAGACCCGCGGTCCGATGCGCTGGTCGAAAACTTCGCCGGCCAGTGGCTGCTGCTGCGTAAGCTGGATGGCTTGGAGATGGATACACGGAAGT
This sequence comes from Phycisphaeraceae bacterium, assembly GCA_019634195.1. GTDB lineage: Bacteria > Planctomycetota > Phycisphaerae > Phycisphaerales > Phycisphaeraceae > JAHQVV01. Next base: position 6,141 of record JAHQVV010000050.1, on the reverse strand, counting down.
TCCCTGCCTTTGATGCCGAGTTGCGTGAGGCGATGCGTAGCGAGGCCGAGCACTTCTTCGCGGACGTGCTCCGAAGCAACCGCAGCGTGCTGTCGTTCCTGGACAGCGATCGCACGTTCCTGAACGAGACGCTGGCCGATCACTACGGCATCCGTGGCATCCGTGGCGACGATTTCCGCATGGTGGATTTGCCCGCGGATTCGACGCGCGGCGGGGTGCTGACCATGGCGGCGACGCTGACCGTGACCAGCCACGCGACGCGTACCAGCCCGGTCAAGCGCGGCGACTACGTCCTGGCCCAGCTCATGGGCAGCGCGCCGCCGCCGCCGCCGCCGGACGTCCCCCCGTTGGAGCAGGCCACCGAGGCGGTTGGCAAGGACAAGACACTCCGCGAGCAGCTCGCCGCCCACGTTGCGGACCCCAACTGCGCCGTCTGTCACAAGCGGCTGGACCCGATCGGCCTGGCGATGGAAAACTTCGATGCCATCGGCGCCTGGCGCGACCGCGAGCAAGGCAAGCCCATCGACGCCTCCGGCGAACTGCCCGGCGGGGTCGCTTTCAACGGCCCGATCGAGCTCAAAGCAGCCATGTTGCAGCGGCAGGGCGAGTTCGTCGAGAACCTGGCCAAAAAAATGCTGACCTACGCCGTGGGACGGGGTACCGAGCCGTTTGATCGGCCTACGACTAAAAAAATCGTGCAAAGTGTTGAAGATGACGGCTATCGTATGCGATCATTGATCGAGGCCATCGTCCTGAGCGACGCGTTCACCAAAGCCCGAGGCAGGGAGACCCAGCCATGACCCAACCCGCCCGCGACAACCAGACGAACTTCAATATCACCGGGCAGGCCAAGCCCTTGTCCCGCCGGACCATGCTCAAGGGCCTGGGCGTGGCGATGGCGTTGCCGATGCTCGACGCGATGGCCCCCGGCGGTTTGGGCGCGACCCAGGCGCTCGCCGCAGCCGGTGGCAGCAAGACGCCGACCCGCATGGCCTTCGTTTTTGCGCCCAACGGCGTCAACTACGATCATTGGCTGCCTAAGGGCAACGGCTCTCGCTACCAGCTTTCACCAACACTCAAGCCGCTCGAAAGCGTCCGCCAACACGTCAACATCATGACCGGGTTGACGCTGGACAAGGCCCGCGCCAACGGCGACGGGCCCGGCGACCACGCGCGTTCCTCCGCCACCTTCCTGACCGGGACGCAGGCTCGCAAGACCTCGGGCAACGACATCCGTCTGGGCATCAGTATCGACCAGTTCGCGGCGCAGCAGGTCGGCGGCGAGACGCGGCTGCCCTCGCTGGAGATCGGCATGGAGCGTGGACGCACCGCGGGCAACTGTGACTCGGGCTACTCGTGCGCGTATTCCACCAACGTCTCGTGGGCGGATGAAGACTCGCCTGTGCCCAAGATGACCAACCCACTGGATGTATTCGAGCGGATGTTCGGCGAGCTGGACTTCGACAACCTCGAAGCGGAGGCCGGCAAACAGGACCGCCTCCGCCGCCGCGCGAGCATCCTCGACTATGTGATGCAGGACACCCAGCGTCTTGAGCGTCGGCTCGGCAAGTCCGACCGCAACAAGATCGATGAGTTCCAGACCTCGATCCGTGAGATCGAACGACGCGTGCAGATGGCCAAGAGCAGCGACGACATCGTGGTGCCCGACTTTGAGCCGCCGGCGGTTGAGCCGACCAAGCTGTCCGAGCGCATCGACCTGATGTACGACATGATGCGGCTGGCCTTCCAGATGGACGTGACGCGGATCAGCACCTTCATGCTCGGCAATGGCGGCAGCAACAAACGCTTCGACGAGTTGGACATCCTCGACGGCCACCACACCCTCAGCCACCACCGCAACAACGCGGAGATGGTCGAGAAGATCCGCAAGATCGACCGCTACTACACCGAGGGCTTTGCCCGCTTCGTGAAGAAGATGGCCGATACCCCCGACGGCACCGGCTCGCTGCTGGACCACAGCATGATCCTGTTTGGCAGCGGCATCTGCGACGGCAACCGGCACAACCACGAGAACCTGCCGATGGTCATGGCCGGCCGCGCCAACGGCTCAATCAGCACCGGCCGGCTGCTCAACTACCGCAAGGAAACCCCGCTCTGCAACCTGTACGTGTCGATGCTCGACCGCATGGGCGCGGACGTCGCAGAATTCGGCGATGCGACGGGCCGGCTCGAAGGACTCAAGGCGTAGTAGTACTAGACTGTTGGCTATGAAGGATACTTTTCTAGTCGTACTCGCTCTGTTCGCTGTAGGCTGCTCGTCGACAACGAGCGCGGAAGCACAAGCCCCCGCCAAGCAGCCCAACATCCTGTTTATCATCGCCGACGACCTGGGCTACACCGACCTGGGTGTGACTGGCAGTGATTATTATCTGACGCCCAACCTCGACAAGCTGGCCAGTGAGTCGATGGTCTTCAACGCGGCGTACGCGAACTGTGCCAACTGCGCACCGACCCGCGCGGCGCTGATGTCCGGCATGTACGCGCCGCGCACCGGCGTGTACACCGTCGGCAGCTCTGAACGCGGCAAGGCTAGTGATCGGATGCTGATCCCGACGGAGAACAACGACACGCTCTCGGTGGACGTCGTGACGATCGCCGAAGTGCTTCAGAAGGCCGGTTACACGACCGCGCAGATGGGCAAGTGGCACCTGGGCGAAGGCGACGAGGGCGGGCCAACCACGCAGGGCTTTGACATCAATGTCGGCGGGCATCACGGCGGGCACCCCGAGTCGTACTTCAGCCCTTACAAAAACAGGTACCTCGATGACGGGCCCAAGGGCGAGTACCTCACCGAGCGTCTGACGCGCGAGGCGGCGGACTTCATCGCCAAGCAGAAGGATTCGAGCAAGCCGTTCTTTCTTTACCTGCCGCTGTACAACGTGCACACGCCGATCCAACCCATCAAGGAGATGGCGGCCGCCGCGGACGCGCGTGAGAAGGGCGAGCACCACAGCAACCCCAAGTACGCCGCGATGGTTGAGGCGATGGACCTGTACATCGGCCGGCTTCTCGCCGCGCTGGATGAGCACGGGTTCGCCGACAACACCGTCGTCGTCTTCACCTCCGACAACGGCGGGCACGGCGGGGTGACCGATGTCCACCCGCTGCGTGGCAGCAAGGGCATGTTCTACGAGGGCGGGATCCGTGTGCCGTTGTTCGTGAAGTACCCCGGCGTAACGAAGGCGGGGGCCACCTTCGACGAACCGGTCGTGCTGCTCGACTTCTTCCCGACGCTCGCGGAAGCTGGCGAGGGCAAGCTTCCCACGACGCAGCCGGTTGATGGCGTGTCCCTACTGCCGGTGATGCGCGACCCCGGCCAGTCGCTTGGCCGGGACGCGATCTACTTCCACTTCCCGTGCTACTTGCAGGGCTACGAGGGTGGTGAAGGGGCCGAGGCGCAGCGTCCGCCTTGGCGTGCAACGCCTTGCAGCGTGATCCGCATGGGGGATTGGAAATTGATCAACTACTTCGAAACGAATAAGACCGAGTTATTCAATTTGAAGACTGATCCGGGCGAGCAAAATAATCTCGCACAAAAAAACTTGGATATGCGGATAAAGCTATTGGCCCAGCTCAGACTATGGCACAAAGCGGTCGATGCCCCGGTCCCAACCGAGAAGAACCCGAAGTACAAGCCTTGATGTTCGTGTGTAGCGGGTGACGCGAAGCGTCCCGTTTCGAGTCATCTTAAACGCTTCGCACGGGACGCTGCGCGTCACACGCTACACATCAGATGATTCGATCATTTCGTCTTGAACACATGGACCATCGTGTGTGTGTACGTCTCGCCGGGGCGTAGGACGGCATTGCTTAGCTGTGGTTGGTTCGGCGAATCGGGGAAGACCTGCGTCTCCAGGCAGAAGCCGGTGCGGAGGTTGTGCGGGACGCCCCCCTTACCGGTAGAGCTGCCGTCCATATAGTTGCCGGTGTAGAACTGGATCGCAGGTTGGTCGGTCTTGATCTGCATGATGCGCCCCGACGCGGGGTCGTACGCCACGGCCGCCATGCGCAGCGTCCCGGCGTCACCATTCACCGCCCAGCTATGGTCGTAGCCTTTGCCGTTGATGAGTTGCTGGTGGTCGCCATTGATGCGCTCGCCGATCGGCGTGGCGGACCGGAAGTCGAAGGGCGTGTCCTTCACGGGCTGGATGCCGTCGTTGGGGATGCCGGCCGCGTCAGTCGGGACGTAGCCGTCGGCAATAAGCATCAGTTTGTGATCGAGAATGGTTTGGCTCGGGTCGCCGGTGAGGTTCCAGTAGGTGTGGTGCACGAGGTTGATGACGGTCGGCGTGGTGGTGGTCGCCTCGAAACTGATGACCAGCTCGTCGCTGTTGTTGAGCAGGTAGGTGACGGTGCTGGTGAGCTGCCCGGGGTAGCCCTCTTCGCCGTCGGGACTGACGTAGGTGAACTGGACACCCTCGCCGTCGATGGCCTCGATGCGTTGGGCCTGCCAGAGCTTCTTGTTGAAGCCGACGTTGCCGCCGTGCAGGTGGTTGTCGCCGTTGTTAGTGGCGAGGGTGTACCCGGTTCCGTCAAGGGTGAACTTGCCTTTGGCGATGCGGTTTCCGTATCGGCCGACGGTGGCACCCATGTAGCTGCCGTCGTTGACCCAGCCGCCGAGGGTGTCGTAGCCGATGGTGATGTCGGCGAGGTTGCCGTCGCGGTCGGGGGTTTTTAGTGAGACGAGGGTCGCGCCGAAATCGGTGAGCGTGGCGGTCAGGCCGTTGGCGTTGGTGAGTGTGTAGAGCGTGGCGGTGGTGCCGTCGGGTAGGGGGCCGTAGGCTTCAGGCGTGTTGGACACGGTGGTTCCTTGGTTGGTGCAGGCGGTGCATAGGGCGGCGGCAAGGGCGACGAGCGCGATACGAGGCAATTGGTGCATGGCAGGCTCCATGAGTCAGACGGGGTTGACGTTGCACGACTAAGATAACGTAATGCCGTGTAGGAACTGGCCGAGTTTCGGGTTCTTGTTGCTTTGTGCCGCCTTGGCGATCGGTCCTGCTCTGGCGGAGTCGCCCTCGCCGCCAACGCAGTCGGAGACCGGCCCGGGCGGCAAGGACTACCCCTACAGCCGGACGCTCGCGACGGGCTATGGCGAGGGAGACAAACGTTACTGGATCATCGAGCCCGACCAAGCCGGCGAACAGCCCCTGCCCGTGGTTTTGTTTGCGCATGGCATGGGCCTGACCAACCACGGTGCATACCGCTCATGGATCAACCACCTGGTCCGCAGGGGCAACATCGTTATCTATCCGGCCTATCACACCGGCGGGCTTGTCGATCCCACGACCTTCACCGGCAACACCGCACAAGCCGTCCGCGAAGCGCTTGAGCGATGCGATGGCAGGCAACACAAGCTCGCCGACACAGGCCGCTTCACGATGGTCGGCCACTCACTCGGCGGCACGATCATCGCCAACCTCGCGGCCCGGCCCGACCACTTCAAGCTACCCGCACCTCACGCGTTGATGCTCCTGCAGCCCGGCGACACCCGGTCTGACAAGGGGCTCGGTGCGCTGTTCCCGAAGATCACCGAAGACCACGGCACGATCCCGCAAGGCACGCTGATGCTGATCGTGGATGTCGAGAACGATTACTTTGTCAGCTCAAAGGCCGGGCAGCGCATCTACGACAACGCGGAACAGGTCGAAGCGGATGACAAACGCCGTCTGCTGCTGCGGACCGACGAGCACGGCGAGCCGGCGATTATCGCGGACCACATGCTGCCGATGGCCTGGACGACGAACCAAGCCAGTCAGGGCCGGGTCAACGCGTACGACTTGGCGATCTGGCGGTGGTTCGATGCGTTGCAGGCCACGGCGCAGGGCGACGACACGCAACGCGAGCTGGTCTTTGGCGAGGCGGCGCTCGATGTCGGGCGGTGGTCGGACGGCACGCCGGTGCGTCGGCCGGTCGATAGGCAGACGAAGTGATAGGCTTTAGCCATGCAGGTCGGCCTGGTCCAATTCAGCAGCGGGGATGATGTCGCGGCGAACCTGTCGCAGGCTGAAAAGCTGGTGCGCGAGGCGGCGGGGCAGGGGGCCGATCTTGTCGCGATGCCCGAGGTAATGCACCTGCGGGTCGGCGGGGAGCATGCCGGAAGATATCTGGAGGCCGCCGAGC
>JAHQVV010000002.1 GCA_019634195.1 Phycisphaeraceae bacterium | reverse complement strand
TATCCCGCAGCAAACGGTAATTACCACTGGGGCTACGGCTACCTTGCCAATGCGTTGGATGACTCGCGGTGGCTAGGCGAGGAGTCGCCGCCGGAGAACTTGGAAGCACCGTCGGATCAGACGATTTGGTCGGATGTCACCATCGGTCGAATCGGAGTGGACTGGCACGTCGTCCCGCACACTAGGCGGGGCGATGGCTTCTATAACGCGACAGGTAACACTGCGGAGGACAGCAACAACGCGCCACTTGGCACGCAGGTCGCTCGGGTCGATGGCTCGGCCGAGATGGAGCAGTATCTGCCCGGAGCACCGCACGCCGATCAGGACAACATCGACTACAGCGTCAGGCACGGCGGCAACCCCGGGATGCTGCAGGGACGCGTGAACTAGAAGACGCCAGCCGTTCATCTAGCGATGGTCGATCCACCTAACAATATCGCAGGCAGGCGTGTTCAAACGCCTGCCTGCGATTTTCAATTGGCCTGGCCCGGGCTTCATTGGGGCGTGGCTTGTCCGCGGGTTCAGGGCTCGGCTTGGGCCTATTCTTCTGCCTGGATCTCTCTGATGCGGATGTTGCGGAAGCGGTAGGTCTGGCCTTTTTCGCCGTGGTGCTGCAGGCCGATGTAGCCCTTGGCGTCGACGTCGTCTTTGTAGTCGGTGGTCTGCTTGCCGTTGACCCAGACCTGCAGGTGGTCGCCGACACACTTGATCTTGTAGCTCATCCACTCGCCCTTGGGGGCTTTGACGAGCTTGATCTTTTTGTCTTCGGGGCTCTTGGTCGGTGCGAGCCAGCCGCGTCGGCCCTCGTCGTAGAGCCCGCCGGACCAGGCGCGGTCGGTGGGGTCGCACTCGGCCTGGTAGCCGAAGACCTTGTTCTTCTCGACGTGGCAGCGGTACATGATCCCGCTGTTGGCCTTGCCTTCCTTGGGGAGCATGACCTGGACCTCGAGTTCGAAGTCGCTGAACTGCTTCTCGGTGGTGAGGAAGAACTTGCGGTTGGCGGTGAGCTCGATGACGCCGTCGGCGACTTTGGCCTCGCCCCATTCGTAGGGGTTTTTCCAGCCGGTGAGGTCCTTGCCGTTGAAGAGGTCGACCCAGCCGTCGTCTTTTGGCGCGTCGTTTTCGTGCTTGGCGTGGCTGTCGGCGGTGGCCGAGCAGGCGGTGAAGAGGGTGAGGACAAGCAGGGCGGGGGCGAGTTTGTACATGGGGGTTCCTTGGGTGACAGGCCATGCTAACGGCTTTTTTGGGCCTTTGAAGCGTCGTTTTTTGATATTTACATCAAAAATTTTGTTTGAAGGGAAGATTTCGTTGGTATCTGTGAAGAACTAAATAGAGGATGCGGCTGCATCTCATCTATCTCGGAATACTCATGCCCACCGAACGCGAGAAAACATCCCGGTTCACGGTGCTCTGGCTCAAGGCCCAGCCGGTCTTGGCGGGCTACGTCGGGGCGATGGTGCGCGACCGTGCGGCGGCGGACGACATCGTCCAGGGCGTCGCGCTGACCGCGGTCGAGAAGATGGACGACTACGACGACCAACGCAGCTTCGAGGCCTGGGTCATCGGCATCGCCCGGTACAAAGTGCTCCAACACTACCGCACCGTCGGCCAGGACAAGCTGATCTTCGACGAAGGCCTGTCCGATTCGTTTACGAAGCACTACGCCGACGCCGCTTCGGGTTACGAGGACCGCGTCGATGCGCTGCGGACCTGCATGGCCAAGCTGCCCGACGAGGCGCAATCGCTGCTGAGCAATCGGTACTACGAGCAGGTGCCGGTGAAGTCGATCGCGAGCAAGCTCGGCGAGACGCCCGCCCGGATCAGCAAGAAGCTTTTTGCGATCCGCCGAGCGTTGGAGCAATGCATCGCCCAGCGCTTGAAAACGGAAGGGGGCCCTCAATGAGCGGCCTTCCATACGACGAACACTTCGAGCAGCTCGCCGCGGGGTACTTCGATGAGGTCCTTGACGAAGCACAACAGGCCGAGTTCAAGGCGCTGTTGCAGGAAGACGATCGCCGGGTCAAGCGGTTTGCGGAGTTGGCACAGCTGCACCAGATGATCGAGTCGGAGATCGCGTACCGGCAGCAGGCCGAGCGGTTCGGGTTGAACCGTTCGCCCAACGACGGCGGCGCGGCGTCGGCGATGGCGGAGCTGGCGAGTTTGTATGAAGACAGCCTGCAACCACCGATGGACTTCGCGGCCTGGCGTGAGGAGCAGGTGAGCCGGGCCAAAGCCCAGGAGCAGCGGGTGTTGCGTCGGCGCGTGCTGGTCGGCGGCGTGGCGTTCGCGGCGTTGTTCGCGTTGGTCGGTATGTTGGCGGTGGTTCTCAGTCACAGCGATGTGCCGGAAACCCCGATCACTAAGCGGGTTACGGAAGATCAAACGGCAGGCCCCGCCAAACGCGCCGTGGCCATGCTCACGGCGGCGGATCAAACCCTCTGGGACACCTCCGGCGGGAAGACCGCGCCCACTCCGGGCGACACGCTGTACGCTGGCCAGCACCTGGCACTCATCGATGGCTTCGCCGAGATGACGACCAACCGCGGTGCGGTCGTCATCCTCGAATCGCCCGCCACAGTCGAACTGCTCGACAACGATAACGCCCTGCACCTACACCGCGGCAAACTCGTCGGTTTCTGTCATACCGATTCTTCCAAGGGCTTTGTTGTTCAGACGCCCGGCGCCCGTATCACCGATATTGGCACCGAGTTTGGCGTGTATGTTGCAGACAACGACGTTACACAAGTCCATGTCTTTGAAGGCGAGATCGTGTTGAAACGCAATCACCAGAGGGCGATCGCGGTCAAGCACGGTGAAGCGTATCAGTTCTCCCACGATGCCGCGCGCCTTACAGCAATCCAAGCCCAGCCCCAGCAATTCGCAAGCGATGTCAGTGGCCTGAGCTATCAGGCAATCCAGAGATACGCCTCGTCGGTCGAGGCCCAACGCCCCTTGGCCTACTATCGTTTCGAAGAGATCGGGCCAGACGGACGCGTGCTGAACGAGGTGGGGCAGAATGATCATGGACGCGTCATCGACGCAGTCACAACAGAGAATACCGGCGTGGGAAATGCGGCCGTATTCTCGGGCGGCTATATCGAGTTGGACCAAGCGGCTTCTGAATTATCCGGGGCAACTTCTTACACATTCGAATGCTGGGTACTGACCAATCGGATACACGATGGGAGTGTACTCACACTTACCTCCCGGCCAGATGACGCTTCAGAAGCAGAACTCGTTGCCGGTGCCCTGTCATTCCACCGTCAATCCGATGCCATATCGCTCAAAAGCCAGTCTCAACGCTTCCGATTCTTGCACCGCAACCCCCCGGGCAGCTCAATACTTCAAGGCACGCGTGTGATATCGCGTCAGGCCTATCAGACCCGGCAGTGGATGCATGTCGCCGCAGTGAAAGATGGGCCAAGTATGAAGCTGTACATCAACGGCGAGTTGAACTCGGTCGGGACCGATGACTCCGCATTGTTCGACCGAGAACTCACCGTCAGGATTGGCGCCAACACCGTTTTGGCAGGCCCCAAAGACGACAAACGCTTCTTCGACGGCATGATCGATGAGCTTGCAATCTACGACAAGGCACTTACGGCGGAAACGATTCGCCAGCACTATGAGCTACTGAAAGGCCGTAACAATTTCTAATCGCACGCACTGATTCGTATCACCCCGATCGGATATCGGCGGCCATCTGTGAAATGTTTTCATACATGACTCTGTGGGATGCTTCCGTTAGCACGCCCAAAACAACTCTTACAGGAGGAATCCCCGTGATTCTAAAAAACAATGGTCTTGACCATTGGCTCATGCACCGCGATGGCATTGAGACTGATTGGTGAAGTTGCAATCACGTTCGTGCTTTCACCGGATGACTGTTCTTAATGTGGCTCGCGTTGCGCCACAGTTTATGCGGACGCTTTGTCCCTTTATCTCTAATCCCTATTCGGGAGGAATTTCATGAAGAACTCGATGACCTATACCGCACTCTGCACCGCCGTGGCCGCCGGCCTGTTCGCAGGGGCATCCGCCTCAGCCGATGTCGTCGGCTCAACAACTCTCGAAATCGTCGGTGTGCAGGCCTTCAACTCAGGAGGCACCCAAGGCAACACGGCGAGGACAGATGGCAGCAACACATTCTTTTCTTCCACTAGCCACGCCAATGACGGCTTGTGGGGAAATAGCCTCACAAGGCTGGGTGCATACGGCATCGACCTGACGGGCACCAATTTGACCGCGTCGAACTTATTGGAGGGGTGGGGCGGAGAAGCGAATATCCCTGTAACGACGACGGTTTCAGGCCTCGCGACCGGGCAGTATGACGTCTATGTGGTCTACGGCGCAACGACCGGTGGCGCAACCGCCGAGATCCAGGCGGCGCTCTCCGGCGAAACGCTAGCGGCTTACGACGACGAGAACCGAGACGACTTTACGCCCGGCACCGGTGACTTCGATCTCTCGATCGCCAAGATCGGGACAACGGCGTCCGGTGTGACCGGATTCTCAGTCGATGTTGAAGGCGCGATCACCAATTCCGGTGACCGAGAAATCTATATCGGTGTGGGCTACGTGCTTGTTCCCGAGCCTTCCTCGCTCGCCCTGCTCGGCTTGGGCGGCTTGATGATTGCTCGCCGCCGACGCTCATAATCGGTTGCCTCCTTCACGTGGTGTCACGCCTGTAAATGGGCGTGATGCCTTTTGAATCTCTAGCACGGGAGTATCTATGATGCAGCGAGCCTTCACATTAATTGAATTGCTTGTAGTTATTTCGATCATTGCGATTTTGATCGCAATACTGCTGCCGAGTTTGGCCAGCGTACGCGACTCGGCCAAGAATGTTCAGTGTCTTGCTAACCTGCGATCGCAGTCTCAGGCCTTCATTGCGTTGGCGGTCGAGCGCAAGGGGTATTTAGTCACCGCAGATTGGAAGGGTGACCCGGTTAACCCCGGCCATTATTGGAACTTCAATCCGCTGTACGTTATAAGCCGTGGCGATGCGCTGCTGCTGCGCAGCATGGGACTGCCGATGGATGATCCTGATACGGTTGTTCACCACGACGTCAGCGATGATGAAGATAAGGACAAAAATGTTTTCCAGTGCCCATTCGTTGAAACAAAAAGTCGGGGCTTTGGATACCAGGGGACCTTTAGCATCGATTCCTATATCGTACTAACGGGCCTCAAAGAGTCGCCGCATCATTATCGCGGCGCTAACTCACCACGCCGGCTCGGCGATACCGTTGGCCCGATGATTGCCGACCACAACCAGATCATTTCGCCCGGCGGTTTCACAAGCAATCACGCGATAGGTGGTGCGGGTAGCTTTGCTGCGACGCTTGATCCGGCGCGCCAGAGTGTCAGGTCATTTAACCAAGCCATGAGCGACGGTAGTGCACGGACCTACGCTGTGGACGAGTTGCCAGTCGAAAATAACGGTGACATCGCGTTTCTTTATGATTCTTCATGGTCGTCGTGGACTTGGACATGGGCTGATGAGCTGGGGCCCTGAACGGCTTTGGGGACTGGCGGTTTGATGTCGTCTTCAGACGATCCCAGCGGCCTTGAGCGCCTCGACCACGTCGGCTGCGCTTTGTTCGGCGGGCTGTTCGTGCGTTGGCAGGCGTAGCTCGGGGTTTCCCGGGGCTTCGAAGGGGGACTGCTCGCTCAGGCCGGTCAGAAAGGATAAAGGGCCGGGAGTCGTTTTTTGTGTCGCACACGCCGTGCATGGGCTTGGCGAGTACGGTGTTCTGAGGGGTGCTGTATCTGTTTGGCTGCGTTGCGAATGGTTTGAGGGCGTGGCGTCTGTGCGCGCGGGGGTCGTGATTGGGGCTT
>JAHQVV010000049.1 GCA_019634195.1 Phycisphaeraceae bacterium | reverse complement strand
TGTTCCGTCGGCAGGACCTGCGCAACCACCGCAAGATCGTGGTGATCGATGGGGGAGTCGGCTATACCGGCAGCATGAACATGGCCGACCCGGCGCTGTTCAAAAAAGAAGCGTGTGTCGGCCGGTGGCGCGACGCGATGGTGCGTGTGACCGGGCCGGCGGTCGAGACGCTCGGGCTGGTTTTCTTGAGCGACTTTGATATCGAGACGGCCGATTCGCTCGGCGATTTTCAGGAGCAGGGTGGCCTGCAAAGGGTTGAGCCGACGGGCGACACCCTGACACAGCTCATGCCCTCGGGCCCGGGTTTTGCACGCGAGGCGATCCGGGAGACGCTGCTCACGGCGATCTACGGCGCCGAAAAAAGCCTGGTCATGACGACGCCGTATTTCATCCCCGACGAGCCGTTGCTTGAAGGGCTGATCGCGGCGGCCAAACGCGGTGTCGCGGTCACGCTGATCGTGCCCGAGCACATCGATTCGGTGATGGCCCGCCTGGCCAGTCGTTCGCAGTATGCGGATCTGCTGGGCGCGGGCGTGGTCGTGATGCAGTTTGCTGACGGCTTGTTGCATACTAAAACACTTGTCGCCGACGAGGCATTCGCTCTGATCGGCACGGTGAATCTCGACATGCGCAGCTTGTGGTTGAACTTCGAGGTCACACTGGCCGTCTACGACGCGGGCTTCGCCAAGCAGCTCAGAACGCTGCAAACGCAGTACACGAGCCGGTCCCACGCGCTTGACAAAGCGCAGTGGGAAAACAGGCCCTTCCGAATAAGGCTCGTTGAAAACATGGCCCGCCTGCTTGGGCCGCTGCTCTGAATCGTTGGTCTTATTGTCGCAAGTGCGGGGCGTAGCGCTGCCGGATCACCTCGGCCTGCTCGGTCTCGCCCGTGGCTTCGAGGATGTCGGCCTTGGTCATGTGCCAAGCGGGGTTACTCGGGTCGATATTGATCACCCGTTCGATTGTCTCAAGTGCGCGGTCGTATTGTTCGCCGCGGAGCAGCACGGTCGCGAGCGTGTCGATCAGGTTCGGGTCGTCGTCCGACAGTTTGACGGCCCGCGTGGCGAGCTGTTCCGCTTCCGCAGCGGAGGAGCCGCCACGTTCCGAGAGGACCAGCGCGAGGTTGTTCAGGACCAGTGGATTATCCTTAACGGTGTTAAGGACCACGCGGTAGGCCGCCTCGGCCGCCTCGAGGTTGCCCAGGCGCTGAGCGATCTGCCCCTTGGCATACACCATGTCGACATTGTTCTCATCATCGGTGAGGATCTGCTGGGTCAGCCGTTTGTCGGCCAAGCGGACCAGGGCCTCACTATCTAGGCGCTGCCCGGCGAGGAACGGGGCCTTGGCGAGGGCAAACTGAGCACGCGGGCTGTCGCCGGTGTGTTCCGCGATCACCGTGTGCCAGTCGCGGATGACCTGCTCGGAGTCGAGGTCTTCGCTGATGCGTTTGAGCGCGATGGTACGGGCCTGCTCGCTGCTTGCGATGTGCGGCCTGAGGAGCTGCCAGGCGGCCGGGTGATCCCCGTTTCGGACCTGGGCAAGGGTGTAGTACTCGAACAGGAGCTCATTGGCCGGGCCGATCATTTCCTGGAGCTGGACGTATGGCCTCAGTGTGCTGACCGTCGCGGGGTAGCGGTCGAGTTGGTTCATCGCCGCGGCGCGCATCAGGTCCGCGTTGGGGCGGTCTTGTGGGTTGCGTTGTGCCCAGGCGCTCGCGGCGCTCAGCAGCATCTGCCAGTCGTTGAGGCGGAAGGCGGCGAGCGTGGCGACACGCGCGGTCGCGGCGCTGTCGGGGAAACGGGCCATCGCGGACTTGGCCAGGGGGTAGGCGCGTTCGTCAAGGCCCGTGCGCAGCAGCCGGTCACACGCCAGCTCCTGCAGGTACTTGAAGTCGGGGTACTTCTTCGCGAGGTCGGCCAGCGCGATCGCGGCATCTTTGGACTGGCCCAAGTCGCGCGTCATTTGCAAGGCCGCGATCGACTGGCCGCGGTATTCCTCGCTGGTCAAGATACTGACCGCCAGCGGGATCAGGGCGGGGTCGGCCTTGATCTGCTGGATCAGTTGTTCCTGCTTCGCAAGGCTGGAAAGCCCGGTCTCGTTGGGCACGGCCGCTGCGCCTTGCTTGGCAAGGCGGGCCGCTTCAATCGGCTGGGCGACCGAGAGCATCAGCTTTACCGCGTCGTACCAACGCTGTGGGTTGTCGGGCTGCTCCTCAACGGAGGCCTTGATATGGGTCACCGCCTCGGCGATCTCGCCGCGCTGTGCCGCGTCTTCTGCGAGGATTACCATCCGGTCGGCCGGGCTGATCCGGTCGGACTGCGCCGCTTGGATCGCCTGCTTGGCGCGGTCGGCCCGGCCTGTCTGATACGAGTACGTCGCCACAAAGCGCAGGGCTTGGGCGTCGGGCTGCTGCAGCAGCGCATCGCAGATCACGTCCGCCTTGGCGAACTCAGCCTCCCGGATATAGATCCGCGCCAGCAGGACCAACGCTTTGCTGTTCGCCTGGCCGGCGGACCACATCTGCTCGATCGCTCTGCGCACCGGCGCGTACTGCCCTTGTGCGCTGAGCAGCAGGCAGGCCTGGAAGCGCATGCCCGGCTCAAGATCGGGGGCGCCCACGACGCGCGTCAGGTCCAGGCTCGCTTCGTCAAAACGCTTGAGACGGTGCAGCGCTCTGCCGTGCAGCAGCAGGGCGTACGGGTTGTCCGGATCGATCGAACGGGCCGCCTGTGCGCGCTCGACTGCCGCCAGGTCGTCGCCCAGGAGCAGGTAGCAGCGCGCCAGGACGAGCCGGATGTCCGCGTGGACCGGGCTGTAGCCTTCCGCTTCGCCAAGAGCCGACACGGTGTCCTGCAGTGCCTGCTCGTTGTCTGGGTCCGCCAGCGCTACGCGTGCCTGTTGCATGCGCCAGTGGATGGTCGCGTCGCCGGCAAGCTCCCGGAGCCTTTGTACCGCGGTGACAAAGAGCTCGGGCTGCTCTTCCGGGCGATTGGCCTGCAGTGCTGCGAGTTGGAGCGTCAGGTCGTCCGGGTACGTGCTCGCGAGCTTGGCGAGGTACGCAGCGGGCTGGTCGGTGCTGTTTTCAAAGCGGTAGTCCGCGATCGCTAACTGCCAAGCCTTGGTGGTGGGTTCGGGTGCGGCTTCTTCGATCCATTGAAGGCCTTTATCGACGCCATCGTTTTTCGCCATCGCCTGCGCCTGGATGAGCGCGAGTCCGGGCGTAGTACCGAAATCCGATTCGATCGCCTGGGTCAGCGCAGTTTCGAGTCCCAGGCCGTGCCGCTGCGCGACCTGCAGCAGGGACTCGAGCGTCTTCGAAGTGGGGGGCTGTTGGTTGGCGAGCGCATCGCTGACTCGAGTGGTCGCTTCTTCGGCGCGCTTGGCGCGCGCGAGCAGGTCGATCGTGGCGGGTAACACGTCCCATGCCTCGGGCGATCCCGCGGGGAGCTGGTCGGCTTCCTTCATCGCCCGATCGACATCGCCATCATCGCCCGGATCGGCGGCCGCAGCCATGGCCAGGACGACCCACTTCTGTGAGGCGGTTTGCTCTTGCCGGGTCATGGCTCTCCTGGCATGGAATAGCGCCGCTTCGGGCTGGCCCAGTTCCATCAGCGTCTGTGCCAAGCCGCGGTGCGGGCGGGCCCAGGTCTGGGTGTTCTGCGTCGCCACCATCATCGCGCTGAAGGCGATCTCGGGTTCGCTGGCCCGGAGGTAGGCTTCGCCCAAGCGCTGCATCAGGTACGGGTGCCGACGGGCCAGGGCCTGCTCGAATTCGTCGGGCGACTCAAGCGCCGTCATGATCGCGTTGATTGTTTGGGCCGGGGTGGTGTCGGCTTCGCGATCCAGTTCGAGCAGCCTGCCCCACGTCGTCGCGATCACGTTGTCCCGGGCCGTCAATTCGGCGAGGCGCTGATCCGCCCCCTCATCGTCACCGGTCTGGATCAACGCGCTGGCCCACATCGCCAGCAGGTCGGTATTGGCTTCTTGCGGGTCGCTCTCGCCGAGCCGTGCCAGCATCAACCCGTAGTCCCCGGTCTCGAACGCGCGGTAGATCGCCAGCCGGCTCGCGGGTGTATCGATCCCGTTGGCGGCGTGCTGCTGCAGGTACTCGTAGGCATGGCCATGCATCCCGGACCGGTCCAGCCACTGCACCAGCATCGGCACGACGGCGGGGTCCGGCGGGTCCATGGCGCTGGCCTTTTTCATCAGCTCCACCGCCTGGACGTTGTTGCCTTGCGCCTCCAGCGCCATGGCGAGGATCATCGCCCCGCGCGGGTCTTGCGTGTGAGCGTCATAGATCGACTGCGCGCGTTGTGCGAAGGGGACGATGTCTTCGCCGTTGCCAGTCAGGATATCGAGGACCTGCGCGTGCGTGGGGACATGCAACGGTTCCAGATCGATGGCCTGCTGGAGCGTGAGCATGGCCTTGTCGAACTGGTTTTTTTGCAGCTGTGCTTCGGCGAGTTCCCTCAAGACAAGCGCGTCGCCGGGGTACTGCTCGACCAGTTGTGTCGCAAAGCTCAGGGCCTCGTCATTGCGCTCGAGTGTGAGCAGCGTGTCAAGCAATTCGAGCTTGGTCGGCCGGTCTTCCGGGTCCAGCTCAATCAGTTGCTTTAGCGGCTCGACGATGCGGGTGAGGTGCCGGTCGTTGAACAGGGGGATGTCCTGCCGCGCGGTGATGTATATCCGCAGGAGTTCGGGGTCTCCCTGGATACTATCGAGGGTTGTGTCTCGGTTGGTCGGCTTCTCCAGCAGGTCGACGACCACGTCGTAGGCATCACCGGCGTGCGCTTCTTTCGCCCCTGCGATGAGCTCCGCTTCGGTGGCGACGTGTGGTTTGGTCCGGTTGAGTTGGAACAGGGCGAACAACCCGCCGCAGAGCAGGGCGACCACGGCGACTACGATCAGTAGGCGGGTGAGTCTTTTTCGACGGAGCGCTGGATCGCTGATGGGCATGGCGGGTGCATCGGTTCGGTGTGGAGGAAATCTCTGGCCTGCCGAGGGCGATCGGCACGTGGGGGCTTGCAGGCGGGGTTTGGCGTTGGTTTTTGCCCTGATCCCCACGATGAAGCGGTACCGTCAATATCGGTTCAAGAGCGATTGGCGTCCACCTCCCTGGGCCGCATTGTTACCCTTACCACCGATGCAGGCATCACAGCCCGAACAATCCGACCCGCTTGAGACGACCGTCCACCAGGAAGGCCTCCGCCTGGACAAGGCGGTGGCTGAGTGGCGCGGCCTGTCGCGGGCGGCGGTTTGGCGGCTGCTGGATCAGGGGGCGGTCGCATGCAACGGCCGAATGATGCGCCGCAAGCATAAAGGCGACCTGCTGCGGGCCGGGGACCGGCTATCGATTGCGGCAAACTATGCACAAGGCGAAGCCCCGCTGCCGGACGCGACGGCTCGGCTGACCGTTATCCAGCAGGGTGAAGGTTGGCTCGTCGTCGATAAGCCGGAGGGCATGCCCGTACGACCCCATGCGCTGGGCGAGAAGGGCACTGTCCTCAACGCCGTCGTTGCGATGCACCCCGAGATCGTTGGCGTCGGCGAAGGCGGGCTCCGCAGCGGGATCGTGCACCGTTTAGACAACGACACCTCCGGCACGCTGTTGCTGGCGACGACAGAGCCAGCTTGGGTGAGGCTACGCGCGGCCTTTGCGGAGCACCGTGTGGGGAAAAAATATATGGCGCTTTTATACGGATCGCCGCAAGACACGGGCCAGCAGATCCTCTACCTCCGGGTCGCGCAGCACTCACCCGCACTTGTCAAAGCAGGTATCAATCGGCATCCGTCGAGCACGTACTGCTCGTTAGCCTGGCGTGTGATGGAGCGCTTTGGCGATCGGGCAAGCCTCGTCGAGGTCGACCTGCACACCGGGTTCTTACACCAGGTGCGAGTCATGATGGCAGGGTTGGGGCACCCCGTCGTAGGCGACAAGCTGTACGGGCCGGCCGAGCAGGCGATTCAAGCCCCTCGGCAGATGCTGCACGCCCAATCACTCAGGCACGATGACATCGATGTGCACGCACCGGTTCCACAAGACATGCAAACGGTGCTGCAGTTACTGCGCGCTTGAATCGATTCTGCTGGGGTTTCAGTCCTGCTCGGGCCGACTGCTGCCGGGCTGCTCCAGGACGGGTGGAAGCTGCACGCTGCCCGAGTTGATGGCATCGCTCTCGTTGCGCTGCAGCAGGGCCTCGCGTTGCAGACGCATCTGCTCGGCGTGCCGATCGGTGAGGTACCAGTCGCGCCAGGTCTCAAACCCAAGGGCCTTGGCGACGGCGGGGTCGATGAGCCGGCCCTTGGAGATCTCGCCGGTCTTGGGGTCGACGATGCCCGCGCCGATGGTGACGGGCTGCCCCGTCTCGAAGGACTTTTTATAAGCGGCTTCCAAACGGGTGAGCCGACGCGTCTTGATCGCGGGGTTGTCGGTGGCGGTGTCATCGATGCTGCCCTGGCTGGCCGTCGTCGTGACGTCGCGTGCGTCGGCCAGCGCCTTCTGGTTGGGCAGGATCGTGCCACGCATCTCGTCGCGGATCGCCTGGCGGATCGACTCGTCGGTGATCAACCGCTCGCGGACCGTCGCCAGCAGCTCGCTGAGTGTTGCACTGGTGTCCGGCTGCTTGGCGTCGGCGATCGAGGCGAGCAGCTCCTTCTTGAGCGCTTCGGTCTTCTCCGACTCGTTGTCCATCGCGTCGTGCAGCTCGGCGATGAGCAGCTCGGTCTTCTCTCGCTTCTCGAGCATGGCGAGGATCTGTTTGAGCTGTTCGTCACCGCCGCCGGCCTTGGCGAGCTTCTCGGAGAGGTTCTGAAGCGAGGCACGGAGCTCGCCGATGTCTTCCCGCGCGTCGCTTGCTTCGAGCAGCTTGGCGAGTGAGGCCTGGCTCTCGGTGAGCTTAGCGAGCTCTTCGGAATCGGGCAGCGCATCGATCCGTTTGCTCAGCGTCGTTATCGCCACCGCGGTCTGCTTGTTTTCTTTGGCGGCGATGCGCTGCACGGCGTCTTCAATCGCGGCGGTGATCTGGTCGGTGCGGACCTGCTTGTCCAGTTCTGCGAGGACTTTATCGAGTGTGCCGGGCAGGTCCTCGGGGATCGCGTTGCGCAGCTCGGCGATCGAGGCGAGCATGGCGGTGTTGTTTTTATCCTGTGCGTCGAGCCGATTGAGCACGGACTTGACGATGCTGGTGTTCGTGCCGGGCATCGTCTCGATCTGTTTGCGCAGGCCGGCGATCTGGTTAGCGAGCTGGTCTTGCTTGTCGACCTTGTCCAGCACCTCTTCGAGCAAAGCGGCGGTCTTCGCGGCGGACTCGTTGTCCGTCGCCTGCAGCTCGCTTGCGATCTGCTCGGCGGTGGGGCGTTGGTCGATCTCGCTCATGACGCGGGCGACGAGCAGCTCGGTCCGCTGCGCGTCTTCGCCGATGACACGGCGGAGGTCCGCGGCGAGCTGTTCGCTGGTCGGCCTCTGTTCCAGTTCGCTGAGCACCTTGCGCATCAAACCGGGCAGCTCTTCGTTGTTCGTCTCGCGCTTGGCGAAGGCCTCATCCATCGCCTCGCGCAGGTCCGCGGCGAGCTGCTCGCCGGTCGGGCGCTTGGCCAACTCGGCGACGACCTGCTGCATGAGCTTATTGGCCTGGCCCGCGTCTTCTTCAACCGCGGCGGTGACGTCCGTGGCGATCTGGTCGCCGGTCCGACGCAATTCCACCAGCACCAGCCGCATGAACTGCTCGTCCTGCGCTTTTGCTGCCGCCACCGCGAGCTTGACTTCCTTGGCCAGTTGCTCGCGCGTCGGCACCTTGGCCAGGCTCTCAAGCACCCGGCTCATCAACGCTTCGGTCTGCTTGGCCGAGGCGACCGCGCCCTGGGCCGACTCCTTGCGGTGCTCTGCCAGTGCGAGTTGCACGGCCTCACCTGCCGCCTGGGCGTTGTCGCTGATGGCCTCTTCAAGACGGGCGACCAGCTTCTCGCCCGTCGGCTGGTCGGCCAGCAGGTCCTTGACCTGCGACACCGCGGCGAGCAGCTGCTCGCTTTTGTCATCCGACTGCTTGGCCAGCGCATCGCCGATCTGCTCGAGTGCGAGCTGCTGCTGGCCGGCCCGGACCCTTGCGGCTTCGAGCTGCTCAACGAGCGGGTCGCGGACGCTCTCGATCGTCTCGGTTGCGCCGGTGATCTGCTCGGTGGTCTGCGTGAGCGAGGCCTGCATGCGATCGGCCGACTGCTTAATCGCCTCGGCTTCCTTGGCCGACTGCTCCTTCAACGCCAGCAGTTGGTCCTGCAACGCCGCCATATCTTCGCGTGGCACCGTCTCGTTGCGCAACTCGTTGAGTTGCATCGCGACGTAGCCGCCTAGCCCCAGCACCGCGGCCAGGCCCAGGCCCGCCGCGACCATCGGCATCTTGCTGCGTTTGACCGGCGTCTGATCAACCGAACCATCCGCGAGCAGGGCGGAACGCTCGGCGAGGTTCTGCATCCGGCCGAGCACCATGACGGTGTTGCCGATCTGCAGGTAGTCGCCGTCCTTGAGCTTGGCGTGCTGGCCTTTGTCGAGCTCGACGTGGTTGCGGAACGTGCCGTGACGCGAGCCGAGGTCTTTGAGGTACCACTGGCCGCCCTCGGACCAGAGGCGCGCGTGCTCCCGGCTGACCTTGCGGTCGTTGAGCTTGACCTGATCGCCTTCGCGGCCCAGCACGATCGGGTCGCCGTCGGTCAGTTCGTAGATGCGGCCCTTGTCGGGGCCGCCTGCAATAATCAATATCAGCACGGTGCGGGTCCTTAGTCGCGTCGTTGGCCGGTCCGTCGGCCGCTAAACATTCGCGTCCTGAGCCCCAGGGGGGAGGCCCTAAGTTTAACTCAAAACAAGGACGAATCAAGATTTATGACCGCCCCAAAGGCTTATCACGCCTTGCGGCAGACCACGTAGCCCACCCAGTCCTGCCCAGGCGGCACCTCTTGGACGGGTTTGTACCGCCCCGGTTCTGTTGGATCAGACCACCACAAGGCCGCTCCGATAAAGCCCGCCTGCTCCGCCAGACCGATGATTTGCCCCGGCCGCCACAGCCGCCAGTCGTATACAAAGGCGTCCTCGAGACGTTCACCGCCGGCCAACTCGAAATGGATCCGGCAGTCGATCCGGCCGGTCTGCGGGTCCCATGCCCGCTGCTCCCAGTGGTATGTGAACGGGTCAAACCCGCTCTCGTCTGGCTCGATCTGCCGGGCCTGCACACTCGACTCGCCCAGCCCCGGACCGCCAAACACATCCAGGATCAACACCCCCCCGTCAGACAGACCCGCCAGGGCGTGCGCCAGGTAACCGCCTAACGATGTTTCGTCGTGATAGATCAGCACCGAGAAATTGAGCGCAAGCGTCACATCCACCGCCGGCTCAGCGATCGCCATGACATCAGCTTGCACAATGTGCAGGTCCGGGTCTTTAAACGCTTGTGCCGCCCACGCCACGGTTGGTTCGTCCAGCTCGACCGCCATCGCCTGCCGCTCAGGGTCCGATGCACACCACGCCGCGGCGACCGCGCACGTGCCGGCGAAGTCTTCTCGCAGCAGCATCGGCTCTGAGTCGTCCCCGTGGAAATGCGACCACACGTGCTCGGCAAACGCGACTTCCGCGAGTGGGTGCTGCACCGCGAGCCGGTACAGGTCCAGTGGGTGGGGCGGGATGTTGGTCGGCTTGGGCATCGTAATTGGGGCGACTGCTTGTGGGCAGAGTTGGGCTGAGCTATTCTTGACTGTTGCAGAAGATATCGCACTCGTAGCTCAGTTGGATAGAGCGTCGGTTTCCGGAACCGAAGGTCGCAGGTTCGAGCCCTGCCGGGTGCATTGGCAGGCCCTCTCATCGCGAGAGGGTTTTTGTGTGCGGTATCGCGCGTCGGTGCGATAGCAAATAAATCTGGGCGTGACGCTTATCTTTTTCGATTTCATGACCGATACTGGTGTTAGCCGAGCCCCTGTTAACACCGACTTCTAGGCCTTCTGTGCCACCATGGAAATGAAGCAGTGGGCCTCGGCATTTTTTATGCGCCGATTTTTTAGTGAACTGCATCAGCAGTTGCTGTGTTCGTGTCGCAGCTGCCCGCACGCCGCCGCGATATCTCTGCCCCGGCTCGCACGGAGGTGCACCACCCGGCCCGCGTCTTTCAAGATCTTCTGGAAACGATAAACATCATCGTTCTCCGGCCGAATAAACGGCAGGCCCGCGACCTCGTTGTAGCGGATCAGGTTGATGTTGCTCCTCAGCTTCTTGGAGACCCGCGCCAGCTCCCGCGCGTGTTCCGGCTGATCGTTCAAGCCCGACAACAAGATATATTCGAGCGTGATCTCTCGGCCCGTCTTGTTGAAGTAGTACCGGCCCGCCTCGACCAGCTCATCCACCGTCACACGCTCGGCCCACGGGATAATCTTCCTGCGTATCTCATCGTTGGGCGCGTGCAGCGAGATCGCCAACGTAAACGGCAGGTCCTCATCCGCCAGCCGCTTCATCGGCCCGGGCACGCCGACCGTGCTGATCGTGATCTTCCGGCCGGAGACCCCCAGCCCCCAGTCGGCGGCCATCGTCTTC
Organism: Phycisphaeraceae bacterium; assembly: GCA_019634195.1. GTDB lineage: Bacteria > Planctomycetota > Phycisphaerae > Phycisphaerales > Phycisphaeraceae > JAHQVV01. The sequence goes on along the minus strand of JAHQVV010000049.1, from coordinate 7,537 downwards.
GCCGCCTTCACCACACGCGGGAAGTTACTCATCGGCTCGCCCATACCCATGAACACCACGTTGCTGATCCGCCCGACCCCGGGCAGCCGAGCGAGCTGCCAGACCTGCTGCACGATCTGACCGGCCGAGAGGTTCCCGTCCAGCCCGCCCAACCCCGACGCGCAGAATTTACAGCCCACCGGGCAGCCCACCTGGCTCGACACGCAGGCAGTCTTGCGCGTCTTGCCGGACTCCTCGCTCTTCGCCGGGATCATCACGCATTCGGTCTGCGTATCCACACCGCCGCCGACGGGGTTGTTGAGGACTTGAAGAGCGTTACCCGTGGTGCTCTGATGACCCACAAGGGCTTCGCCGCTTTGCACATCCCAGTCGACCAGCAGCTTCTGTGTCCCGTCTGTCGCACGCTCGTGCCGCAGCACGCCGCCGACCACAAAGTCCATCTCCGACACGAGGAGTTCCCGATCGCCCTGCGACAGATTCGTCATCAGCGCCGGGTCCGCAACGCCCTTGGCGTACACCCACTCGAGCACCTGCTTGGCCCGGAATCGCGGCATACCCAGGCCGGCAACGACGTCGCCGAGTTCGTCAGGCGTCAGATCAAAGATGTGCGGTCGTTTGGCCACGCGGCCATCTTACCGCCGGGCTACACTTGATGACGATGCTGCCCCAGGCCCTGCGTGACATCTTCGACGAGATCCTCGAAGCGCAGATCGAGGTGTTGCCGCCGGACGCCGCGGAAGTGGTCGCGTTGTCGGGCGTTGTCGCGGAGGACGAGCCGAGCGAGGATGTGCTGGCTTCGCTCGGGATGACCCGAGCCGAAGGCCAAGACCTCTGCGGGATACACTTCGGCGTGCCCGAGACCGAACGCTCCGTCGAGGACACCGGCGAGCTGCCCAGCCAGATCATGCTCTTCCGCGGGCCGATTATCCGACTGGCGGCGTACCGGATCGTGGACGGACGGGAGGTCAACCGTGACGAGCTGACCGAACAGATCCACGTCACGCTGCTGCACGAGATCGGCCACCAGTTCGGCCTCGACGAGGACGACCTGACCGAGTTGGGTTACGATTAAGGTCAGGCCCACCAGCGTTCCCCAACGACGAATCGACCCGCCCATGCTCAAGCTCGCCACGCTGCTGCAAAACCCCGGCGAACCCGACATTACCAGCCAGTACAAAGACCCCGCGCTGCTCAAATCGCTGGGGTACAACGGTCTGGTCCTCTACAACACCACGGGCCTGTCCGGCATCAGCTCGCCCGAGGACATCGCCGACCGCGAGCTCAGCCGGTGGGTCGGCCAGCAGCTCGACGAGACCGCCCGGCGGGTCGATGAGGCCGCCGCCGCGGGCCTGGATGTCTACCTGTCGTACGACATGCTCGTGCTGCCCAAGTCCTATGTTCAAAGCCACGCCGAGGAGCTGTGCTGCAAGGGTTCGTGCGAGACGCTCTGCCCCGCGTCGAACCTGGCCGTGCAGCGCAGCATGGCCGCGCTGGAGGCGTTGATCCGCCGGCTGCCCAAGGCCGCCGGCGTCGTGCTCCGGCTGGGCGACACCGATGCCCGCCGCCTGCCTTACCTCGTCGGCAACGACCTGTACGCGCCGCACTGCCCCCGCTGCAGCCAGCTCGGCCGGGCCGACCGCGTCATCGCCGCCATCGATGAGGCCTACGAGCTCGTCGCGCTCAAGCACAACCGCAAGCTCATCGTCCGCGCGTGGAACGTCCGGCCCTCCGGCTTCCACGACTCGCCTGAGCTGGCCCAGCGCATCGTCGCCCGCCTGCCCGGCGAGCCCGAGGACGACCGCCTGGTCCTCTCATTCAAGTTCACGCAGACCGACTTCTGGCGGTACCAGCCCTGGAACCAATCCTCCATCATCGCGGGCGACAAGACAAAGGCGAACCGACCGATCCTCTACGAACTCGAATGCCAGCGCGAATTCGAAGGCAAGGGTGGCGTGCCCAATTACCAACCCACGCTCTGGCGCGACGGCATGCCAGAAGCGTTCGACGCCGACCGCGGCGGGCTGGCAAACGTGACCGAACAAGTCAACCTCGCCGGGCTCTGGGCCTGGGTACGAGGCGGCGGGTGGGGCGGCCCTTTCGTGCAGGACGAGGCCTGGATCGACGCGAACGTGGTCGCCGTCCCGCAGCTCGCCGACAACCCCGATGCCAACGTGATGCGGCTCGCCAAGCAGTGGTGCAAGGAGCGATTGCAGCTCGACGAGCCGGACCTCATCAACGCCGTCACCGGCATCCTCGAGCGCTCCGCCGAGCTCGCGCGCGAGGCGTTCTACTTCGGCCCGTTCACCGCGACCAAGGGCAGCTGCTGGCACCCCGCAGCGGACTGGGTCAGCGACGACCAGCTCAACGCCGAGGCCTGCTGGCGGATCATCAAGCGTATCCCCGAGCACGAACTGGACCTCGCGGCGCAGGAAAAAGAACACGCCGCCGAGCAGATCAGCTCCGACCGGCACCTCCTGCAGACCCTCGCCGGCGACCGCGCCCACGACCGGCTGCAATCCCTGGTCAACACGCTGATCTACGCCGAGTCCCTCTACGCCGCGATGCGCGACCTCACCGCCGGCCTGGTCGCCTACCGCCGCTTCCAGGAGACCGGCAACCGCGACGACGCCGAGGCCGCCCGTGGCCGCATGTTCTCCGCCCAAAGCGAGTGGAACCACCACGCCCAACGCCACGCCATGCTCCCCGGCACCGCGACCCCCTTCAGAGAGTTCGGCTTCTGGGAACTGACCCAACGCGTGCTCGATGAGGTGGGGTGAGTCGCCTCACGCACTCGCGCACTGCGATGTGACACACAACGTCTACGTCACGCGCTTTGAATGGCAGGCCGGATTGGACCCTCGCGCACAACCGGCGCGCTGTCGCCTTGCCCCCTCTCCCCCGGGAGAGGGCCGGGGTGAGGGGCGGCCGTTCGATCATCATGTACGGCCAACGCCAAGAAGAGTTGATCACACCTCATCTCAATTCAATGCCAAACCCCAACCCCGCGCGCACAACCCGCATCAACCCACCCTCAACCCTTGCCCCGCCAAGCTTCCCGCCACCACTGCGAGCAGCGCGACCCTTGAAACACTGCACCGCGTGTGTCAGGCTGATTTTTTAACCGCCAAGACGCCAAGACGCCAAGGAAGGCAACAAGCAAGCAGTAAAGCAGCCGCCGCGTCACCACGCGGGGGACGAATGGGAGTGCTTGTCATATGATGGGTGGCCGGTGTCTGAGCCCGCGAAGACCCGGAACGAACTGGCGTAAACGCATCAACTACAATTCGTTCCGGGGCATCGCCAAGCCTCTGCCCCTGCCACCCTCCGCGACCTCTGCGCCTCTGCGGTTCAATCAAAACCAACCCCCTACTTCGCCCCGAACCAGTCTTCGCCGATGCCGGCTTCGACGTCTAACGGCACCTTCAATGCCATCGCGTTGCGCATCTCTTCGACCAACACCTCCGCCATCGCGTCGGCTTGATTTGTCGGGGTTTCGATGACCAGTTCGTCGTGGATTTGCAACAAGAGTTTCGCAGGCAACTGCTCGCGGTCGATACGCTGTTGCAGGTTCACCATCGCGAGCTTGATCAGGTCGGCGGCGCTGCCCTGGACGACGGAGTTGATCGCGAGGCGTTCGGCTAACGCGCGTAGTTGGCCGTTGCGCTCGTGGATGCCGGGGATCGCTCGGCGGCGGCCGAGGATCGTTTCGACGTAGCCGTCGGTCTTGGCTTTTTCAATGCATTCATTGAGGAAGCGGTCGATGCCGGGGAAGCGATGCTTGTAGTCGTCGATCAGCGCACTGGCGGCCTTGTTGTCCAGGTCGTCGATGCGTCGGGCCAGGCCGTAGGCCGTGATGCCGTAGATGATGCCGAAGTTGATGACCTTCGCGCGATTTCGCTGTTCTTTGGTGACCTCATCCGGATCAGCCCCGAACACCTGCGCCGCGACGGCGGCGTGGATGTCCTGCCCCTTGTTAAACGCATCGATGAGCGCCTCGTCTTCGCTGAGGTGGGCCAGCACGCGCAGCTCGATCTGCGAGTAGTCGGCCGCGATCAGCTTGTGCCCGGGGTCGGCGACAAAGGCCTTGCGGATGTCTCGGCCGACCTCGGTACGGATCGGGATGTTCTGCAGGTTCGGATCACTGGAAGACAAGCGACCCGTCGCGGCGCCGGTCTGGTTGAACCGTGCATGGACGCGGCCGTCATCCGCGATCGCCTCTTTCAAAGCGACCAAGTACGTGCCGACGAGCTTGGTCAGCATGCGGTACTCGATCATCAGCCCCGGGATCGGGCGGGCGTCTTCGGGTACGGCTTGCAGCTCTTCCGCGGTCATCGCATCAAGCTTCTCAAGCACCTCGCTGTTCGTGCTGAACCCGGTCTTGGTTTTCTTGATCGCTTTGAAGCCGAGCTGGTTGAACAGGACCTCGCCGAGCTGTTTCGGGCTGTCGGGGTTGAAGTCGGCCTTCGCGCGGTCCAGGATATCTTTGCGCAGCTCGTCGATGCGCTCTTGCAACGCGTCACGCTGGGCATCAAGGATGCCGGGCATGACGCGGATGCCGTGCTGTTCCATGGTCGCGAGCACGTGGACCAGCGGCATCTCGATCGTCTCGTAGAGCTCGGTCATGCCCTGTTCATCAAGGCCCGTTTTTAGCTTGTTACAAAGGCGGAGCGTGATGTCTGCATCCTCGGCGGCGTACTGCGCGACGATGTCCAGCGGGATCTGGTCCATCGTCTTCTGAGGCGGGTCGGTCTTTCGGCGGGGCTTAGGCCCAATCAATTCACTGATCGGGATGCACGCGTGGCCGAGTTCGGACAGCGCGAGGTTGTCCATGCCTATTCCGGGGGCGCCCGCGAGGAAGGCGCCGATCATGGAGTCGAACACGACGCCATGCATGCGCAATCCCGCGTTACGCAAGACCAGATCGTCGTACTTGATGTTGTGCCCGCACTTGGGGATCGATGCATCCTCAAGGACCGGCCGCAACGCATCGAGCACCTGCTGCGTATCAAGGTGTTTGTCCGTCTCCGGCGATTTCGTCGGGACATACACCCCCGAGCCCTCTTCCCAGCTCAAGCAGATCCCACACAACTCCGCATGATGCCCCAGCCCAATCGTCTCGGTATCCACCGCGATCAACGGCTGGGCTTTGAGCTTGGCAACCAACTCTTTCAAACCTGATTCGGTCTTAACCGCGGTGTAATTCTTATTCGCTTCGCGTGCAGGCTCGGCCGCTCCTTCAGAATCACCGTCGCCATGATTCGCAAACAAACCAAACCCGGCTTCTTCTTCCTTCTCTTCTGTCTTTCCTTTGCGACTCTGCGCCTCTGCGTGAGGTTTGCCTTGCTCCGCCTCCTCACCCAGCAGCTTCGCCAGGTCGCCCTGCATTCGGCCAAAGCCTAGCTCGCGGAAGAGCTCTTTGAGCTTTGGCCCATCGATCTTTGACGTGCCTTCGGTCTCGGCGTCTTTCAGGTCAAAGCCGAGTTCGACATCCGTGGCCATGGTGACGAGCCGGCGGGACAGGTCGATGCCGCCCGTGTCGATCGCGGTTTGGATATTTTCTTTTTGTTTACCCTTGAGTTGATCGACGTTTTTGCAGAGCTCATCGACGCTGCCGAACTGTTGGATAAGTTTGGAAGCGGTCTTTGGGCCGATGCCCTTGACGCCGGGCACGTTGTCGGTGCTGTCGCCGATGAGGGTCTGGTAGTCGATGGCTTGCCGCGGCGTGATCCCGCGTTTTTCTTTGAGCGCCGAAGCGTCGAGCACTTCATCTTTATGCGCATCAAAGAGCACGACGCGGTCGGACAAGACCTGTTCAAGGTCTTTGTCTTTGCTGACCATGCGCAGCAGTAGGCCGGGCGCGAGATCGTCGAAGCCGCCTTGCTGGGTCTGGTGCGCGAGCGTGGCCATGATGTCGTCGGCTTCGTAGCGTTCGGCCTGGAGGATCGTGACGCCGAAGGCCCGGGCGATCTCGATCATGCGCGTGACTTGCTGCTTGAAGTCTTCCGGTGCCGGGTCGCGGGTCGCTTTGTACTCGGGGTAGAACTCGTCGCGGAAGGTCTTGCCCTTGGACTCCATCGCCATCGCGAGGTAGGCGGGGTGGTAGTCCCGGTAGATCTTCAGGAGCATGTCGGTGAAGGCGAAGGTCGCGTTGGTCGGCTCGCCGGTGACGGGCGAGTTCATGCCGTTGCGGATGGCGTAGTAGGAGCGGAACATCTGCGCGAAGCCATCGATGAGGTAGAACGTGTTAGGCGGGGCGCTTGTAGGCATGATGTCTATTGTGATTCAAACTGCACGGCTCGTGATCCGTTTAGGAATGACCAATGACCGAACCGGAGTGCCTTGCCATTGGACATTTAGGCTTGGGCATTGGTCATTGACAACTGTGCTGAAGCTCTACCAGTCCAAAGGTTTGAGCCATGCGGCACGCAACGTGTCGAGGTCGATGTCGAGCAACTGGCCCTCGTCCGGCTTGCGGGCGGTGAGGTTGTTGTGGTTGGCGAAGGAGCCGATTTGGCCAAAGGGGACGCCGGCTTTCATCAGGTGATCGATGACTTTGCTCGTGTCATCCGGGTGGACTTCCAGGAGGTACCGGCTGGGTGTCTCGGCGAAGCAGATTTGTTCGGGCAGGCAGACGTCGTTGGGCACGCCGGCGAGGTCGAGGTCCAGGCCGATTTGGCCGGCGAAGGCCATCTCTGCCGCGGCGACGAGCAGGCCGCCATCGGAGCAGTCGTGCGCGGATTGGATGAGTCGTTCATCGATGAGTTCGGCGACGGCCTTGGCGTTCTTGGGGCCGGCGGTGAGGTCGGCTTTGGGGATCGTGTCGGTGCCGCCGCCGAGCCCCGACCAGTGCGAGCCGCCCATGTCGGGGGTGGTCAGGCCGACGATGAAGAGGGCGTTGCCCGCGGCTTTGGCGTCCATCGTGCGGGCCTTGGTCGCGTCGTTGACGATCCCGAGCGCGGAGATCAGCATCGTCTGCGGGATGGTGATGAGGCTGCCGTCCTCGGCGGTGAACTGGTTACTGAGCGAGTCCTTGCCGGAGACGAAGGGTGTTTGGAACGCCATCGCGCCGTCGTAGCAGGCTTCGGCGGCGCGGACGAGGGTGCCGAGTTGCCAGGGGTCGTCGCACTTGGCCCAGCAGAAGTTGTCGAGGATCGCGATGTGCTCGGGATCGGCGCCGACGCAGACGGCGTTGCGCACGGCCTCGTCGATCGCGTGCAGGACCATCTGGTAGGAGTCGCCATCGGTGGCGGTACCGTCGTGGTTGGCTTTTTCGCCAACGTGTGGGGCCATGCCGTTGGACAGGGCGATGGCTCGGTTGGAGTTAAGCTTGGGGCGGATGACGGCGGCGTCGGATGGGCCGTCGTTTTGTTGGCCGACGAAGGGCTTGACGACGGAAGAGCCTTGGACCTCGTGGTCGTATTGGCGCACGACCCAGTGCTTGGACGCGATGTTGGGGTGAGAGAGCAGGCCGAGGAGCTTGTCTGCAAGCGGGGCGTCGGCCGCGAGCTTCGCCTTGGGCTTGTTCACTTCATAGCGC
>JAHQVV010000048.1 GCA_019634195.1 Phycisphaeraceae bacterium | reverse complement strand
AACGAGGTCATCTTCGACGCGAGTAACGAGATCCGCCCGGCGATGGTGTTCGCGACGATCATCATCGCGCTGGTCTTCCTGCCGTTGATGTTCCTGGAAGGCTTGGAGGGGCGCTTCTTCCGCCCGCTGGGTACGGCGTTTGTCGTGTCGATCCTCGCTTCGCTGGCCGTGGCGTTGACGGTGACGCCGGCGATGTGCCGGTACCTGCTCAAGCAGAAAGAACGCGGCCAGGCGGATAAGGACACCTTCATGGTCCGCTGGCTTAAGAAGGTCTACGAGCCTTGCGTCCGGCTTGCGCTTCGGCTGCGTTGGGCGGTGCTCGGGCTCGCGGCGGTGGCGACCGCGCTGTCGCTGTGGATGGGTTCGACTTTCGGCACCTCGTTCCTCCCTGAGTTCAATGAGGGCACGTTCACCGTCTTCCTGATGGCGTCGCCCGGCACATCGCTGGAGTCGAGTGATCGGATGGCGACCTCGGTCGAGCAGCAGTTGCTTGAGATCGAAGGCGTGAAGAGTATTACCCGTCGTACCGGGCGGGCCGAGCGTGATGAGCACGCCGAGCCGGTCAGCAACTCCGAGATGGAGGTCACGGTCGCATCCGGCTACGAGAAGGACGAGGTGCGGCAGAAAATCTCTGACGTGATCAAGAAGATCCCCGGCATCACGCCCAGCATCGGCCAGCCGATCGAGCACCGACTGAGCCACGTGCTGTCCGGCACGCCTGACGCGATCGCCATCAGTGTCTACGGCGACGACCTGCCGACCCTCCGCATCGTCGCCAAAGAAATCGAGCAGGCGATCAAACCGCTTCCGGGGGCACGTGACATCACCGCCAACCGCGAGGTCATGATCCAATCGCTCCCTGTCGAATACCAGGCCGAGTTGCTCGCGGCCTACGGCCTGACGCCACAAGACGCCGCCCAGCAAGTCCGCGACGCGGTCTACGGTGCGGATGTCGATGAGGTCAACGAGGGCGTCCGGCGGTACCGCATGGTGGTCCGCTTGGTCGATGAGGAGCGATCCAGCGTGCAAGACCTGAAGCAAATTGTCCTTCGTGGCAAGGGCGGCGCACTGGTCCGACTTCAAGACGTCGCGGTGATCGGCCCGGAGATGACCTCCAACCTGATCACCCGAGAAAACGCTCAGCGTAAGGCGATCATCACCTTGAACGTCGCCGAGGGCTCGAACCTCGGCCACCTCGTCGAGCAGGTACGGCAGCGCGTCGACCCAATCGTTCAGGACTACGGCTACACCGTGAAGTACGGCGGGCAGTTCGAGGCCCAGCAATCCGCCAACCGGACGATCCTGACGTACGGCGCTGGCGTGATCCTGATCATGATCGTCCTCTTACAACTGGCGATTGGCTCGATCCGCGTCGCGCTGCTTGTCCTGGTCAACCTGCCGCTGGCGCTCATCGGCGGCATCCTCGCGATCTTCATCACCGAGTCGCCCAACGTGTTGACGAACTTCGTAGCGATGTTCAGCGGCGTCGGCTACACCGCGCCGGTCATCTCCATCGCCAGCCTGGTTGGCTTCATCACGCTGTTCGGCATTGCCGTGCGCAACGGGATCCTACTGGTCAACCACTACAAGCACCTGATCGAAGAAGAGGGCCACAGCATGCAGGAAGCGATCGTGCAGGGCTCGATGGAGCGGCTCATCCCGATCCTGATGACCGCATTGACCGCGGCACTCGCGCTCGTGCCGATCGTGCTCAAAGGCGATAAGCCCGGCAACGAGATCCTCGCCCCCCTGTCGGTCGTCATCCTCGGCGGCCTACTGACTTCTACTTTCCTCAACCTCGTCGTCGTGCCCGCCGGGTACGCGACGATCCACCGACTCAAGACCTCGGCGCGTGCCGAGGCAAAGTAAGCAGACTCTCTATTCCCCGAAAGGAACCCACTATGACCAAGACAAGCACACTCCTACTAGCCCTCTGCAGCACCCTCTGGATCGTCGGCTGCGGCGAGTCCGGCGGCGATGACGGCACGCATACCCACGCAGACGGGACCGTGCACAAAGACGGCGATCATGAAGAGCCTAAGCCCGAGCCCAAACAGGACGACCACGACCACGGCGAAGAAACCGAGCTGCCTGCCATCACCATCGGCGACATGCAGGTCGAACTCGCGCAGGCGCACGGCGCGATCGAAGCAGGCAAGGAAGGCCACCTCATCGTCAAACTGCCCTACGACGACAAGGGCGAGACGATCGTCCGCGCCTGGATCGGCACGGAGGACCGTACCTTGTCCAACCCCAAGAACGGTGATTACGCCCCTTCCCACGGCGACTACGACATCCACACGATGGCCCCCGATCCGCTGCCCGAGAACGTGATGTGGTGGATCGAAATCCAGAAACCTGACGGAACCAAGGTCGTCGGCTCGGCCAAGCCAATCACCGAATAGAACAGGCGAAGTCAAAGGGCGTGACCGATGTCAGCACCGCCCGCACAATCCGGCCTAGACCGAAACGTCCGGCTGTACCCTTGGTACGTGATGAGTTTTCACGTGTACTTCTGGATGCCGGTCTTCGTGCTCTACTTCCTCCAGCACATGTGGGTATCAAGCGACCCATACGGAGAAGCTTCTTGCCGGGCAATGGAAACGGGCCCAACCGTTCTCATCTGCGACGATTGTTTGTGATAGGTGTCCTGTTAAATCAACAAACGATGCGCCGGGTCTAAACGTATTCATATCTTGCCATCCGGCCTCGCCATTAGACATCACTACAGCCATGACGCCGGGGTGCTGCGCATCACCGGTACGAATCCAGCCGATGCAGTTCGGATGAGTGAAGTAGTCGTGCTGGTCACCGTGGTTGTACCGTCGCCGGGCATCCAAAAGCTGATCGATGATCGCTGAGTGATCTGTTAGCTGTGCGTGGTGCCGCTTGCCGTCTTTGTCTTTTTCATAGGTATCCGATCGTCGGTCTCCCTCGAAAACGCAGGGATAGCTCTCCTGGCGGAGTAGAATCAGAGCGTAGGCCATAGGCTTAAACCAGTTTTCCACCCATGACTGAAGGGACTCGAGTGGCTGCGAGTCGTGGTTGTCCACAAAAGCGACGCTCAGTGCAGGTTGCTGGCTTGTAAGCGTTTGGTCAAAGATTTTTCGTAGGTCAAATGATTCCCAGGGTGTAGCTGTAGATGCACGGTGGAAGTTGTAGTGCAACGGAACATCGAAAAGCTTCGTGGCCCCACCTGTGTTCGCGAGATAACGGTGAAGCTCTTCGACGTCGTCCGACCAGTACTCGCTAACAGCAAAAAGATCCTTGCCGGCATGATGCCGTACGTGGTTTATCCAGTCTCGGGTTGCGAACGAGCGGACGTGTTTTACAGCGTCGATTCGGAATCCATCGACATGGGTCTGATCCCAGAACCAGCGACCCCAGTATTGAGTTTCCCCCACCACCTCTGGATGGTCATAGTCCAGATCACATCCCATTAAGAAGTCGTAGTTGTGATTCTCCGATGAGACGTGTTGCTCAAACTGTTTGCCTTTGATCTTGAAAATGCATTTGTCATTCTCCACCGCATCAAAATGCCAATGACGCCACTTCATACTCGAGTATTGATCGCCGCGCTTACAAAAATCAAAGTGTGTGTAAGGGCGGCGCCGGTGCCAATCACCCAGTTCGAGGTTGCGGTTGTGCGAAGCAACATGCACAGCCCAGACATCTTCGTGAGCTTGGCATCCACCAAATTTATGATTTAGTACTACGTCGGCATAGACCTGCAAGCCTGCTTGCTGCATGGCCTCGATTGCGGCCAGTAACTGTTCCTTATCCCCATATTTGGTACGAACTGCTGACCCGTGCCAAGGGGTAGGAAACTCGCCAAGGTCGAAAAGATCATAAGTGTCGTAACCTGTTGTAGCAGGGCCGCCAGCAGCCTTATAAGCGGGTGGGATCCAAACCGCGCTGAAGCCCAAGTTTCGTAAATTGGTAGCTTGGCTTTTCAGTCGCTGCCACAGCGGAGGATCTGCCCAGCTGTAGAAGTGGAACGACTGGTAGATGACCCCATTATCTTGTGACATACGGATTGCCTTCTCGGTAAGACTGGGCATATCGGCCAGGCCAACCGCCGAGTCAGTCCCATTTAGTGATAAGCATATCAACTTGGGATAGTTCTAAAAGTAATTCATATAGAACTCATTAGAATTCGCCCAGCATGAAGCCTACATGTTGCTTCGCTTACACCAGATTTTGTATACACCATGCCTCGTATGCACCTTTCGATCTCCGAAGCCCGCCGCGTCGCCATCAAGGCCCAGGGCCTGCACCGACCGCCACCTACCTCGAAAGGTTCTGTCACGACTCGCAAGATCGCGACTGCGGTTCGGCAATTAGGCATCGTGCAGATCGATTCGGTGAATGTCCTCGCGCGTGCCCACCTTTTGACTCTCTACGCACGGCTAGGTGCCTACGAACCCGAAGCCCTGCATCGTGCTGCGTATGATGGGTCTCAGCGCCAACTATTCGAGTACTGGGGGCACGAGGCATCTTTGCTCCCCATCGAAACCTATCCGCTCTGGCAGTGGCGGATGGATGATGCCCGTGCCGGATCCGGAATCTACGGCGGCCTTGTACGCTTCCGCAAAGAGAACGCGAAGTTCATCGACGCGGTCCTGGCTGAGATCGATAAACGCGGCCCGCTCTCAGCGGGCGAGTTAACCGATGGTGGAAGTTCTCGAGGCTCTTGGTGGGGCTGGTCTGAAGGCAAACACGCGATCGAATGGCTCTTCTGGGCCGGTCTCGTCAGCACCGACACCCGGCGCAACACCTTTGAACGTGTCTATGACCTCACCGAGCGGGTCCTGCCTGATGAGGTGGCTCAATCGCCCACGCCAAACCGGGAAGACGCGCAGCGCGAACTGCTCCGGCTCGCGCTGATTGCGTCGGGCGTTGCCACCGAGAAGGACCTCCGCGACTACCTCCGACTGCCACACGCCGACAGCCGGGCCCGTCTCGCCGAACTTGTTGAAGCAGGGAATGCTCTGCCTGTCAGCGTCGAGGGTTGGCCCGCTACTTACATGGCTCCGAACACACGTGTTCCGCGACGAGTTGCTTCACGCGCTCTGCTCTGCCCGTTCGACCCTCTCATCTGGACCCGTGACCGCACCGAACGCCTCTTCGGGATGCGTTTTCGCTTGGAGATCTATGTGCCCGCCGCGAAACGCATCCACGGGTATTACGTTCTGCCGTTTTTGATGGATGAGGCGCTTGTCGCCCGCGTGGATCTGAAAGCCGATCGCCAAGAAGGGGTACTTCGGGTGAAGGCCGCACACCTCGAAGACGATGCGCCTAGCGAGACGGCGACCGAATTGGCCGCTGCGCTACGGTTGCTCGCCGATTGGCTTGGCCTTTCGGATATCGCCGTCGAGAGGCGAGGTGGCTTGGCCAATGAACTGCGGCGAGCATGTCGATCGCTGCGATAAACCATGGGAGACTGTCAGGCTAACCGCAGGCATATGTACTGGGCGATTCGATCACGACCCCGGTACAATCAAGCTTTGTGGATCCGGGGCGTGTCTGGGTCACAGCAACTTTGGATAACGGGCGGTTAGGAGAGCGATGAGATACGTGCTTGCTGTACGAGGTGTCAGAGATGTACTTGTGAGACTGTATGGCCCGATTTGCCTTGCCGCCACTTTATTAAGTGGATACTTAATGATTCGTGGTACGCAGTCAGATCCAGCGGATGAGAGATCGCTCTTAATTTACATACTTGGTATTCTCGGCATACTTCTAATGCTGCAGGGAGCATTTGTGACTGCATATTTCGCGCGTAAGCGTCGATATGCGCAATCTTTGGCAGTTATGAATAGTGCATTTGCGTCGATTCGTCACTTAGATATAGATGTTGAAGGTATGGCTGGTGCAGCGAGGCGGCTTCGTAATTTCCTTGACCAGGCGGCGAAAACGTTTTCTGTCACTACAGGAACGAATTGTAGCTGTGCAATCAAAATCTTAAAGGATCCAGGCATTGAGCTTTCTCAAAGCGCTGTAGTAACGCTGTGCCGTGATTGAAACAGTTTTGCTACACGATCAATAAGAATGCATGCCGATGAAGAAGTAAAACACTTAATTTCAAAGAACACGGACTTTTTATATATATACCATCAATTAGATAAAAATCACAAGAATTCATATTACATAAATGGATATCTTCGACTGTTGTTTAGATATAAGAACTCTAGTTTTATGATGTATGCTGCTGGACGCCCATGGTCGAGGTTACGAAAACTGGTCCACTTGAATTGTTAGTCTGGTCCAATCTGAAAGGATCAGACGATGCCAGGCAAGCGACACACGACGGAGCAGAAGATTCGGCTTTTGCGTGAGGCCGAGCAGGTCGGCAAGACGGTT
>JAHQVV010000047.1 GCA_019634195.1 Phycisphaeraceae bacterium | reverse complement strand
GAGATGGGCTTGCCTTCATGATCGGTGGTTTTGATCGTGAGCTGTACTTCGCCGCCGGGCGTGTACTGCGCGCTGTCGGGCATGATCTCGATATTGACTTGGTGCTTTGGTGCTCGATAAATCAGCCGCTCGGCCAGGGGCCTGCCGTCTACGTCGTACGCGGTGACGGTGAGGATGCCGGTGGCGGTGTCGGGGAGTTCGGTAAAAGCGACCTGTGTATTGCCGTAGATGTTGTCGAATTCTGGCATCGCGAAATGATGTTGGGCTACAACGGTTTCGCGATGCCGAAGTTCATAGCGCCCGCTACTTCCTGATAGCGCGGGCGTAGAAAAACGGATCGGCCGATCAAAGGCGTAAACACCATTTGTTCTTACGGTGGCAGATGGAAGGCTTGTTGCGGGGAGTTTAAACGTCTGAGTCACGCTACTGGGCTTGGTCACACGTAGCGTGTATGTCTCGTCGGCCTTGGGCGTGAATGCAAAGACACCTCGCCCTTCGTGCCTCGTCTCAAGCTCAGCAACCTTCCTGCCGTCGCCATCTACCACTTCACCCTGGATATCCGCGGGCTTACCAAACGGCGTTTTCGCTTCAAAATAAACACGATTCTTCGTCCACGCGGCCAGCTCGCCGCCCTCGGGGAACAGTTGCAGATCGACCGTCTGCAGCAGGATCGGCAGGGTCTTGCTCGCGGACTCCACCACGCCGCCGTCTTCGATGACGAAAGTCAGCGAGCCCTCGCCGCGCTCGATGGTGTCGGGCAGGTCGAAGCGTACTTCGGCGTTGCCGGTCTCGCGGACCATCGTGGAGACACGCGCGACTTCTTCGCCATCGACGCGCGCGATCGCGGTGACCTCCGCGCCTTCCGGAATCCCGCCCTCGGCTCGGGTGGCTTCGACCGTCGCGACAACGGTGTCGCCCGGGCCGTAGCCGTCCTTGAGGAAGTCGATCTGCGTCTTGATGCGTGGCGGGCGGTAGGCGCGAATGTCGAACGTCCGCTCGGCCGGGGCTAAACCAGACCAGGGGTAGGTGACTTTGACGGTGTATTCGCCGCCGGCCTGGTCCTCGGGGACCTCCCACTTAAAGCCGAGGGTGCTGTCCTGGATGTTGGTTCGGCCGGAGACGATGGCTGCGCCCTTGGGGTCTTTGATCTCGACCATGGGGTTGAGGCGGGTCTGCTGCTGGAGCATCGATCGCTCGCGGTAGAGTTCGTTCAGGGCTGGGCGATTCTCGGGCTTGTTGGCCTCTTGCAGGACGTTGATCTTCTCGTTGATCACCTCAATCTCTTGCTTCTTATCGTCGATCGGTTTTTGTGTGAACGCATGCAGCACGGTGCCGCGGACGTAGACGGTCTCGCCCTCGCGGTAGATGGGCTTGTCGGTCGCCAGGTGGGTGAGGTAGCGGTCCTCCCCGCCGAGCTGCTTGGTGAAGTCGGGCTGCTTGGGCTGGGCTTTGGCCTTGGGCTGTTCGCCTGCTGGTTGGGGGGCTCGAGCGAACGGTGGTACCCCAGGTTGGCCGTGGCCCGCCGGGCCGGGGCACTCGATAATGACCGGCGGCTGGGCGGGCTGGCCCGGTTCTTCATCCTGTTCTTGGGCTTGCAACCCCGCCAACGGCCCGACCAAGGCGGTCAGTAAAACGGCGAGGAGCGGGTAGAGCAGGGCAAAACGGACGGTCTTGCGGGTGGCTTGGCGTGACATAGCGGTTCCCTCTTCGAGGCGGATAATCGGTGTGACAGCGTTTGAGACGCGCGAGACGGGCGACGGTTCAAAAATATCCTAACCCAAATATCGCTAATTTCGATAGGCCTTGCGTGTAGCGGGTGACGCGAAGGGTCCCGTACGACCCATGACAGATGGTTTGACCGGGACGCTTCGCGTCACCCGCTACACGCAATCAGGACCGATCTAACCTAATAAAGAACCCCAAACGCGTCGGGCTCGCGGGGGTCGCCCAGCGCGGGGTCTGCGGGGTGATCGGTGATGTCTTTGCCTTGGATGTTGCCCGTCATGGCCTGATCGACCGCGTCCAGCAGGCCATGGACTTGGTCTGCGCTGCCTTGGACGTCGAGGCGGACCTTGCCGTCCTCGAGGTTCTGGACGTAGCCGGCCACATCAAAGCGCTTGGCAAGGTTCGCGGTCGTGTAGCGGAAGCCCACACCCTGCACCCGGCCGGTATAGAAGACGGTCTTGCGGATCATGGCTCACTCAGAACGACGTCGCCTGACTCGGTGATCCATTGGTTGAGCGCGGCCCGCATGCGTTGCAGCACGTCGCCGTATTCGCGCTGCTCGGCGAGGTTCTTCGTTTCCCAAGGGTCCGCCTCGATGTCGTAGAGCTCTTCCTCGGGCTTGCGGGACTGGAAGAACAGCGACTGCTTCTCGTCCAGTTCGCCGAGCTCGTAGGCCTGGCGGGCCTCGGTGTACTCGGGGTGCGTTTTGAGGAGGTATGGCGACGCGGCGTAGCCGGCCTCGGGCCTGTAGTTGCGGATGTACTTGTAGCGCTTGTCGCGCGCCGCGCGGATGCGGTCCTGGGTCTGGTCCGAGAGGTCTCGGCTGGCGAAGACGTACTTAGCCCGGGGCGCCGCGTCTTCGCCGAAGCGCACCTTGCCCTGCATCTTCTCGGGGACCGGGCACCCCGCCAGCGAGAGCGAGGACGGCGCGAGATCGATCAGTGAGATGAGCTCGTCGTTCACGCTGCCCGGCTCGAAGAGGCCGGGGTAACGCGCGATCAGCGGGACGTTCATCCCCTCGTCGTAGAGCCACTGCTTGCCGCGGTAGATGGTTCGGCCGTTGTCGCCGAAGAAGAAGATGATCGTGTTATCGGATAACCCCTCTTCCTCGAGCCGGTCGAGCACGAGCCCCACCTTGCGGTCCATCTCGATGATGAAGTCCATGTACTTGGCGATGCTCTGCCGCATGACCGGGCCGTCGGGGTAGATCGGTGGGACGGGCACGGTGTCGGGGTCCAGGTGCGTCGCGAGATCGGGCCACTTGCTCCAGCCCCAGCGGTGCGGCTCGAGGAAGTTGTACATCGCGAAGAACGGCTGGCCGGTCTTGCGCTGCGACCAGTCGGTGCCCATGTACTCCTTGTTGCTGAACAAGAAGTTCCAGTCCGTCTTGGGGTTGCCCATAAGGCTGGTGTGGTAGCCGTTTTGCTCGAACCACTTGGGGATGGTCTTGACGCCCGCGGGGAGCTTGCGCTTGAGGTCTTGAGCGGTACGGTGGTCCTGCGCGTGGATGGCGGTTGCGTACATGCCGGTGCTGAAGGCGGAGCGGCTAGGCGAGCAGATCGGCGAGGAGCAGAAGGCCCGGCTGAACTGCGTGCCCTCGCGCGCCAGACGGTCGATGTTCGGTGTCTTGATCGGGTAGCCGTAGCACCCTAGCTCTTGGCCCATGTCCTCCGCGATCAGCCAAAGCACGTTGGGCCGGCCCCCACTGGCGTGTGCCGGCAGCAACAAAAAGAGCGAGATGTTAAGACAAAGCAGAACAAGCAGGCGACGCGAGCCTTGGGTGGATGACGGTTGCATCGGGGTCCTCTCTATAGGATGGACGGAAACGAGGCGGGCACGAATCGAGCGGCTTACGGCGCATTCGCCGGCCTTCGTGTCGATCAATCATCCTTCAAGCTTGGCCATCTCTTCTTAGGGGATGTCGAAGTTGGCATGGACCTTCTGTACGTCGTCGTGGTCTTCGAAGGCCTCGATCAGGTTGAGCACTTTTTTGGCGTCCTTGCCGGTGCACTCGACGGTGTTGTTGGCGATCATCCCGATCGCGGCGGAGTCCGGCTCGATGCCTGCGCCTTCGAGCGCTTCTTTGACCGCGATGAACGCAGACGGGTCCGTGACAATCCGCCAGGCCTCGCCGTCGTCTTCGATGTCTTCGGCGCCCGCCTCGAGCGCGAGTTCCATCAGCTGGTCTTCGCCGGCCTTGGCTTTCTCGATGTAGAGCTCGCCCTTCTTCTCGAAGATGAACGCAACGCAGCCGGAAGCCCCGAGGTTGCCGCCGCCCTTCTCGAAGACCTTGCGGAGTTCGGACGCGGTACGGTTGCGGTTGTCGGTGAGGATCTCGACCATGAGCGCGACGCCGTTGGGCCCGTAGCCCTCGTAGAGGATCTCCTCGTAGTCCGACCCGTCGCCGCCGCCGGTGCCCTTCTCGATCGCCTTGGCGATCGTGTCCTTGGGCATGTTCTGGGCCTTGGCCTCGTCGATGGCGTAGCGGAGGTTGAGGTTCATGCCCGGGTCGCCGCCCCCGGCCTTGGCGGCGACGATGATCGCGCGCGAACACTTGGACCAGACCTTGGAACGCTTGGCGTCCTGCCGGCCCTTGCGGTGCCTGATATTCGCCCATTTACTGTGGCCTGCCATATCGGACGGTCTCCTTTGGGGAAGGGCAGTTTAACCTTCCGGATAACAGGTGTCAGCACGAGATGGTTTGGCCGTTTGCCTCATTTCTTGGCGGCACAATTAAGAACGCGAGATGGGATACCGATCAGATGCCTAGCCACCTCGCTCAGGGGGACGTCGAGGCCCGGCATGATTCTCAGAACCGAGGGTTAAGTGTTCAAGAAGCTCAGGAACGTGATCTCGATCCGTCGCGTTAGTGGTCAGTACATGCTGGCCGCGGCGGCGCTGTCGATGCTGCCGCTGTTGGTCTTGAGCGTCATCGTGAGTTGGCACGTACGAGACACGCTGCTGGACAACGCGCGGCGTGAGACCGCGACGGGGCTAGAAGACCTCGACCGTTTTATCATTCAAAAGATCGACGGCTACAAAATCGACGCCAAGACGATCGCGGCCTATACGCCGATCGCCGGGACCTACCGGGCCAAGGCGAACGGTGGGGTCGATCCGCTGGATGGATCGACGACCGAGCAGTGGCGTGCCCGCCTGACCACGCTCTTCATTGAGTACGCCCGTGAGCACCCCGGTGTACAGCAGGTGCGTTATCTGGACGAGCACGGGGTGGAATGGCTGCGTGTTGATAAATACAAGGGCGAGACGCGCGTGGTGCCCGCCGCCGCATTACAAGACAAGTCCGACCGGGCGTATTTCCTCCGGTCGGCGGCGCTCGGCGGCGATCAGTGCTACGTCTCGCCGATCAGCCTCAACGTCGATCACAGCCGGGTCCAAATCAACAACCCGGTGCTGCGTGTCAGCACCCCGATCTGGCATAGCGAAAAATTCCAAGGTGTTATCGTCCTGAACGTCTCTGCGGAGACGATCCTCGATGAGATCAAGCAGCACTTCGACCAAGGCCGGATCATCTTTGCGGCCGAGTCGGGCGAGTACATGAGCCACCCCGACGCCGACAAACGCTGGGGCGAGCAACTCGGGACGGGTCACAGCTTGTTTAAAGACTGGCCGGGCCTGACGCTTAACACGATCCGCTCGCACACCTACGGCGATGGCATCCCGCCGCTGAGCCTTGCCTCCGGCGATGGCGAAACCGAGATGACGCTGTCTTATATCTCGTTTGACGACCACAACGAGGGCTGGACCGTCGGGCTGGAGCGCGACCGGGCCGAGGTACTCGCCGCGAGCACGGCGATGAACCGCTACATCCTGATCACCACCGCAATCGTCGGCCTCATCGTCACGCTGCTGGCGATGTTGGGCTCATTGATCTGGACCAAGCCCATCAAGCAACTGTCCGCCGCCGCCGAAGCGATCCGCGAGGGGGACTACAGCGTCCGGCTCAAGGCGGCGCGTAAGGATGAATTAGGCGACATGGCCCGGTCGTTTAACCGCATGGCGATGGACCTGGAGAAGGCGCTAGAGATCGACCGCAAGCGCGCCGAGGCTGAGGCCTCCAACGCGGCCAAGAGCGCGTTCCTGGCCAACATGAGCCACGAGATCCGCACGCCCATGAACGCGATCCTCGGCTTCACGGACCTGCTGCTGGCAGACGGGATCACCGAAGCCGACTGCAAGGACTACATCCAGACCATCCAACGCAACGGCGACCACCTCATGTGCGTCATCAACGACATCCTGGACCTGTCCAAGGTCGAATCCGGCAAGATGAGCGTCGAATCGGTACAAACCTCGTTGCCCGATCTCGTCGGCCGGGTCAGCTCGCTGATGCGATCCAAGGCCCAGCAAAAAGGGGTCCAGATCAAGCAAGTCACCGGCGAAGACATGCCCGAGTACGTCTTTACCGACCCGGTCCGCCTGCGACAAATCCTGATCAACCTCATGGGCAACGCGATCAAGTTCACGCACGAAGGATCGGTCATACTCCGCGCCAACCACAAGCGCATCGATGATCAACGCGCAGAACTGATCTTCGAAGTACGCGACACGGGCATCGGCATCCCGCCGGAGAAGATCGAGAAACTCTTTAAGCCCTTCAATCAGGCCGACGAATCCATCACCCGGCATTACGGCGGGACCGGGCTTGGGCTGACCCTCTCCAAGCAGTTTGTCGATCTGCTGGGCGGAGAAATCCAGGTCGAATCCATCCCCGGCCAGGGCAGCACCTTCCGCGTCATTGTCCCGGTCAAGCTCGCGCAAACACGCTCGACAACGACCAAAACAAGCGAAGCTACGGGCACAAACCAAGATCAAACGCCCGCGACAGACCGGTTCCCTGGCGTGCGTGTCCTGCTGGCAGAGGACGGCAAAGACAACCAGCGGCTCATTATGTTCCACCTCAAGAAGCTCGGCGTCGAGGTCGAGCTCTGCGAGAACGGCAAGGACGCCTACGAACGAGCGTTAGAACAACGCGACGCCGGCGCACCCTTCGACCTGATCCTCATGGACATGCAGATGCCCGTCATGGACGGCTACACCGCGACATCACGCCTGCGCGAGGAAGGCTACGCCGGCCCGGTGATCGCGCTCACCGCACACGCGATGTCTGGCGATCGGCAGCGGTGCATCGCCGCGGGCTGCGACGACTACGAGACCAAACCAATCAACAGCGAACGCCTCGCGCAGTTAATCCGTGCCCGGCTCCAGCCGAAACGCGCCGCGTGAACATGCAGGCCGCAGGCCTCACACCCCGGCAGCTTGTGTAAACTGCCCTGCCGTGAAACCCGAGCACCCCGACAACCCGATCGGCCGATTCGTAGCCAGCGGATTCTTCCAGAACGGCATCCTGCTGCTCATCCTCCTCGCCGCCGCGCTCGTGGGTATCGAGACCTACCCCGCGATGATGGAGGAGTACGGCGACCTGCTGCACGGCCTGGACAAGATCGTGCTCTGGCTCTTCGTCCTCGAAGCCGTCCTGAAGATGGCCCAGCACGGCAAGCACTGGTACCGGTACTTCCAGGACCCGTGGAACATCTTCGACTTCACGATCGTCGTCGTCTGCTTCCTGCCGGTCAACGCGCAGTACGCCGCGGTGCTGCGTCTGGCACGCATCCTCCGGGCGCTGCGTCTGGTGAGTGTCGTGCCGCAGCTGCAGTTGATTGTCGGCTCGTTGATCAAGTCGCTGCCGTCGATGATGTACGTCAGCATCCTGCTCGGGCTGATGTTCTACGTCTACGCGGTCATGGGTGTCTTCCTGTGGTCGGGCAACGACCCGGTGCACTTCAGGGACCTGCAGACCTCGATGCTCTCGCTCTTCCGCGTCGTCACGCTCGAGGACTGGACGGACATCATGTACATCCAGATGTGGGGCAGCGACCGCTACCCGTTTAGCGAAGGCGACCGCGCCGCATACGCCGGCCAATTCAACTCGCAAGCCAGCCCCGTCATCGGCGCGATCTACTTCGTCAGCTTCGTCCTGATGGGCACGATGATCATGCTCAACCTGTTCATCGGCGTGATTATTCAGTCCATGGAAGAAGCCCAGGACGAGCAGGCCGCCGACGACCGCGAGAAGCACATGGCCGAGACGGGCGAGCTCACGGTGGCCGACGAACTGCTGCTGCTCGAAAAAGAACTCGAGGCGATGCAGCGCCGGGTCCGGACGCTGAAAGACCGGGCTTAGGTGGGAGAACAGATTAGTCTGTTTTCAGACCATCGAAGTAGAGATCGCGAACGCCCTTGCCCCCGTCCCGAAGCGCTTTAGCAGCGGTGAGTGCCGCGGTGCCGTACACGGATTCGGGGTACTGACTGGCAAAAGCTTCTAGAGCCTCAAAGTCTTGCTCGCGGCGCGCCTTCTCGGCCCGTGCGACGAGCCGGTCATAGAGCCGGCCAACGTTGATCTCTGCCCGCCTGTTCTTGTCCTGCATCAATGCGGCTGCCAGGTCAGCCAGCTTGCCATCCATCTCGCCGACCCCGCGGAAGATGCGACGCGCATCTTTAAGTTCCTCGGCGACGCGGACAACATCGCCTATCACGAGATTACCTCCGATCCGTTTGATCGTCGCTTCGGCGAGCGACTCGATGTGCTTTCGCATCAGGTCAGCCTGGGTCTTCTCTTCATCGGTTGCCTGTGGGTCTTGCTCGATCCGATCAGCCAGACTCAGGGCACGCGTGTAGTTTTGTTTGGCGACCAGGGTATAGAGCGGTTTGGCCTTAAGCGTCAGTGAAGCCAGGTCCAGCCCTTCTATCTTGAGCGTGACCTGCTCCGCTTTTTCTTCTGCCGACCGTCCGCCCAGTGACGCTGGGCACTTGATGTGCACCAGATAGAGCGTCGTTTTGCTGTCGTTGTGGGTCCACTCATCAGCGAAGCCGGCCCAGACCACATCGCCGCTGGACAGCGTTGTCGGGTCGCTGTTCCACGTCAGCGGCGTATTGAGCCTGATGCCGTTCTGCAGGATCTTGCCTTTGACGTCGATGACCGCCATGGTCGCGCCCAGCGTGCCGAATACTTCGCCCTTCATGTCGCCCGGGCCCTGGCCCCAAGCGACGAGCGCCGAGTCCTTTCCTAAACGTGCCCCCGCGACCACGATGTCGGGGACCAGGTCGGAGGTGAGGTAGGTGGACCGCGCTGTCTTGCCGGTGTGGTCGAAGCGCAGGAGGATGGGGTAGCCGGCCTTGACCGTCTGCTCGGCTTCAATGCGTCGTTTGGCCGCCTCCTCGTCGAATTCTTTGAGGACCGAAAGGTCTTTGGGCACACCCGAACTGATCGCCATCCCGAAGCCGCCGGACATATTGAATGCCTGTCCCATCCGCGTGCAGGGCAGCGTGTTGGGCCAGGCTCTGGCCGGCCAGATCAATGATTGCTTGGCTGTCGGCTTCGAGTAGTTACCCATGCGAATGCCGAAGAACGGGAACGGGTCCGCATAGGTGATGCCGAAGAAGTCGCCATTGCGATCGGCTACCGAGGACATCCAGAAGCTGTGGCTCGCGTTCCAGCTGTGACGATAGCATCGGCCATCGATCGAGCCGTCGGCATTCACCATCATGAACTCGTCACCGGTGTGGCACTCGAGCGATTCAAACTTCTGGAGCACGACATAGAACAGGCCGTACTGCTTGCCGTTGAAAGCAATACGGACGGCCGGGCCCTGGTAATCCGGGTGGTGCCAAAGCCCGATCGGACGCTCTTCGTAAGGAAGGTTGGCGCCTTTATCGCCACGGACCTTTGTGTTCCAGATCGTTCCCCCGTCACCGGTGATGCGCTTAAGGAAGAGGTTGACGCCATGGATGTCGGTCATGTGGCTTTCGCGCCAGGTCAGCGCGAGCGAGCCATCTCGGTGCCCATACAACCCCATGACGCGATGGCCTTTGAGCGTGATCGTTTTGCGGTCCGCCTTGAAGGCATTGTTGAAGTGCTGAATCACCGCGTCTTCGCCTAGATGCCACAGGACCCAGACGCCGCCCGTCGGGTCTTCTTCGACTAGGGTCAGGACCACCTGGTTCTGCATCGCGGGCTGGTCAAGCTCGATCGTTTTGACCGTGATCATCTTGGGCGTGATCAAAGCCTGAGGCTCTTCCGGCTGCACCGGGGCGCCGCCAGCAAGAGCGCCAGTGGTCATCAAAGACACAATCAACGCGGCCCATGCGATTCGTGCGTGTCGTAAACAAACGCCTAAGCGACAGACCGCAGGCTTCAGGCATACTTGGAAAACGCGAAGGAACAACACTCGAGAAGTCTGCAAGACAACGTGTCCTTTCGGATAGTGCTTTCCTTCGGAATATCGATACTGTAGGCCAAACATAGCCTTCAGGCATCGGGGCCGAACACGGAAGGATCGTGCGTCGTTCAACCGCCTGATTTCCAAGCCGCTTGTAATATTTCAGCATTACGCGACGTAATAGTACAGAATCACTTCGTACTGAAAGCCCAGCCATGCCGTTTCGACTGCTTCATCTATTTGCCCTGCTGCTCCTGGCTACCCCAGCCATCGCCGCGGAAAAGCCCAACATCATCTACCTCATGATGGACGAGTGGGGGTACTACGAGGTGTCGGGACTGGGACACCCGGACCTGAAGACGCCCAATATCGATGAGCTGTTCCTCAACGGCGGGATGCGCTTTACCCAGGCGCTGGCCGGTGGGCCGGTCTGCGGGCCGACCCGCGCGACACTCATGCTCGGCCAACACCTCGGCCACGCCTCGATGCGCAACAACGGCGGAGCCAGCCCGATCCGCGAAGACGACCTCACCATTGCGACCGTCCTCAAGCAGGCCGGCTACGCCACCGGGGGCTTTGGCAAGTGGGGCATCGGCGGCCGCGGCACCACCGGCGTCCCCGAGAAGCACGGCTTCGACCGATTCTTCGGCTACTACCACCAGGTCCACGCGCACACCTACTTCCCCACCTACCTCATCGACAACTCCAAAGAAGT
Source organism: Phycisphaeraceae bacterium (assembly GCA_019634195.1). Classification (GTDB taxonomy): domain Bacteria; phylum Planctomycetota; class Phycisphaerae; order Phycisphaerales; family Phycisphaeraceae; genus JAHQVV01. Next base: position 20,089 of record JAHQVV010000047.1, on the reverse strand, counting down.
CCCCCTGCAAGGCAACACCGGCAGCCCGTACGTCGGCGAAACCTTCGCACACGACGTCATCTGGGACCAGGCGATGGGCTGGCTCGACGACAACATGGACAAGCCCTTCTTCCTCTACCTCCCCGTCATCATCCCGCACGGGCGTTGGGGCATGCCCGCCGAAGACCCGGCATGGGCTCAGTTCAAAGACAAGCCCTGGCGGCAAGGCCAGAAGCGCGACACGGACGCACGGATGTACGCCGCGATGATGCTGAAGATCGACCGGCAGATCGGTGAACTCGTCGCCAAGCTCAAAGCAGGCGGCCTCGAAGACAACACCATCATCTTCCTCTGCGGCGACAACGGCGGGCAGGACTACTTCCTCGATGATGACTACCCGCGCGGCCGCTTTGCGCCCAACGTCGACCCCAAGACCGGCGTCCAGTTCCGCGGGCAGAAGAAAGACCTCTACGAGGGCGGCCTGCGCGTGCCGATGTTTGTGCGCTGGCCGGGCAAGATCAAAGCAGGCAGCACCAGCGACCACCTGTGGTACTTCCCCGATGTGTTCCCGACCCTCGCCGACTTAGCCGGCGCGGAGACGCCCGAGCGGGTCGATGGGGTCTCGATCCTGCCGACACTGCTGGGCAAGGGCGAGCAGCATCAGCACGATGCGCTGTACTGGGAGTTCGGCAACCAGACCGCGGTCCGCATCGGCGACTGGAAAGCGATCCGCCGCGGCAAGAACGCCGACTGGCAGCTCTACGACCTGTCCAAAGATATGAGCGAGGCCAACAACATCGCAACCAAGCACCCCGGCATCATCACCAAGGTCAAGGCCGTCGCGGAGCGCGAGCACACCCCCATCCGGCCCGGCAGAGTGCTCGACCCCGCGCTCGCACGCAAGGACGGGTCCGCCCCCGTCCGCCGCGAGTAGCACTCCAACACAAACCGTTACGATCAACACAAGCATCACGCCACCCGGAGGAACCCGCATGCTGAAACACCTGCTCTGTCTCGTCGCCCTGCTCTTGACCGCCTGTACCGCGCAGGCCAAGCAGCCCAACATCGTCTACATCATGGTCGACGACATGGGCTACGCCGACATCGGCGCGTTCGGCAGCAAGGCCATCCAAACACCCAACCTCGACAAGCTCGCGGCAAACGGCATGGCGTTCACCGACGCCTACGCCGGCTGCACCGTCTGCGCACCGACGCGCTCGACGCTCATGACCGGCTACCACATGGGCCACGCCTACATGCGCCTCAACACCGGCGGCGTGCCCATCCGCGATGAAGATGTCACGGTCGCCGAGGTCCTCAAGGCGGCCGGCTACCGCACAGGCGGCTTCGGCAAGTGGGGCATCGGCGATATCGGCACGCCCGGCGTCCCCGAGAAGCAAGGCTTCGACACCTTCTTCGGCTACTACCACCAGATCCACGCGCACAAGTTCTACCCCGACTACCTCGTCCGCAACTCCAAGAAAGTCCAACTGCCCGGCAACGAAAACGTCTACAACATGCACAAAGGCGCAGGCCCCGTCCCACGCATCGACCCCGCCACCGGCACCGTCACCCAATTCACCCAAGACCTCATCTTCAAAGAGATGAAGCAGTTCATCCGCGACGCCGCCAAGTCCGGCGAACCGTTCTTCTGCTACGCCCCCTGGACCCCGCCGCACTCGGAGTACAAGCTGCCCGAAGAGGACCCTGCCTGGCAGCTCTACAAAGACAAGCCCTGGAAGAACGACGCCAAGGTCCACGCCGCGTTCTGCTCGATGGTCGATCGGCACGCCGGCGAAACCCTCGCGCTCCTGAAAGAGCTCGGCGTCGCCGACAACACCATCGTCTTCTTCACCAGCGACAACGGCGCATCCAAGCGATTCGAAGGCACGCTCGACTCCTCCGGCCCACTGCGCGGCTTCAAACGCGACATGCACGAAGGCGGCCTCCGCACCCCGCTCATCGTCGCCTGGCCCGGCAAGATCAGACCCGGAAGCACCAGCAGCCTGCCGACCTACTCACCCGATGTGATGCCCACCCTCGCCGCGCTCGCGGGTGAACAAGCACAAGCCGCCGTGCCCGACGATATCGACGGCCTTTCCATCCTCCCCACCCTGCTTGGTCAAGGCGAACAACAAGTCCACGACCACCTTTACTGGGAGTGGCAACGCTACATCTGGAGCGAGCGTGAGCTCGACCCAACGGGCCTGCAGCAGGCCGTCCGCAAAGGCAAGTGGAAAGCCGTCAAGATGGGTAGCGACAAACCGATGTTCCTCTACGATCTTGAGTCCGACCTCGGCGAACAGAACGACCTATCGAGCAAGCACCCCGACATCGCCAAACAGATGGCCGATCTGATGCAGAGCTCGCGGACAGAGATGCAGCCACAGGCCGAGCCGGAGATGCCCAAGGGGAAGAAGTATCGGTGAGTCTTTGTGAGCGCAACTCATGCGTATGCCGCAGTCATAATGAGCCGATAGAGGGGCATGCGTTTAGCCCACCTTGGTTTGTTGTCGTGTTGTTCCTGCTTGATTGGGTGTGACCCCCCGGGGAGTTCGTTTGCGGAAGAAGGCGGCGGCGATGAAGTCGTTGCCGTAGGGGCCGGGGACTACTTTGGGATCGGTGGAGACACGGCGGGCGACGCGCTCAAGGCGGGGCTGCATGAACTCGTCGATGGCCACGAGCGGCTGAACTACCGCGAGTTGTGGCACGCGCAGGACCCGCCGGACGACTGGGAGCGGGGGCGCAACGACCGCGTCGAAGCGGTCCAGGGCAACCGCAACCCCTTCATCGATCGGCCTGAGTTTGCGGAACGCGTCTGGGGCGTGTGATTCGATTCACGGCAAGAGCGCCGTCTCGTTCTCGAATTGGCCGAGGTCTTCCTGGTACCAGAAGAGGTCGCGTGTACCGTCGGTTGACCAGGTGTGCAGCTTGCGGTAATCATCGCTCCAGGGAATCCAACTGCCCGACCCGTCGCCAAAGACATGGTTGGTGCCGAGCGGGGAATTCTCTGCATCACCGCTGCCGCCGTGCGAGGGGATGCCCTCAAACGCCACGCCGTTGGATCCGGTGGCATCCCCGAAGGTGCCACCAATCCGTACGTTGGTGCATGCCACCATCGCGCGCCCGACCGTCGCGTCATCAACCGTGACCGGGCTAAGCGAGTCGTGGTAGTTGGGCGCAACGACGTTGCGCCACTTGTCCACCCCCGCGAGGTAGAAGTACCCGGTCACCAGTTGCTGGAACGAGTCCTGCTCAATGGGCGTAAAGTCTCGGCCCGGGTCCGTCCACAACTCGTCGATAAGCCCGTAGCTCCGCATCTCTTCCAGTTCTGGATAGCTAATGGCTAAAGGCACGTATACCGGCTGGGCAACGCTCCCGGTGTTGCGCGGCGGGAGGAACGCCTGTTTGTGATCGACCGCCGTGGTATAGGCCGAGGTGGCGATCTGCTTCTGGTTGCTTAGGCACTGGATCCGCGTGGCCGATTCCTTGGCCTTGCCCAGCGCGGGCAACAGGACCGCGATCAGTAACACGATGATGGAGATGACAACCAACAGTTCGATAAGGGTAAACGCATGACGCACGGGCAGACTCCTTGAATAAGGAAAAAGAAAATGAACCAAATGAAAAGCCCGGCTCGCCTTTCAGCGGGCGTGGCTTGGTGGGCGTCTATCGGCCGCGCCGTTGGCACAGCAGCATCCCGCCGATGCAGACCAGGCCGAGCGTGCTGGGCTCGGGGATCACGACCCCGACGATGTCGGTGTCGTAGTTGGTAAACGTCGTGTAATTGCCACGCATCCAGAGCAAGGCCGTGTTTGCCTCGTCCCAGTCCGGCACGATCGGACGCACGTTGTCCACCGTCGAGTTCTCGGTGATCGCAGACCAATCCCACGATGCGCCGCCGTCGTCGGTCACGCCCTTGTAGATCTCGTAGAAATCGGTGCCGCTGTTATCGCGCGGGTCGATGTCGCTGGACATGTACAGCACGCCGGGGTCGTTCGGGTCCAGCGCGACCAGGCCGGTGTAGTCGTCTTCCGAGCCGTTCGGGCTCGCGGCATAGATGTCCCGGCCCGCCTCGGCCAAGGCGTTGACATTCCATTGCGTCCCGTCGTGCCGGGCGTAGAAGAACCGGTGGTCGAGGCTGCTTTGCCCGCCACTGAGTGTGCCGGGATCGATCCGCGCCTGGAAGACCGCGTAGGGGTTGCCCGACGCGTCGAGTTCGAGGTCGACCGTCCATGCCCGTGTCATCGGGTCGCCCTGGTTGACCGTGTCCGCTGCGAAGACGGTGGTGAGTGAACCCACGCCGACCGCGGTATTGTCAAAGAGGTTGCCGTCAAGCTGCGTGCCATCGCTGGCGAAGAGCTTGCCGTCTTTCACGTAGCCGTGGTAGATGCTGTTGTTGAAATCGCGGGGGTGCTCTTCGGTGGCGATGAAGTGGATCTTGTCGCCGTTGCTGGCGTAACGGAGGTAGGGCCGATCCGAGCCGGTGGTCTGGGTCAGCAGTTTCGTCGTGCCGGCCCAGGTCAGGCCTTCATCGCTGGAAGTCTGAATCGTCGGGTCGAAGTTGATCGAGCGGGTGAAGTTGTACAGCCGGCCGTTGCCGTTGTCATCGCCCGGCAGGTAATGCAGGTTCTCGTAGGTCGTCCTCGCGCCGTTGTTCACGGTCGTTGTTGCCCCCCAGGTGGTGGCGTCGCCCGGGTTGGTCGAGATGCGGTAGCGGTTGGAATTATCCGCGTTGTGAGCGGACCAGGATGCGACGTAACGCCCGTCCGACCGGATGTAGAACGAAGCGAGGTTGTGGTCGTCGCCGCCGGGCGTGCCCAAGACGAACCGGTTGATGGCCTGCGTGCCCAAGCCATACTCGACGACATCGACCTGCCCACCACGGCTGTTCCCGTCCGTGCCGCTGCTATCGGCGACCGAACTGACCAGGATCTTGTTGGCGTTCGTATCCACGATCACCCGCGGGTCCTGGAACCAGCTCCAGGCACCATTGCTATTGAACGTGATCAGGTCGCCCGCGACGTCGTTCTCGGCGAGGGCGGCAGCGCCAGGCAGGCATGACGCCGCGATCGCGAGCGGCGATGCGGTGTGCATGAAACGGTTCTTCATGGCGTGGGTCGTGGTTTTTAACATCAGGGCTCTTTCAAGAAGGGTGAACAACAAGACCCCGTGATCGGCGGTGACGAAGCAATGGTGTCGCGCCCTACTCGGGGCACGGCACCGCTTGAAGGAGAATCAAATTAGCTACGCCGACGGCGGGCGATCAGCAGGCCGCCCAGGCCCAGCAACGCAAGCGAAGAGGGCTCGGGGACGACGTTGAACTGGACATTGGAGAGCACGCCTTGGTCCAGGTCCGTCGCGCCGCCAAAAAGGATGCCGACGGCGGTGTAGGTGTCGAGCGTGCTCGAAACATCGTCGGCAGTCGCCGTGAAGTTCACGGCGTTGTCACCGCCGGTCATCGACGCAAAGAGATCAACCGTGGCGAGTGAGTCGCGGGTGACCGAAATCGACCAGTCGTACGCGGCGGTCGAATTGGCCGAGTAGGCACCGCCGGTATCTGTCTGGGTCGCACCCAATGCGACGGCGTTCGGGTTCGTGCTGACAAAAACGTTGTCGGTTCTTGCCTGGTATAGATCGGCCGATACCGCATAGAGCCAGCCGCCGTTGGCCCATGTGGTGCTGTCGGCAGCGAACGAGCCGCCGTCATCGAACACCCCGAAGCGGAATTGGTCTGCAAGACCAATGCCACCGGTCAGCACGACGCTGCCCGAGACGGTCAGCGTTTCGCCGACCGCGAGGGTGACGGACTCGGGCGAACCGACGGCCCCGAAGCGCCCGCCGATCCAAGCGTTGTCCGCGTTGTTTGCGCTGCCATCACCGAATGTCGGGCTGTCGGTGCTGGTGCCTGAGTTGGTGGAACCGGCGTTAAACTCCTTCCAGTTCGCGATCGTGCCGGCATCGACCGAGGTCGCCAGAACAAGCCCGGCGGCTGCGGCGAATAGGGTTGTGGTATCAAGCTTCATGCGAGACCTCCTAGAGAAAGAAATGTAGAGAATTGAAAACAAACGAAAGACGAGAAAAAGTGTTACCTGCCGTCAGGCGTAGCCCACGCACATGGGCTAGGGGTGTTGATGGTGTTGTCCTCCTAGGTTTTTATGGTGATTCAAAATTGCTTACGGATTGCTGCGGCAGGGCGATGATGGCGTACATTGACTCCGAGATCGTCCCCGCAACAATGGCACGCCCACGGACAGGATGCTTGTATTTCCAGACGGCAAGTGATTGGTCGATACTCTCGCCGGGCCCGATCGCGGACTCATAAGTGTTTGTGCCAAACCTGTGCTTGATGGTGCCGTCATTGTCGCAGCCCACGAAGAGCCCCGTGTCCACGTAGTCACGCGTAAGCCAGCTCCCGGTGTTGCCATTTCTGGGAACCAGCACATAGATCGCTGCTGGGCTGGCCAGTTCGATTTCGAGTTGCAGCGTCTTGCCGACCGTGGGCGTATTGTCCGGCCGGGCATCCGCCGGCATGCGGATCAGGTCGCCGCCGATGAGGAAATCGGGAAGGCCAGCCGCGTCGATACCGTTGAGTTCGTGCTCGCGGTCGGAGAAGAGCTTGGCGTCTTCGTAGACACCGTTGGGCACGACCTCGACCTTGAAGCCGGGGAGGTTGATCGATGCATCGGTGATGATCGGGGCCCGGGGGATCCGGCGGGCAAAGCCTTCGGCCGGTTTGTCTTCAACGGCGACCGCTGCCTGACCGCTCTCGACCGATACACGGGCGGTCTGGTTATGGGTGATGATCTGGGACGGGGTATTGGTCGTCTTGACCGCGACCTCGCCAACGAAGACGGTGGTCTCAACGCCGTTGGCGTAGGCGTGGACGCCGAACTCGGTGCCGAGGTCGGTGATGTCGGCGTGCTTGGTCTTGACGACAAAACCTTTGCTTAACTCGGTGTGGCACAGGCCAACGAGCTTGCCGGTGTGCAGGCGGATCGCGTTGTCGCTCAGTTCAACGACACACGGCGCCTGAAGGATGGCGACCGCGCCGCGGTGGGTGGTGACCTCGGCGAAGCCGGCGGTGAGGGTGAGGCGCTGGCCAGCATGCAACGCCGACCCGCTTGTTATAGACCGCTCCGCCCACTGAGCGTTGTGCTGGGCGGTGAGGGTCGCGACGGTTTGTACGACGCGGTCAATCGAAGGCGGATCACCCGACGCGATTGGGTTGGTGCTTGGCGTCGTGCCCGGGCCCATCAATGACACCGCCAACACGACGCCGACGAGCAGCACCGCGGCGGCAAGGCCGCCCCAGATCGCAACACTGCGGTTCTGCAGGAAGGACCCGGGCTTGGAGAGGTCGACCAGTTCGACCACCTCGGCCTGGCCGGGCTTGCTGTCGAGCGCGGAAAGCAGCTTGATCCATTGGGACCGCTCGATCTCGGTTTCTCCCATCGTGCTCAGCTCGGGCATCAACGCCCCGCCGCGGCGTTCGCCGGACCAGTCCGCGATCGCCGCGTGGTCCGACATCGCCCGGGCAAACGCGGTGCGGCTCGCCTCGCCTTCGCGCAGCCACTGACACAGGGCTTCGAAGCCCTCATCATCGATCGTGCAATCGATGTACGCGTTGATCAGGGCGTGGGGGTCCTGCATTACTTGGCCCCCATCTTGTTGAGCTGCTGCTCAATACAGTCGGACAGGGTCTTGCGGATGCGGTGCAGTAGCGAGGTGATGGCCGTGGCCGAGGTCCCCACCCGCGACGCGATCTGCTTCGGTTTAAGGCTCTGCTGATAGCGCATGTCCACGATGTCCTGGCCGCGCTGGTTCAGCTTCTTGATGCACTTGTGCAGGGCCAGGTTCCGGTCCGGCAACTCGTCCGCCACCTCGACATAGGCGTCCACGAGCTGATCGAGCAGCGCGTGGTCGAAGGTGTGCCGGTCGCGTCGGTGCTCGCGGTAGTGCTGGGCGATACGGCGCTTGGCGATGCCGATCAGCCAGTAGGCGAACTCGCGGTCTCGGTCGTACTGGTCAAAATTCGTCGCGGCCGCGATCGCGACCTGCTGCAGCACGTCCTCGGCCTGGTGCTCGTCCCGCACCATGCCGCGCACAAACGCACCGACCATGTGGCGCGATTGCATCCAGTACTGCGTGAACTCGGCGGGGTCGGGTGTGGTCATGTCGACTCGCGGGGGATCGCAGGCACAGCCAGAACAGGCGTGCCGTCCATGATGAATATCGCGCGCCAAATCGAATCGTCACGCTTCAAAAGCAGAATTCGATCAAATTTCCAGGATCAGCTTTAGAAAATCAGGAAAAACAGCCTGGTTGTTATGCGCATCGGGGGGTATCGCACGCCATTCGTTCATGCGCCTGGGGTGTTGGTTCGTGTAAGGCGGGATTAATACAGGGCCGGTCGGGGTTGTGTGGGTATGGAACAGAACCAAACTGCCGTGGTGTCGGGGGCGGCCGGGCCGGGCGAGGGGGTCCGGTGCGTTGGTTGCTCGTCGTGGCGGGCGGTATCGCTTTTGAAGAGCGGCTGCCCGTCGTGCATGGTCGCCGGGCTGGTGATGCTGCCATTCAGTGCGCTGGGGGCGGTGGTGCGCTGGCTGCGCGGGTGAGGCCGTGTGCAGGAAGGTCCGGTTCGTGCGTGCGGGGGCTTAGCCGTTATCGGCGACGTATTTGTAGAGCGCTTCGGCGTTGTTTTCTCTAACGCCGGTGATGGGGTTGGTGCCGGAGCGTCGGCCGTCGACGTTGCCAGCGGCGCCGGACATCTTGGCGAACTCATCGACCATGTAGTCCTGATCGAGGAAGTGTGTGCCGCTGCCGTCGGCGGAGACGAAGTTGTATCCGCCGTGAGCGTTGTAGAGGCTCTTGAAGCCGCGTTTTCGCATGTCGGGGGTGTGCCCGGTATCGGGGTCGACGGACCAAGGGAAAAAGCCCTTGCTCTCGGCGGCGTAAGACATGGTCGCGACGACGGTTGATTTCTGGTTGATGAGGCACCGGGTCCGCTGGGTAGATAACCGTGCCTTGCTCAGCGCGGGCAGGAGGATAGCGGTGAGCAGCGCGATGATGGACATCACAACCAGCAACTCGATGAGCGTGAAAGCGCGAGAGCGATTCATATGAGGGTTCCTTCAATAGCGATCGCCTGAGTGCCGGAAACGGAATCGCCCGACAGATATCTAGCTAAGTATAGACCGGGATCGGGTAGTTTCGATCGTTTTTAGGACAAGAATTGGTCCAGCGGCTGGCTCAGGGCGTGGTCGGCCTGTTCTTTGCGGAAGGCGTGTATCGCTTGGCGGAGGTCGGGGCGGCTGTTGTTGGCGAGGATGCTGATGGCCAGGAGGGCGGCGTTTTTGGCACCGCTGTCACCGATGGCGAGGGTGCCGACGGGGACGCCGCCGGGCATTTGGACGATGGAGAGGAGCGAGTCCTGGCCGGAGAGGGCCCGGGACTGGATGGGCACACCTAGGACGGGGAGGGTGGTTTGAGCGGCGACCATACCCGGGAGGTGGGCTGCGCCGCCTGCGCCGGCGATAATGACCTCCAAGCCGGCGTCCTCGGCGTCCTTCGCGAATAGGTTCATGAGGTCGGGGGTGCGGTGAGCGGAGACGACTCGGCTCTCGTGCGGGACGCCGAAGCGCTCGAGCATCGCGGCGGCGTGCTTCATGGTCGGCCAGTCTGATGCCGACCCCATGATAACCGCGACCAGGGGCTTATTGTCTTGCAAATCATCCATAGGCTTAGCGTACCGGATTGCGCGGGCTGGGGGTGCTGGGCAAGGTGAGAAATCGACCGTAAGATAAGATTTTTTAATTTAGGGGTGGCAATTTGTACGATGTTCGATTAGGATCATGTGTGACTGAGAAGGACGGATCTGCGTCCACTGACCCGGTCGTGCGTGACCCCCGCCCCCTTGGCCATCCCGGCCAGCCCCCCTACCCCGACGGCATGCCGATGCAACACCAAGCACAAATCATCAATCAAGGCGAGCAAGAAATAGGCCAAAAACCAAGTGTCTATTATCTAAGGGCTCAAAAAAGACGTTCCGTACGATCCGTCGCGGGGTTTTCCTTGATTGAAATTTTGGTGGCCATCTCGATCATTGCTTTACTTATCGGCATTGGTACCGCTGCTGCGTTTCGAGCGACCGGAGAAGCCCGTATAGAGCAGACCCGGGCGATGATGAAGGGCCTGTTGGCGGTTAACGACGAGTACAAGGCGATCCGTGGCCAGGGCAGCATCAGCGTCAACAACAGCAGCGGGCTCTCCAGCGCCGAACAGTTCGTAGCAGCCTGCCTGCAGATCGGCACCTGCGAAGACATCATGCTCGCCGCGATCAGCTCCTCCAGCGGCAGCGAACTGAACAGGATCTACAAAGATGGCAATACCAGCAAGAGCCTGTTCGACCGCTGGGGCACCGAGTTGGAGTACCGCTGGTCCAACAATCAAACCGGCTCCGGCCCGGTGACCGGCGTGGACAACGCCATCTTACCCCTTTCCCGAGACCCCTTCTTCGCCTCCGCCGGCCCGGACGGGGAGTGGGACACCGACGACGACATCAATACCACCCAGTAACACGAACACGCCCCGAGGTTTCTCGTTGATGCCAAGCACACCCCAAACAACCCGGCCCCACGCCCAGGGCTTCTCGCTGATCGAGTTGTTGGTGACGATCTCGATCATCGCCCTGCTCATCGGGATCACGTTCCCATCCATCTCCGCCCTGATCGGCAGCAACCGGATCGAGTCGGGCATGAACACGGTGGGCATGTCCGCCGACGTCGCCCGACAGTGGGTCACGGCTGAGACCTGGGCCAACGATGGCAACCCCAACCCAACCGGCGAAATTTATAACGGTACCGCCGCCCTGTACTGCCCTACCGGCGAGGTCCGTATCGTTAAAAACATCCGCTCTGCCCGGGATGGTTCTAACTACCTCGAAGAAATGACACCTACGCTCAATGGCTACGCCGATCTGGGCCACGTCGAGTACATCAGCATCCCCAGCGGCGTGGGCATCGTCGGGATCGAACGCCACGGAACGGGCAATAATGTCCGCTTCATCGCCCCGCCGTTCGCCATCGCCTTTAGCGAGGCCGGCCAGCTCAGCTACGGCACCGGCGGGCACATCTACTACGACAGCGACGGGGATAACAGCTACAACACCACCAGCTCAGGACGTACCGCCGGCTATGACCCCAGCGAGTGGGACGGCGAAACCGGTTCTACCAACGAAGACTTCATCAGCAGCACAAACCTCAAGCGGGCATTGCCCTTTGAAAGGATCGAGTGCGTGCCCGGCGTGGTGATCTTCGACATGAATGAGTACACGGACGCCGGGTTTGATTTCGCTGGCGGCGGCAGGGTTGATCTGTCCGACCCCGAGGGCCAATGGCTTAACGACAACGGCCGGACGCTCTTCTTCAGCCCGCACACCGGCATCGCGCTGCGTGACGAACGATAAAAAGTAGGCCCATATGAACCAGCCAACCCCCATCACCCCGACGACTCGCCGACAGGCCGCGGGCTTTACGCTCGCTGAGATCCTGATCGCGTTGGGCGTCTTCGCCATCGGCATGATCGCGGTCGCGTCGCTGTTCCCCGCCGCAGCGATCCTCCAGCGCGAGACGACCCAGGACGTCATCGGCGAGCTGGCCGCCCAGAGCGCCGCCGCCATCGTCAACGCCCAGCCCCTGACCTACGAATGGACCGGCGCCGCCTCCAATGGCGATTTGGCCGACTACTACACCCACGCCGGTTTGACCGCCACGGACGTAGTACCCCTTGAGTACATCAATGTCACCGGCGGCACCGCGCTGGATCGCTTCCCCGTGACCGACCGGAGCTACCCCTCCGCGCAGCTCGATCTTTCCGCCGGCCCGCTTAGAGAGGTCATCGCTGACTGCGACCTGTACTGGGTACCCTTCATCCAGGACATCAACGGCGACCCGGCGAATACCAGCCCAGGTAAATGGATCATGCGCATCTTCATCCTCGAAGCCGACTCGCGGGCGACCTACGCCGACGACACGGGTGATGCCAACTTAAACGGCATCGACAGCTTCCCCAAAGTCCGCCGCGTCGATGTGAGCTCGGTCAGCGGCAACATCTTTACCCTCGCCGGGACGGCAGCGATCGAGACCGGCGACATCGTCATGGACAGCAACGGCAACGACCACGTCGTAACCAATGTCAACGGCACACAGGTCGCCGTGCTCAACACAATCGCGCGAAGCCCTGACGAGCCAAACAGGCTCTGGTTTGCGCCGAGGCTTGGTGGCACCGCCAGCCCCGCGCAGCGTGTCATCACGGTAGATGCCCGCGTCGTCGCCCCGTAACCCCCGTTAAGCGATTTAACCCAACGAACCTACGCTATGCCTAGCCGACAAAAACAACGCGGTTTCACGCTCGTCGAGCTGATCGTCACGATGTCCGTCATGATGATCATGCTGTTCCTGATCAATGAGCTGTTCCAGAGCACCTCCGTGGCGGTCACCACCAGCGTGCAGACCAGCAAGGCCGTCGCGACCAACCGGTCGATCAACGAGCAGCTATCCGCGGATGCCGAGAAAATGGTCGGCCCCGACAGCGGCACCGGCATCGGCGGCTACATCGTGATCATCCAGCAGCAGCTGCCCAACAACATCAAGATGCTCGACCCGCAGAACCTGGCCGAGGTGGAGATCGACGGCCTGCGCTCGGATCAACTCGTATTCATCCGCGACGCCCAAGACCTTAAGAGCATGACCCCGGCAAGGGATAACAGCTACGCCACGAGCCTGATCGGGCAGTCCGGCGACTACGCCAAGGTCTACTATGGCCACGTCCTGCGCGCCAAACCGGATGGCAGCAGGACCGGCACCAGCGTGGACTTCCGACTCGGCGGCGACGACGCGGGCCACGACCGCATCGCCAGCAACTTCATCCTCGGCCGGCAGGCCATGCTGTTTAACCCCCCCGCGCTCAATACCGGCGCCGACGTCTACGCCGACAACGCCTACTACGCGTCCGATGTCCAAAACATCACCGGCTTCACCGACACCGTAGTGAGGAGCTACATGGGGCTGACCGATGTCACCAGCCAAGCCTATGGACCGGGCACAACCCCAGGCACGCTCCTCGAACAACTCTCTAACGGGATAGGCGACATAGGCGGTACAACTGATACCTTGGCCTACCTCAACACCGCCTACCGGTTCGCGGACAACCGCCTGCGGGTCAACCCCGCGCCGGATGCGGGTTTAACCAATTACGCCTCCTGGGCCATCGCCCAGACCCACCCGATCCTCGCCCAGGGATGCAGCGAGATCATCATCGACTTCGCGGCGGACCTCGATGGTGATGGGCAGATCGACACCGCCTTCGGCGGACAAAGCGGCAACACTAACGCGCCGATCTTCTGGTACGACGGGCTGAAACGAACCGACCTGACCGATGGCACAGCGGCCGGCACAACAGGATGGACCCCGTCCACGGTTGACCAGCCTTGGGTCAATCTCGGCACCAATGCCAAGGCCTTCATTTTCCGTGCCGATGATGATACGCCTTACGACACCGCTACAGGTGGTACGCAGGCCCACTCCTACTGGCCTTACCTCATCCGCATCCGGTACCGGCTGCACGACACGCGGGGCCGACTGACCAGCAACGAGCCCAACGCCCTGCGCGATGGGCTGGACAACGATGGGGATGGCGACATTGATGAGGCTGGCGGCGATGTCGATGAAGACCAAATCTCGGGCCGGTGGTTCGAGCGCATCATCCGCGTGAAGCGGCCTGAGTAGCCACGACCTGCTTGGCCAACCCAAGCGCAACAAAACAGCCCGCGACGCACGGAAGCGAGCGCCGCGGACAGGCCTAGCGGGCCGACCACCTTTGTGGGGAACCAGTGGTGACCACCTAAAGCCGGCAACAAACCGGACAACGGAGACCAAGCGATGACAAAGCAAGTAACCCCACGCCGCATCCGGCGGTGCGCAAGCAGTGGGACAGACCAACGCGGCTCGGCGATCGTGCTCGTGCTGGTATCGATTCTGCTGTTGGCGATCCTCGCCGGCTCGCTGCTGCAGCTGACACGCTTCCAGCGCATCCCCCAGGCCGGGTCTAACATCGAGATCGTCGTCCAGTCGGTCATCGCCGAGGTCCTCAACCAGGCGACCGAGGACCTCCTGGATGAAAACGGCGACTACCTGAACGTGATCAACACCGCTAACGGCGGCGGCGACGAGCCCTGGGACTTCCCCTGGACCAACGCCAATATCACCACCGTACGAAGAAGTATCGAAGACCACGACGGTGCCACCTACCCCATCGCCGGCGGAGTGATGGACGACACCTGGCTGGCCGACCACATGCCCGACTTCCGCCCTGCGATCCCCGCAAACTCGATTTATAACGACGCCAACTTCGGCCCCATCGCCCCCAACACGACCAACGGCGTCTGGCGGAAGATCACCAGCCTGACCGGGCTGTACCTGGGCGGGAACGGTACCGGCAACGCGGACCTCACGCTCACCACCGGTGACTACCCCAACGAGTTCCCGGTTGATTTCACCAACATGGTACGCCGGGACATGAACATCCCGGTCAATAACAACATGCTCGTGGATGCGGACGGCGACGGCATCGGCGACAGCCGGTGGGAGTGGGCCCCGCTTCGGCAGATCGGCAACACGCAGTACGTCATGGCCGTACGCATCGTAGACCTGTCGGCGCGCATGGACCTGAACGTCGCGATGGGGTCGACGGGCAGCAGCGGCTCACCCGCGCTAAGCACAATAGGCCCCCGCGGCGATGGGCCGACCGAATTAGATGGCGCGGCTTTTGTGTCGTATGTCGGTATCGATGATACGAACATCGGCCTGGCCAATGCACAAGCCGACTGGCGCAGAGCCCTTGAACTCCGTCTGACCGGCAACACCGGCGTAACGACCTATAACACCCGATCGTACGACGGCAACACCGTGAACCCGGCCGACAGCAGCCGCCGGGGGTACTGGACCCAGGGCGCCTCGCGCGTCTCCAACGAGTTCGAGCGTAACGGTGAAACGCCGGGCGGCTTCGACTACAGCGCCGCCGCCACCTTCAACAGCGACGACATGCTTGAGCTGCTGTACCGCAACGGCGTGAACAGCTCGAGCGCGCAAAACATCGAAGCCGTCATGCCCGAACTCACCCGGACGGCCAATACCGAGAGCAGCACCGCGGTGGCCGATGCGACCAACGTCAACACCGTCAATAGCTGGTCTGATAGGGATTTTTGGGAACTGGACTTCCGCAAGCACGTCTCGACGGTTACCGGCTCGGCCATCACCGCCCGGCCTTACAACACCAGCCAAACGCGTGACCTGAAGTTCGATGTCAACGAGGCAACCGCCGACCAGTTGCGTGCCGAGATCCTCGACTTCATGAACCTCACCCCGAACGCCGCGTCGCTGCGCAACCTGTACCCGCACCTGAGCTCGAACATCGCTTTCGCGGAGCAGCTGGCCGCCAACATCAAGGACTACATCGACGAGGACAACAGCCTGACTCTGGTGGGAAACCACTACGGCTTTGAGGCGCTGCCCTACATCACCGAGGTCTATACCCAGCGTTTGTATGAAGCGACGGTTACCCTTAAAAACCCGGTCGATCCGGCCTTAAATGAGGCGGACTGGACGCAAGCTGGCGATCAGGGTTACGCGATCGAGATCGCCAACCCGTTTGCCCGCTACAACGGCAGCGGCTGGGATGGGCGGCCTATCCGTTTGGACGACATCTGGCTGAGCTTCGATGGCGGCACAACAACCCACATGCTCAGCACGCTCGCGGGGCAGCCCGAGCTTGAGCCAGGGGACGTGCTTTACCTCTATCGCAACTCCAGCGGGAATACTTCAAATCCTACTGACGACGATTTGTCGAGCTATTACAGCACGACGACCGCTTCGAGCAATTTCAACGTGATTCCTGTTGTCGGCCCGGCACTACCCGTCGGCGCGACCGGTGTCACCATTTCTCTGCACGCCAGGGTTGGAACCGCCGCAGAGACCTGGGCCTACAACGCCTGCGAGATCGAGCTTGGCGGAGATAACCTCCCGACGGAAGATGTCGATTCTGCAGATTTTGTGGACAGCCAAACCTACCAGACTTACGTCCAGACCAACTACCAAGGGGTCGGCGAAGGCCTGCGGATGATGACTGTCGTCGCCGCGCCGCAAAGCGGCGGCAACACCCGCGGCTTCGGTGACACCACCACGACACGCACCAGCCCCAGCGACAACGCGGACACGGCTAGCGGCGAAGCGAACCGCCCCACCCTTGGTGCTCTGGGCGATGAGAACAAGCCCAACGCCCCCACCGGTTTCGGCAATCTCGATAACCAACAGATCGTCTGGCACGACAACCCGCGCGGGCGGATGCACTGGGTCGGCGACATCCTGCAGATCCCGCTCATCGGGGCGAAGAACCCCGCCGCGGCAGACGAAACCATGGCCGAGGCCTTCTATCTCGCGGCGAACAATTCGACAACACTAAGCAACGCTACGACCGGCACTGGCGTCAACACGCTATTACTGCCTTACAAAGCCGTTGGCGTGCCAGGCATGCCGGTCGTTGATGGCAATACCGCGACCACCGCGGGCGGTGGCTTTGGCGTCTTGAACATCCCGCACAGCATGATGCTGCTCGAGCGGCTGACCACGTTCAACCCGGCAACCGACGGCGAAGACGGCGACGGCAACACCGCCAACGAAAACCCCTCAGAAAGCTTCACCAACCCAGACCTCGACGAAGTGCTGGTCCCCGGCAAGCTCAACCTCAACACCGCGCCTTACGATACGCTGGTCCGTCTGCTGCCCTTCCCCGATGAGCCCACACGAGAGCGCATCGCCCAGGCCATCGTCGACCGGCGCGAGAACATGGCACAAGAATCCGTTTATTCGATTGGTGCGGACGACGTCCCCGGCATCGCGTACGTCAGCTCGCTGTACGAACAACTCCAAGACGCCACAGCCACCCCCGGCAACCTCAGCAATGACGGCAACGATACAGGTGCTCTTAACAGCGTGCAGATCGACCTGAACGAGAACGAAGACCCGATGGGCACCTTTACCACGGCTGACGGCATCGCCGACGACCGTGAAGAAGAGATCATGCTCGCCAAGTGGCTTAACGAAATGACAGACAATCGGTCGGACGTGTTTGCCGCGTACATCGTGGTGCAGGGCTACCCGGCGGGCGATTTTTCTCAAGGCCCAAACGAGTCGGCGCAACTGGTGATCTACTTTACGCGTGCTGGCGTCGCCGGTAGCGATGACCGCGCGGTCATGATTAAGCGTCGGGATATCGACTAACCCAAAGCCGGCACCCGCACCCCATTCAATCGCCCCACCCATGCGGGCCGTCCGACCCCACCACCGGACGGTCCGCTTTTTGTTGCGTTCGGCAGAACGGTGTAGCGGGCGACGCGAAGCGCCCCGTCCGAACACACGAAAGATGTTTTGTACGGGACGCTCGCTACACCGCAAACTACCGCTTCGATCAGATCCGGCAGACATCCCCGACGTAGTGGACCTGCACCGTGTTCGTCGTGCCGACGACGCCCATGGGGAAGCCCCGGGCGACGAGGATCGGGTCGCCGCGGTCGGCCCAGCCGCGTTCCAGGAGGATCTGGTCGGCGGTATCCAGCACGAGGCGCGGGTCGCTGGGGGTCTGGGCGTAGACGGGGCGGACGCCGAACATCAGCGCCATCTGCCGCAGCACCGCCGGCTCCTCGCACAGCGCGACGATGGGCACGGCCAGGCGGTTCTGGCTCATGTACCGCACCCCGCCGCCGGACGCGGTCCACATGACCACGCACTTGGCGTGCAGATCGCGGACCATGACGGACACGCCGTGCGCCAGCGCCGCGGGGCGGTGCTTGGTCGCCTGTGCGTGCTTGGGGGGCATGACCTCGCGGAGCAGGTTTCGCTCCAGGTGCTGCTCGGCCCGGCGGGCGGTCCGGCCCATGTAGTGCACGGTCGGAACGGGGAACTTGCCCACCGCCGTCTCGCCGGAGAGCATCGTCGCGTCCGCGCCGTCGAGGATCGCGTTGGCGACATCGCTGACCTCGGCGCGGGTCGGCGAGGCGTTGTCGATCATGGACTCGAGCATCTGCGTGGCGACGATGACGGGCTTGCCGTGGTTGTGCGCGGTCTTGATGATCTGCTTCTGGAGGATGGGCACACGGGCCAGGTCCAGCTCAACGCCCAGGTCCCCGCGCGCGACCATCACGCCGTCGGCCGAGTCGATGATGCCGTCGAGCGCCTCGATCGCCTGGGGCATCTCGATCTTCGCGATGATGGGGATGGGTGATCGGCCGTTGGGGTCGGGCTTGGTCTTGGTGTGATCGCAGAGCAGGGACTTGAGTTCTTCGACGTCCTCGGCCTTGCGGACGAAGCTCAGCGCGAGGTAGTCAAAGCCCTTCTCATAGGCGAAGCCCGCGCACCGGCGATCCCACTCGGTCAGGGACGGGGCGTTGAGGTCCGAGTCGGGCAGGTTGATGCCCTTCTTGGGCGAGAGCGTCCCGCCGACGGTGACCGAGCAGGTGAGCGAGGCGGGCTCGTCGTCGGATTTGTCGATGATGAGCATGCGGATCGCGCCGTCGTTGACGAGCAGGCGGTGGCCGGCCTCGGCGTCGTCGATGATCTCGGGGAACGTCGTGCCGACCGTGACCAGCCCGGTCTCGGGGTCACGGCGGGCGTCGACGGGGTCCTTGGTAAAGCAGACCTGGTCGCCGGGCTCGAGCTCAAGGGTGCCGCCCTCGACGCCGAGGCAGCGGATCTTCGGGCCGCAGAGGTCGCCTAGCGCCGCGATGGGTTCCCCGGCGGCGTTGGATGCCTCGCGGATGACCTTGAGCATGCGTTCGAAGTCTTCGATCTTGCCGTGGGAGAAGTTGATGCGGACGACGCGCACGCCCTCCTCGATCATGCGGACAAGGGTCTGGACATTAGCGGAGGCGGGCCCAAGCGTGGCGATAATCTTGGTCAGGATGGGGGATTCTTCGTTGTATGTCATAAGATCAATAGAGTTTACTCAGCGCAGCAAGGCGATGTGAAAGGTGCGCGTTCTTGGGCTCTTATCGATCCCTTACGATTCGTGTCCTGTTAAGGCTTGCTCAGGCTGAAGCAGATCCAGCATCGGTACGGTGGCAGCTTCCCAATCATAACGCTGTTGCACACGATATCGAGCATTGATCCCGATGCGGGCGCGCTCATTGGGGTTTAACAGCATACGCACGCACTGCGCCGCGACCTCGGCCGCGGCTTCGCCAACCAAAAGGTGCTCGCCAGGTGCCGCATCGATACCGCTGGCGGCGGCGGGCGAGCAGACGGTCGGCAGGCCGCAGGCCATCGCTTCAAGCACCTTGTTCTGCACCCCTGGCGCGATCCGCATCGGCGCGACCGCAACCGCGGCCGCCCGCAACGACTCGGCCGTGTCCTCGACGGGGCCCACAACGCGCACGCCCGGCAGCTCGCCGAGTGCCCGGACCTCACGCGCGGGCGACTTGCCGACGATATCAAAGCGCGCGTCCGGCACCGCGGCGAGGATGCGCGGCATGACCTGGCGGGCGAACCACGCCGCCGCATCGATATTCGGCTTGTACGACATGACACCCGTGAAGATGATCACCGGCTCGTGCGTCGGCGTACCCGGCGTAAACCGCTGCAGATCGACGCCGTTGCCCACGACGACCGGCTCGTGCCGATCGGTCACGTGCTCCCGATACCGCTGCGCCTCGGCGTCGCTGATCACCGTCACCACATCGAAAGGCACGACCCCGCCCGCTTCCACCGCACGCAGACGCCGGGCCTCGGCCTGGTACACCAGACGCATCGGGCCACGCGTCGTCTCGGCAAAGCCCGCCCACTTCTGGCTGTCGACATCGACCATATCCAGCACGTGGC
This sequence comes from Phycisphaeraceae bacterium, assembly GCA_019634195.1. GTDB lineage: Bacteria > Planctomycetota > Phycisphaerae > Phycisphaerales > Phycisphaeraceae > JAHQVV01. Next base: position 182 of record JAHQVV010000047.1, on the reverse strand, counting down.
GGGGCGGGTTCGGCATCTCCAGCAGCCGGTTGGTGTACCCCACCATCCCCGTGCAGTACGTCAGCACCGAATCAAATGGCTTGCGCTGGTGCCACTGAATCAACTGTTGCGCCAGGCCGCGGTCGTACATGGCGGCGGGGGTGATCGCTTGTCCGGTCAATAGCGCCCGGGCCGCAGCCGTG
>JAHQVV010000046.1 GCA_019634195.1 Phycisphaeraceae bacterium | reverse complement strand
AGCGATCGAGGCGCTCAACGGCCAGGAGTTCGAAGGCCGTACCCTCAACATCAACGAAGCACGCCCACGCGAGAACCGCGGCGGCGGCGGCGGTGGTGGCCGGGGCGGCTACGGCGGCGGCGGTGGTGGCAACCGCGGCGGCGGCGGCGGCGACCGCTGGTAAGACAACCGGCCGATCGGCCGACACGTGAATTAAAAGGGCGGCCCTGTACAAGGGGCCGCCTTTTTTTGTTGGAAGGATCGGGTTGCGTTGTGACGGCCGCGCGACAGGCGTTATTTTGCCGTGATCAGTCAGTCCGGCTTGTTGGTAGTGGGTCAGTTTGAATTGGTGGGGCGGGTGTCTCGCCTGCCGTTAGCCCATCGGGTCAAAACGCGCTTGTCCACGTCAAGCACGGCTTCACCTTGAGAGAAAACATTGCTCTCCAACACCACCGCGGCGTCATGGCCGTGGGCGGACACCCGTCTGCGGCTCCTGCATATCGAGCGGATGCTGCGCGTCCGACCTGCCGATGGCCAAGCTCGCCGAGTTCTGCGGGTTCGGCACCCCGAGCCACTTCTCCGAGTACTTCAGCAAACACGCGGGTGTCTCACCCAGCGCGTTCAGGAAGGTGAACCAACGGAAGGTTTAGGCATCATCAGCCGTATCTAAAAAACAAGCCCCGCGGTTCAGCGCGGGGCTTGTTCAATCTTGTCTTATCAGATCAGCGTCACGCCCGCACCGGCTCGAAGCCCTTGCGGTAGTCGCGTTTGACGATGGTTTTGTTCGCCTCGGCGTGGTTGGTGATCTCGAGTTTCTTGCTGTCCCACTTCAGTTCCTTGCCGGGGTACTTCGTGGCCTTGACCGAGAGGAGCGACCCTTCGGTGATCTTCAGGCCGACAGGGAAGGGCGACCAGTGCAGGTCGGGGTTGTTCTCGCCCAGGGCGGTGTTGACCCACTCGTGCCAGTGATTGAACTTTGCGAACTCGGGCATGCCGGGCAGCTTCGTCCAGTCCTCGTTCTTGCCGTCGCGCCAGATCTGCAGGCCGCCGCCCGCGGTGATGATCAGCGTGCCGCCCTCGCAGACAAACGCGGTCTGGTTCTTGTCGCCGGTCGGGGTGGTGCTCTCGGGCAGGTTCAGCTCTTGCTTGCTGGCGACCTGGCCCTCGTCGCGGTAGTGGACCTTGACCTGCTTGCCCGCGAACGCGTCTGTCGAGGTGTTGTACGTCAGCACGGTCTTGCATTTGTACGCCTGGAAGAGGCCCTCTGGCGGGTCCTCGACCTCGGCCTTCACCGCGACGGGGCTGGTCAGCTCGGGGAAGGAATAGAAGATGACGTCCAGCAGGTGGCAGCCCCAGTCGCCTAGCCCGCCGGTGCCGTAGTTCCATGTCGCGCGCCACTTGAGCGGGACGATCTTCGGCCGGTACTCGATCAGCGGCTGCACGCCGCTCTGCCACAGGTCCCAGTCCAGGTGGGCCGGCGGCGCTTCGGCGGGGAGCAGCTCGCGGTTGTTGAAGTAGCCGCCGCCGCCCTTGAGGCCCGAGCCGGTGGTAACGAAGATCTCTTTGCACCTGCCTAGGTAGCCGGACTTCATCACGTGGACCGCGGCGCGTCGGCCGGGGATCTGCATGCGCTGGTTGCCCATCTGCGTCGAGAGGCTCGGGTTGGCTTCGACCATGTCGCGCAGGATCGAGACTTCCTCGAGCTGCTGGACCAGCGGCTTCTGGCCGTAGACGTGCTTGCCTTTGGACAGGGCCATCGTGTCGATCGCGCAGTGTGTGTGGTCGGGCGTCGCGCAGATCACGGCGTCGAATTTGTCGGCGTGCTTGTCGAAGACTTCGCGGTAGTCCTTTTCCTTGAACGCGTCCTTGTAGGTGTTGCCGGCACGCTCGAGGTACTTGCTGTCGACGTCGCAGAGGCCGGTGATATGCGTGTGCGGGTGGCTGCTAACCTGCTTGAGGTCGTGGGCCCCGATCGAGCCGATGACCCCGATCGCCAAGACGTTGAGCTTGTCGTTCGGTCCGACGCGTCGGGGCTGGACGGCCTCCGGCGCGGCGTAGCACGCAGATAAGAGTGAGCTGGTCGATACGGCCAACCCGGAGGCGGCGGTGTATTTCAGGAAGTCACGGCGTTGCATAGACATGGGCAGGCTCCATTTTCTTTGGTGAGATCAAGACAGAAACGAGAATAAGTGCTCGGGCACTTGGGATGTAGTAGTGTAATCAACTCGCCGAAATGACGAGGCGATGGCGGGTGCATTTTGCCCCTATTCCACGCAAATCCAACTTAAATCAATCAGATATCTTTCGCATCCGGCACAACAAAGCCCTCGCGGCTCTTGCCTTTGAGCAGCTTGTTGGCGGCCCCGCCATGGTCGGCGGTGAAGCGCTCGGATTCGGGTCGAACGTCAGTGTGGGGCCGACGATGTAGTGATTGCCGTCTTCGGGGACGCCCACGCCGTCGGCCATGACGCCATGCAGCTTTGCGAAGTGCTCGGCGGCGTCCGCGTTGTCACCGGACTTGCCGGCCTTCTTGTTGAAGGGGACCTGCCCACCCAGGCGGTAGGAGTTGTTCATCACGCAGCCGGACTGGCTTGGTCATCGGCCCGCTCTGCGCTCGTGGACCTCGACCATCGTCACCCCGCCGCGGTGCAGGTTGCGGATGCTGCCGACCGAGACGGTGACTCTCCAGTTGTGCAGTTCGCCCGGCTGGAGCAGCGGGGTCTGGACCAGCTCGTAGCCGCGGAGCTGGTTCTTCGTGAGCTTGTTAAAGGGGGTCTTCAGGAAACCGCTCGGCGCGACCGCCGCGAGGAAGGTGTACCGGTAGGGCTTGTCGGACGTGTTCTGGAACGTGCCATAGAGGTGGACCTGGTTGGGGTCGTAGACGATGTCGGTGTCTTCCTCGATGTAGACGCTGCCATCGGGCTTGGTGATGACCTTGGTCTCGGTCTCTGTCCCGACCTGGATGAGCCCGAGCTGCCAGGTGTAGCGCCAGGCGGGGAGGTCGGCCATGGCCTGCGCCTCGCGCTCGGACCACGCTTTGAGCGTGTGCCGGGCGGACTGGCCGGCCTCTGATCTTGGCCAGTGGCTGACGATCAGTTCGAGCTTTGCCTTGATGTCTTTGATCGCGAGCCGGACATCGATGTTCTGAAAATCGATCAGATCCCATTCACCGGTCAGCCCGACGGCGTGGGCATCGATCATCGCGCGGCGGTACCCAGCCATGGCCTTGGTCGCGGCAAACGCGCCGCGGTCACGCTGCAGGCCTTTCATGTACTGCTTGAACGGCTTGGCCAACGGGTCCTGCCCCAGCGTCCGGATCGCGTTGTCCGCGAGGATGTACGCATCGACCACGTCGCCCTCAGCTTTCACCGCCGCCAGTTCCTGCTCGGCCCACGCGGCCAGGGTCTTGATGATGTCCTGCGCCGCGACACGGCGCTTGACGTCGTCACGCTCGAGCCAGCGGCGGACGTGCTTGATCGCGTTGGCGGCCTTGTCGCCACGCGCGTTGATCGCGGCGGCCTCGGTCTCGAACACCACCGTCGCGAACGACGCCGGGAGGATCGGCTTGTCCGTGTCTTCGGGTTGCGGCGCATCAGTTAACGCACCGGGCCGGGCCGGCGGCTGCACCCCCGCGTCGCGCAGCATCTGCTCTAAGCGCTCGATGTGGTCGAGCGCCGCGCCACCCGATTGACCCGTTGTTTCTTCAGCCTGGTCGACCGGCTGCGGCTCGCTTGGATCGGATGGTTTGGCGTGGCTTGCATCGCTCCAGCAGAGCACAAACATCAAGGCGGCGAGCAGGGCGGCGGTGCGGTGGATTGGCATGATCGGTCCCCGTTGAGGTGTGATCAAAAAAGTACGTCTACATAGCATACTGATGAGACGCCGATTCCCAAGACGCGATTAGCGAAATAGGCATAAAAAAACGGCGACGCGTGATGCGCCGCCGTTGGGGCTTGTCGATTGATCTGTTTGTGTTACGCCTGATTGACGCCGCCGCGGCCCGCGGGCAGCGGCGCGAACGGGTCGTACAGGCCGGGCTTGGGGATGTCGTAGGCGCCGGTGACGGGGTCTTTGACAGCCGGGGGCGTGGTCTTCCAGTTCCAATTGTCGATACCGGGGGTCCAGTTCTTGCCTGAGAGGAGGAGGTCTTTTTCGACCGGAAGGATGCGTTTGCCGTCTTTATCCTTCTGGTCAAACTCGTCCCACTGAACGACCTTGCCAGAGTAGCAGGCTTCTCTACCCATGATGGCGGTGAAGGTGGACTTGGCGCCGTACTCGCCCTCGTTGTAGATCTCGCCGGCCATCAACGCGTTGATGAAGTCGGTCTGCTCCTGCTGGTGGCCGCCGCCCTTGCCTTCGACTTTGGTCGGCCGCTGGTCGCCGTGCAGCTTGTAGGCGGCGGGGAAGTAGGCGTCGCCCTTGGTGCCGTGGGCAGATTCACCGACGCGGGTGAAGGAGTTCTTCAGGTGACGGCCTTGGCTGTGCATGGTCGAACCGTCGGCGAAGGTGTACTCGACGAAGGTGTGGTCGTAGATCTGCGACTCTTTGCCGTCGCCGTTGAGCCGACGGCCCCAGCCGCCCATGCCGTTGGCCTTGACGGGGTAGGCGTTCTTGGCCCAGCAGCCGATGTCGATGTTGTGGATGTGCTGCTCGACGATCTGGTCGCCGCAGCACCAGATGAAGTGGTACCAGTTGTTGCACTGGTCCTGCATGTCGGTCCAGCCAGCTTCTCGGCCGCGGAACCAGATGCCGCTGCTGTTCCAGTAGACGCGCGAGTTGACGATGTCGCCGATCTTGCCGCTGTGGATCTCATTCATGAGATTCATGTAGTGCGACTCGTGGCGGCGCTGCAGGCCGATGCCGACGTGCAGGTTCTGTTTCTTGGAGGACTCGACCGCGGCGAGGAAGCGGCGGATGCCGGGGGCGTCGGCGGCGACGGGCTTCTCGCAGAAGACGTGCTTGCCTTGCTTCACGGCGTACTCGAACTGCTGCGGCTTGAAACCGGGCGGCGTCGCGATCACGACGACGTCGCAGTCCACGTCGATGGCTTTCTTGTACGCGTCCAGCCCGGTGAAGGTGGTGTCCGGGTTGACGACGACCTTGTTGGCGTCTTTCTTCTTGAGGCCGTCGATTGCGCGCTTGCAGTTCTTGTCGAAGGCGTCGGCGACGGAGACGAGCTTGACGTTGCCCTTGGTGTTAAACATCTGGGCGACCGCGCCGGTCCCCCGGCCACCACACCCGACCAGCGCGACCTTGATCTCTTCGCTGCCCTGGGCGTGGGCGGTGTTGAACGTGCTGCCCAGCGCAAGGGCGCCGCCGACGGCAGCGCTGGATTTCATGAAGGTCCGTCGAGAGGTCGAGATAGGCTGGGTCACGGCAAGGCTCCTTGGGGTAGGCCGGTTTGTGTCAGTTCAACATTGTATCGCCAATACCAGATCGATCGACCCTGCGGCGGTGGCAGGGTGGAAACCCACGGCGTCCTTATATGACGGCTATGACTCGGATCGATTACGCGAGCCCGATGGGGCAGGGGATCGGGCGATCCTGCTTACCTGCCGCCGCCCATCTTCCAGTCGTAGGCATCGAGGATCTGCCGGGCCCGGAAGGCGATCTCCGGGTCCTTGCTGTTTCTGAGGGGCTGGACCTGCTTGATCGCGGCCTGACCCAGGGCGGTGAGCTGGCGTTGGGCCCGGTCGCGCTTGATCCACTGGTCCGAGTCGAGGTCGGCGATGAGGGCCTGGACCTGCGAGCCGAGGTCCGGGTCCACGTTGTTCACCACGATGATCGCGGTCCGGATGGTCTGGTCGGGCTCGGGCGTGATGATCAGTTCGATGTGCTCGTCGATCGCGCCGACGGGCAGGACGTAAACCAGGGACATACCGGACTTGTCAAAGCCCGCTGCGCCGATCATATCGACCGCCAGGCCGATTTCCTGCGCGTTGTAACCGCGCTGCTTAAGCAGCTCCTTGATGGGCGTTAGGGTCTGGGCGAGGCTCGAGCGGTCGGTGCCGCCGGCGTCCTTCTGTGCGATGACCGGGGTGGGCTGGGGCCAGGGCCCGCTGAGCGCGTCCGCCGACCATTCCGTGCCGTGCTTGCGGACCAGCATGCACAGGGGCGGGGCGGCCTGGTCCGGGGCTTTGGTCTTGAGCTTGTACTGGTCGCCGGCAAACGATAGGTCGATCACGGGCTTGTACTCGAACGAGGCGTCGTACAGCAGGAAGCGTTCTTTGCGCAGCGGGTCCCGCGACTGGAACCAGATTCGGTCTCCACTCTCACGCAGGCTCGCGAGCCAGTCGCCCTGATCGCCGAAGGATTCGGGGCGCTGTTCGTCGTTGGCCGAACGGACAGTGTCCCAGCCGAGCAGATGCTTGCCGATGATCGCGTCTTCATCGGGGAAGTAAGCTTGGAACCGGCTCTTGGCAGACCGCAGCCTGATCCGCACCTTCATCGGCGCTTTGATTTCGCCCTGGAAGGTCAGCAGCCCCAGCGGCATGGGCCTGTACTCGTGCTGCTCCGTCGCATCGACAAGCTTGTCCCGGCCGGTCTTGTTGATCTTGGCGGGCAGCGCTGTCTGATGGAGCTTGGGGTTGTTGGCCGTGTCGTCGTAGCGGTCGGCCTGGACCACCAACAGCTCGCGGAGGACCAGCGGGGCCGGCTCTTGTACGGGCTGTTCGGATGCGGGCTGTTGATCGGGCGCGTTGTCTTGCGGCGATGCGGGCAGGGCACAGGCCAGTAGCAGGGCGGCCGCCAGGTGTCGTGCTCGTCTCATGGCGTCTGCCCCTCGCTGCTGTAGATCAGGCGCGGGTTGCACCACGCGGCGCGGTCGCCGACGTTTTGTCCCTCGCCGAAATCGACCTCAAGCACCAGCCGCTCTACAAACTCGAGCGGGACATCAACATCGATGACACCCGTGTCGGCGGTAATGTTCTCTTTTTGCCAGAGCACCTCGCCGTCACCGAGGACGCGTGCGGTGATATCGCCGAGCTTGCCGCCGGGGTTGAGCAGCCCGAAGGTCGCCTGGAAGCGTTCGCAGTTGGGCTTGAGCTTGTAGTGCAGCCGGCTCTTGCTATGCACCGCCAGGCCGCGCTGGTAGGTCTTCTCGTCGTAGAGCTTGATCGGCTTGCCTGAGAAGTCCGTGTTGACCTTGTGCGGCAGCTTGAGCCCGAAGTAGGGGATCGCTTCCTCGGCGTTGGGCGCGAGCTGGGTCAGGTCGATCTGCCGGCCGTTCTCGATCCGCATCGCCCGCACGACCTCGCGTGGTGGCGTGGCTTTGCCGCCGCCCAGCAGCTCGAAGGTGACGTGCTTGTCGATCGACGTGACCCTGCAGGGCAGCGCTTGGCCGCCTTGCAGTTCAAGCATCTGGTGCATGCCGGGGCTGGACGGGGTGGGCCGGCTGTCGTGCCTGAACACCAGGCCGACGACCCGGTCGCGTGCGATCGTGCGCTCCTCACCACGGAAGATGAAGGTGAGGCTGGTATCGTCAAGCCCGCTGACCTTCCCGTTGACCGAGCGGATGGCCTCGGGGTCGTTCTTGTCCTTGAGGTAGACCGTGTCCTGGTTGCCCGGCTCGTTGTCGCGGTTGATCGCCGAGGGGTCCGCCTTCTTGATCCACACCGCGCGGGCGTGGCTCAGCGCGACCGTCACGTCGCTGACCAACGGGAGGTGGAGCGTCATCGTCTCGTCGGCGATGGATTTGAGTTGGCCCATGGCCTTGCCGCTGTTGGCGAGCTCGGCACGCCAGGGGGTATGGACCGGCGGCTCGCTGAGCGACTCGCTTGAGAAGGACTCGACGAGCCCGAAGTACAGCTGCGAGCCGTCGTCGCTGATGAGGGTGAAGGTGTACTCCCCGTCTTTGTCGGCCTTGAAGAACCCGTCGAAGACGACGCCGACGTTCTGGTTGTGCTCATTGAGCATGCCGGTGTTCAACGCGCTGGTGCTTCCCGAGCGTTTGAGCTGCATCCCCGACAGGCTGCCGACACTCAGGGCAAGCCCTTCTTCTTGCCCGACGTACAACCGATACCGCGAGCGCGACAGCATCCGCCGCCGGTTGCTCGCTTCCTTCAGGCCCAGTTCAGGCAGGCGGTAGCCCTTCTCGTCGATGCCCAGCGAGGCGTCCACCGCGTCTTCTGTGTCGCGGAAGCAGCGGAGCGTGGCTGGGCTCAGCTCGGCCCGGCCGTTGATCCCGGGGCCGGCCGCGTACACCGCTAGTTTGTGGTCGCCGCCCGCCTGCCAGTAGGGGATCGTGATGCGGTGCAGCCCGGCGCGGAGCTTGATCTTTGCCTGCTTCTGCCGCGTTCCGTTGCCCTGGTCGTTGTCGATCAGCAGGACCATGTCGCTCCGCTTGACGCGGACGTCCACATTGAAACGCACTTGGTCGAGGTCGATGAGCTTGAAGGTCTGCGCCTGGCCGTTTGCATCGGTCAGGGTCAGCGTGTCGTCGCCAGACTGCATCGTGACGTTGCCGCCGAGCTCGCCGCGGTCGATTGTTTCAACGACGTCCGCGCGGGTCGGCGGGGCGAGCGCAATGATCACGGCCCAAGCCAGGCACACGGCTGATCGTCCAGACATTGCCAGCGTTCGGTGGTTCATCGTGACTCGTTGCGTAGCGTGCTTACTCGTCGCCGGCCTCGTCGTCCTCGGCGGTCAGGGCACGCTCGGCCGCCAGACGCTGGTAGTACTCTGCGAGCAGCGCGTCGAACTCGGCGGGCAGGCCCTGGTTCTCTTCGTTGGCGCGGAGGATGGCCTCGCGCTGCGCGGGGTCGAGGTCTTCAAAGCGGTTGTTGCCTTCGCCCGAGGCGCCCAGCTCGCCGCTGCCACCCGGCCCCGCCGCGAGGGTCGAGTCTGGGGCGGGCTGGTTGCCGTTGGCCGGGCCGTTGCCAGGCTTGCTGCCGCCGCCGGAACAGCTCGAGCAGGCGCTGGACGCCTTCTCAAGCATCGCGATCAGCGTGTCCATCTTGCGGACCACCTCTTCGCCCTGGGCCTGGGTCTGCTCGTCGGTGTCGCTCTCGTCGATGTCCTGCACCAGCTCGTACATCTCTTCCTCGAGGGTGCCCAGCGGGTCGCCCTGCAGCCACTCCCGGTCCGCGGCAGCAGCGGCTGCGGCGGCCTCATCGGCCTGCTCCTGCATCACCTTGCTGGACATCTCGATCAGCTCCTGCACCGAGAGCTTCTCTTCAGATTCCATGATCAGTTTCTTGAGCTCCGGGTTCACCGGGATGCCGTTGATGATCTCGATCTCGGTCTCGGCTTCTGCTTCGGCGGTGTCGTCCTGTGCCATCACCGGGCAGGCGGTGATCAGCAGGGCGGCGAGTAGGGTCTTGGTGGCGTGTTTCATGGTGTAGGTCCTTTGCGTATGGGACGCATTGTAGGTCGGTTGGGTTCCCCATAACAGCTTCATCGGCGAGATTGCTTACCCGCCCTGCATCGCCCGTTTTCGGAGCTCGGCGGTGGCCTCGCGGACGCGGTCTTGCTGGTCGCGGGTCATTTCTTCACGCTTGCGCAGCACGCTCTGGGGAAGGTCCCCGGACCGCCGGGCCTGCTCCAGGCGGACGACGTTCTCATTGGTCGCGACCTGCATGATCCGCAGCATCCGCATTTCGGCGAGGATCTGGTTGACCTCGCGCTGCTCCTGCTCGCGCGGGTTGCCCTCTTTCGGGTCCTGGTCTTTCGGGTCCTGGTTGGCGTTACTCATCTCCATCGCGTCGATGAGCGACTCAAGGTCCTTCTCAACACGGACGGTCGAGGCGACCACCGCCGGCCCGCCCAGGCCCGCCGAGTAGTCGTCGACGAGGTAGACCATCCGGTCACGCACCGCCGACAGCGCCGCGGGCAGCGCGACGCTGAACTCGACCAGCTCACACAGCTCGATCGTTTCTTCCGCCAGCACGATGATCTCTTGCTCCGGCGCGGCGAAGCTGCGCACCTGAACGATCGCGCGGGCGTCGCCCTGGTCGGCCTGGTCCGAAACGATCTCCAATTGCTCGCGGATCTGTGTCTGCTGCTTGAGCATCGCGCGGAGGTTGTCCACGACCAGCCCGCGGATCTTCCGTTCCAGTTCGTCTTGGAGCTTGTCGCGCGCCGCTTCGAGTTTCTTCTTCGCGTCGTTGAGCTTCTTGCGGGCGTCGCCCTGGCTCTCCGAGGCGCCGCTGGGGCTGCCGCCTTCGCTGAGCTGGCCGCTGGCCTCGCTCATCTTGCCGCTGGCCTGGCCGAGCGCTTTCTGCGCTTCCTTCAGGTCCTGGTCTGCGGGATTGATGTCGCCGACCTTGTCGCTGAGCCGATCGGTCGCTTCTTTGTTGCGCTGCTCCGCCTCGCCGACGCCCTTCATCGCGGCCGCGCTCGGGTCGCTGCTCTCGGCGAGCTTGTCCGACTGGCCCTGGTTCTCGGCCTCCTGCGCCTCGATCGCTTCGATGTCCTTGATCGCTTCCTTGATCTTGCGGAGCTGCTCCTGCTTGATCGCCGCCTCGAGGTCCGCGGTCAGCAGCAGCTTCTTGATCGCCTGCAGCTCATCGATGACGGCATCGATCCGGGTGCTTGCTTCGTTGAGCTCGAGCCCACCGATCAGTTCGGACACGTTCGACATCCGTTGCACGAGTTGTTTTTCGCGCGAGCGTTCGAAACTCATGACCAGCCGCTGGGCGTCCTCGGGCTGGCTCTCTTTGAGGAGCTCGGCCAAATTGAACATCCGCTGTTCTAACTCAAGCATGTGCTGGCGGGCCCGCTCGTTCTGGAACTTGGCGCCGTCGGCCTCGGTCGCGTCCTCGCCTTTAATCGCCTGGGCCTGCACGCTCATCGGCACGGCCAGCAGCAGGGCGGCCAGAAGCAGGCCCATCAGATTCACACTTGGCTTGGTCAATCGGCTCGTTCGCATCGGGGCCCCTTGGGTTAGAGGTGATGGGGAATACTACGACCTACTCGTCAAAAAGATCGTCAATCTGCTCGTCGATCAGCTCATCGACCTTCTTCTTGAGCTGCTCCTGCTGGTCAATTACCTCGGAAAGCTGATTAATCGCGTCCAGCAGCTCGTCCCACCGGTTCATATCCAGCAGCAGTTCGTGCATCTTTTCGATCAAAGCCTGCTGATCGGCCCGGATCTGTTCTAAGCGGACCTGATCCGCGTTGGCTGCCGCTTCCAGGGCCGACCGCTGGTTGGACATCGTCTGGTCGT
>JAHQVV010000045.1 GCA_019634195.1 Phycisphaeraceae bacterium | reverse complement strand
TCTAACAAGTCCCGTGCCGTAGACCGGACTTCCCTCTGACCTTCCCCACCAGATTCGGTAGGGACTAAACGCTCGACCACTATATGTAGGTGTATCGCACCGGTCAATCGGTTTGCTTGAGTTGTTTACAAAAAAATCATCAAGCGTCCAAAGCTGCTGTTCTGGCAAGAGTTTATAGGCCTCGGCCCCGTTGCACCGCCTGTTGCCGACACGGTGGAAAACATGATTCAGCATGTCGCCCAAGCTACCCCCAAAAAATGAATTTAGATCAGTGTGTTTTTGGTGAGCACGTGTAGGTGAGCCACGATTTTCAATAAGGCATGGCATAAACGGGTGTTAAGACAGCGTGAGTGCACACGTCTGGCCAATTTGCTCCAGAATCACGGTATCGCCTCCTGTGTGTCGTGTCCTGCATTGTCGTAATCGGCGTGCCCAGCAGCTTGGGGCAGGCGGCGAGTGAGCAGATTTTTGATCGAAAAAGCATTTTTTATTGACTTTTTGCGTCAATCCTACTTTTTGTGTTAATCAATCCCCGCCCCAAGACGCTTAATAGTTAACGGCACGCCTTATTTGATTTGGGATTGACCTTGATCTTGGATTTTATTTGAGCCCCTCTGGCCATGTCCACTCTCTCACCCTCTTGGAGGAACAAGATGAAAACCACCTGCCTTGCACTACTATCTGTTATGACGCTCGGCGTCGCCAGCACCGCCTCTGCGGCCTTGGTCGCCGGGGCCGAGCCGTCGACCGACGTCATCTCGGATCGGAATAACGCCAATATCGGCAGCCGGATATTTGATGAAGATGCCAACGACAACCATGCCCGTGGTCAAGCTTTTTCTCTTGGCGACGCGGGCGGCACTAATACTGGGTTTGATATCAGTTCGATCTCGTTTCATAGCGCTGAAGCGGTTACGTTTGGCGCAGGATCCTCTCTGACCCTCCGCGTCTTCTCGGGGACCGAGGCCCAATTCACCACAGGTACGGGCCACGATACCGCGACTGACGGCACCGACTACTTCGTCGATACTGGCGTCACCGAGCTGTACGTCGAGACCTTCGACCTCAATGGCTTCTCAATCGCCGCCACCGAGTGGTACATCATGGAACTCTCCAACGAGTTGGTCTTGGCCGAAGACGGGGACTACGGCTTCATCCTGACTTACGAGCAGGGTGCTTCGCCCAACACCAGCATTTTCTACCGTGAAGCACAGCCCGACGTTGCGCCTGGCCGGCTCAGCGTTACAACTACTTCTCACGGTACTTCTAACCGCACGATGAACTACAACGTTGTCGGCACCGCTGTCCCCGAGCCCGGCTCGCTCGCACTGCTCGGCCTTGGCGGCCTGCTGATCGCCCGCCGTCGGCGTGCTTAATTTTGTTTCCACATCCTTCACCTTCATCCCGTTCGTTCGGGATGCGGGTTTTTTGATCACGGTTTGAGTATCCAAGATAGAAAGGCAGGCTCGCATGCTTCGTCGCGGGTTCACACTGATTGAGTTGCTCGTGGTGATCTCCCTCATCGCGCTGCTGATCGCGATCCTGCTGCCCGCGCTCAGTGCGGCCCGGCAATCCGCCAGGCAGATGCAGAATTCGACCCATCTGCGGGGGATCCAGCAGGGGTTCTTTATCCAGGCCCAGGACAACAAGTTCTGGATGGCCGGGGTTGACCCGAACAACGTGGATCTGTCGGGGAACGCAAACTCGGCTCAGCCGACATTCTTGGACACGACGGATATCAAGACCGGGCACGTCTTTGGTGGCCTGCAAGCCGGGGCGCATGTGAGCTTCCGGTATATCGTTTTGCTTGAAGACAGTTTTGCGCCCCCGGAGTATTTCATCAGCCCGGCAGAACTGAATGCGGACATGCAGGAATGGGTTGAGACGAAGACCTACGATCGGCCCGACACGGTGCCCGACAGCCGCTTCTACTCTTACGCGCTGCCCGAGATCGCGACGAGCAACCGCACCGTCCCCGGGCGCCTGCGAGAGTGGAGGGCCGAGGCCAACGGCAGCGCGGTGGTGGTAAGCGATCGGCTGCTCAGCCCATCAAGCAACCCGGTGGGGAATAACCCTTCGGGCAACATCGAGATCCATAACTCGCTATGGACCGACGTCGATAGCGACTCCGGTTGGAACGGCGGGGTCGCTTTCAATGATGGCCATGTCGATTTCCAGCAAGGCTCGCTCGTAGAGGACGCGATCTATAAAGGCGAAACCGTCCCCGGCGCAGCCTACCCCGGTTTCGACCAGATCTTCAGCAGCAACAACGACGGCACGACCATCGACATGAACGCCAGGCAGGTTGTCGCTAACCAAGGTGTGACCAGCTACTCGAATGACCCGTCCTAATCGTTTTGCGGACGATAAAAAGTAATAGGCAAGCAACGCGCCATGTTTCGCTTTGAAAGGCTCGCCCGCAGAAGTGGCCAGGTTCTAGTCTCGGAAGATCGATCGTAGAAAGGCATGCTTATATGCGACGCCGCGGTTTTACACTGATTGAGTTGCTCGTGGTGATCTCCATCATCGCGCTGCTGATCGCGATCCTGCTGCCGGCGCTGGGCGCGGCCCGTCAGAGCGCTCGCCGGATCCAGTGCGCGGCGAACTTAAAAGGTATCACCAACTCGTCGACCTCTTTGGCCGTCGATAACAAGGGGCGGTTCCTCTTGAACCACCGCTTGATGGGCCACCCCTCGATTGGTGGCGGAGCGGCAGCCGGAAAGGCCGACCTCTTGAAACCGGCGTACACGGACACGGTGCTGGGTGCCGGCAGGCAGGACCACATCACGTTTATGGCCGAGCCGCTGGTCGAAAAGCTGCTGGAAGTTGGGATCAACCCCGTTGACTTTATCTGCCCGGAGCGTGGTGATTTTGTCTTCCATAATCCGCCTTCGACGTTATACCGCACCGGCTACTACACGATGATGGGCCGTGACGAATCATCGTTTGGCGCGGTCTCGGGCAAGCGCTGGGTGCCGCCGATGGACTTGGAAGACCCCGGCGACCTCATCATGGGCACGGACATCGTGGAGTCGGGGACGGGGGGCCCGATCACGAGCGGTTCTCACGGGCCCAAGGGCCCGATTCAGCTTGATGGCGCACTGCCGTTGACCGATTTAGTGGATGCAGGCCTGCAGGGCAGTGTCATCGCACGGCTCGATGGTTCCGCGGTATTCGAATCGCCAGCGGACATGGTCGGGTTCCGGCCTGTTAGCGGCTCGATCACCGGTTACTGGCTTGATACCGAGAGCTACAACAACCCGTACGTAAGCACGCGATCGAAAACGATTGATCTGATCATTGGTACGATCGCTCGCCATGCCTGCGGATGCGGTTGAACAAATAAGAAGAAGAGGCTTTCGCGTCGGCGTTGATACCGGCGGGACCTTTACCGACCTGTTACTGGCCGACCCGGCCGGTCGGGTTATTACGAGCTGTAAGGTGCTGTCCACGCCGGAGGACCCGGGCCGGGCGGTGCTCCAAGGGATTGATCGGCTGCTGGCATCCACGGGGCTTGATGAAATGGTGTTGCAACAATTTCGCGGGCGTGGCGAAGTGATCCACGGGTCGACGGTCGCGACCAATGCGCTATTGGAAGGCAAGGCCGACGCCGCGGCGATGATTACCACGGCGGGTTTCGAGGACCTGCTGCTGCTCGCCCGTCAGAACCGGCCCGAGTTGTACGCGCTGTCGCCACAGCGCAGCACGCCGCCCATCCCACGCCCCCGCACGCTCGGCGTCGACGAGCGCCTCGCATTCGACGGCAGTGTGTTGACGCCGTTGACACAGCCTGAGATCGACCGGGTTGTGCGGTCGGTCGAGGCGATGGGCGTTGCCTCGGTCGCGATCTGCCTGCTGCACAGCTACGCCAATGATGAGCACGAGCGATTGTTGGCCGATGCGATCCGCACAACGCTGCCGGGGGTGCATTTGACGGTGTCCAGCGAGCTGCTGCCCGAGCTGCGCGAGTACGAGCGCGCCGCGACGTGTGCCGCGAACGCTGTCGTCGCGCCGACGATGGCGCGGTATATCGGCGCGCTCGATGATGCGCTGGGCAAAGGGCGTTTGCGCATCATGGCCAGCGGCGGCGGGACGCTGCCGCCTGACGCGGTGATCGGCCGGCCGGTCGAAACCGTGATGTCCGGCCCGGCCGGGGGTGTCATCGGCGCGTGGGCGATGGCTAACGCTGCAAACGAGCCGCGCATCATCGGATTCGATATGGGCGGGACCAGCACGGACGTCGCGCTGTGCGACGGCGGCCCGACGCGGACGACCGAGACAACGATCAACGCGCTGCCGATCCGTTTGCCCGTCATCGATATCCATACGGTCGGGGCGGGCGGCGGGTCCATCGCGTGGATCGATGACGGCGGGGCGATGCGCGTCGGGCCGCAGTCCGCGGGCGCCGACCCCGGCCCGGCGTGCTACGGCAGGCAGGGCGAAACCCCTTGTCTCGCAGCGGTCACCGACGCGCATGCGGTGCTCGGCCACCTGCGAGCGGGCCGACGGCTCGGCGACGCGTTAGTGGTCGATACCGATGCCGCACGCGCCGCGGTCGGCGTGATTGCGGAGCAGTTGGGCCTATCGCTCGAGGCGACGGCCGAGGGCATCCTGCGCGTCGCGGACGCGGCGATGGCGCGCGCGATCCAACGCGTCAGCGTGCAGCGCGGCCACGACGCAAGGGCGTACACCCTGGTCGCCTTCGGCGGGGCGGGTGGCCTGCACGCGTGCCGATTAGCGGAAGTGTTGGGCATGACGCGCGTGTTGGTGCCGGTCTTTGGCGGTCTGCTCAGTGCCTACGGCATGCTCGCCGCGCCGCCGAGGTACGCGTTCTCGCATGCGGTGCTCGCGCAATTCGATTACGAAGGCGAGCACTACGCCGACCCGCTGACAATTACAGGTGTTCAGCAGGCGCTGCAAGCGCTGCGCGAGCAAGGCAGCCAGGCCTTGACGAACGATGGCATCGCGCCTTCGGCACAACGCCTGCATGCCGCGCTGGACCTGCGGTTTGCCGGCCAGTCCTATGAGATCACCGTGCCTTGCGATGCCGACGCGCCCGTGATCGACCGATTCCTCGACGAGCACCACCAGCTGTATGGCTACGCGCCACAGGGCACGCCGATCGAGCTGGTCACCGCGCGCCTCGAGGCGCGCGGCCCGGCCCCAGCCATCACCCCTAACACTTTGGCTTCGCTCGGGGTAAAGCCCATGGTGTTGTGCGAGCAAAACCGTGGGGCCGACGATGCGGGCGGCCGATCTATACAACGCGACGCGCTCGCCCCCGGCACCGTCACCCCCGGCCCGGCTATCCTCGAAGAGTACGCCGCGACGACGGTGGTCCCGCGCGGCTGGTCGGTCCTCATGCTTGAGGGTGGTCAGATCCTGCTTCAAAAGGAAGGGGGGCGCGATGCCTGACACCGACCCGATTGAGTTAGAAGTCTTCCGCCACCTCTTCGCGTCGGTTGCCGAGGAGATGGGCGAGCGGCTGATGCGCAGCGCCTACTCGCCAAACATCAAGGAACGCCGCGATTTTTCCTGCGCGTTGTTTGATGCCAACGGCGAGATGCTCGCGCAGGCGGCGCATATCCCGGTGCACCTGGGCTCGACACCCATGGCGGTGCGCGCGGTGATCGATGCGTTTGGTCTGGATCAACCGGGGGGTATGGGTACCGATGCGGTTTATGTGCTTAACGATCCCTACGCCGGGGGGACCCACCTGCCGGACATCACGGTGGTCCAGCCGCTCTTGTTGCCCGGCACTCCCGGGGGTATGGACCGCCCGGCGTTTTACCTGGCCAACCGCGCGCACCACGCGGATGTCGGCGGGGTCAGCCCGGGGTCGCTGCCGATCAGCAAGCACATTGATGACGAGGGCTTGCGGATCACGCCACGTGTGTTGGATGGGGAGGCGGTGCAATGGATTGCTAATGCTTCGCGGACGCCGGGCGAGCGGCGGGGCGATCTGCAGGCGCAGCTCGCCGCGCTGCGTGTTGGGGCGGCGCGTTTACAGGTGATGGCCGGGCGCTATGGATTGGAGGTATTGACGCAACGCGGCGATGACCTGATTGCCTACACCGAGCGCATCGTGCGCCGTTTGATCGCGTCGCTACCCGATGGCGACTACGCATTCGAAGATATGCTGGATGACGACGGCTTTGGGGCGACCGACATCGCTCTGCGTTGCGCGTTGCAGATCAAGGGTGAATGCGCGACCGTCGACTTCAGCGGCAGCGCCGATCAGGTCGCTGGCCCGGTCAATGCGGTGCGTGCGATCGCGTTGTCGGCGGTGAACTATTGTTTCCGTTGTCTATTACCCGCGGACCTGCCGAGCAACAGCGGGGTGATGCGGCCGATTCAGGTAGTGACCCGTGCGGGCTCGGTGGTCGATGCAGCATACCCCGCGCCGGTCGCGGGCGGCAACGTCGAGACGAGCCAGCGCCTGGTCGATGTCGTCTTCGGTGCGCTGGCCAACCTGCTGCCCGGGCGCATCCCGGCCGCGTCTTGCGGGTCGATGAACAACGTGACGTTTGGTGGCGAAGACCCGCGCCACGGCGGCCGGCCGTTCGCGTACTACGAGACCCTGGCCGGCGGCGTGGGCGCTTCGCCCGAGGCGCACGGCGCCAGCGCATTGCACTCGCACATGACCAACACGCTCAACACGCCGATCGAGGTGTTTGAGCACGCCTATCCCGTCCGGATCACCCGGTACGCCATCCGCGAAGGCAGCGGTGGGGTGGGCAGCACCTGCGGGGGTGACGGCGTCACCCGCGCGTATCAATTTGATGTGCCGGCCGCCGCGACGCTGCTCACCGAACGCCGTCGCTCACAACCCTACGGTCTGCAGGGCGGCCGACCCGGCGCGACTGGTAGCAACACCCTCACCAACGAGCAGGGCGAGACCACTGAATTGCCTGCAAAAAAAAGGATAAACCTCAAGCCCGGCCAAACGCTCACGGTCCACACCCCCGGCGGCGGCGGGTTTGGCGGGGCTTAGACACGATGCTGGGCGGTGTTTACCCCTGACGCCTTCTACGCAGCAGCGCCAACCCGCCCAGGCCGAGCAGG
>JAHQVV010000044.1 GCA_019634195.1 Phycisphaeraceae bacterium | reverse complement strand
GGGCGAAAGCACAATATCCGTCAGCGCGGACTGCGGCACTTCGCCGTATACCTCTGGCGCATTACGCTCATACCCATAGGCAAAATCCGCGACCGCTGGCGTTTCGCTATTCATCATCCGCCGCGCCGTCCGACGGGCATCCCCCAACTCCGGCAGCATGATTCCCAACAGCCCGACGCCCAACGCCATACACGCCGCCACCGCGCCAGCAATACGAATACTGAACAACGGCCCCAGCCCGAAGTGCGCAGTTTCCTCGTCAGCCGCCGCCTCCGCCGAGATCGGCTCGCGTTCGGCCAGCGCCAACAGCTCGGCGCGCTGCGCTTCGCCCAGCGCGGTCGGCGCATCGGCCGACGCCGCTTCGAGCCCCTCGCGCAGCAGCCGCGCGGCCAAGCGCATGTCCCCCACCCGCTCGGCCATCGCCGGGTCCGTCTTCAGGTACGACAGCAAGTCGCCGCGTTGTGGCTCGTCCAGCTCGTCCGCGACCAGCGCGGCCAACAGTGTCTCGGCTTGTTCTCGGTTCATCGTTTCGCTCCCGCGCAAGGCGTGCTCTGCTTGATCCGTTTGTTGATCCGTGTCATCACACGACCCCCTTCTGTCGGAGCTGCTGCGCTAGCCGCGAGAGCCCCTGGTTGAAGTGGTAGTTCACGCTGCCCGGCGTCGTGCCGAGCACGACCGCGATCTGCCGCAGGCTCAGCCCTTCGAGCAGCTTCAAGGAGATCACCTGTTGCTGCTGCTCGGGCAGGTCGCCGAGCAGACGCATCGCCAGCGCGACCAGCTCGTGCTGCTCGAGTTGCCCCAACGCGGCGGCGTCGGCCTCATCGGCGGCGGCGGCGCGCAGCCTTGCGCTGTCTTCGATCTTCGCCTGTGCCCCGCGCTGCCGGACACGCCGGCGGATCGCGTCCATCGCTAGGTTGTGGACCACGCGGTACAGCCACGAGCCGGGGTGTGCGATCGCGGACGATCCGTGCTCCCGGCAGTACCCGTGCAGCCGCAGGAACGCCTCCTGCACCAGGTCGGTCGGCTGCAGATCTTGACCGGATCCACCCGTGGCGTCCGGACCACCCAGCAGCGTTGTCGCATATCGCAGCAGCTTTGCTTCGTAGTCGCGTATCGCCTTGGCGAAGTCCAGCGGCTCGGCAATGCTTTGTGCCGCAACGGCCGCGGACAACTCGCCGACCGCTGGCCCTGGGCCCTCGGCAAGCTGCCCCGCCTCCCCGGTGTCGGGGATCGGATCGGTTCCGGAAGCGGCGCTGCGTTCGGGCATAAGCAGTCTGTTTGACGGGGGCACACCCTTTCAGACGCACGAGCGGGCCGTGCGCCCAATCTATTTTGAAAAATAACAGCACCCGCGGATGAAAGATTTTCAACAGCGCACGCGGCGCGACCCGGCATACACCAAAGGAATGACGATTCCCGCTTCATGCGAAGCGCGTTACACTAGGTGCTAGCGGACGATCGTTCCTTTGATTTCGGGTGCCCCATGGATCAACACAGCACGGAGCCAGACGCGGGACAAGCGAGCGCTTCACGTGGACTGATCGTGCTGGCGGGCGTGCTCGCGGTGGTTGCGCTTGGGATTAGCGGCTACTTGAGCCTGCAGGCATTCACCGGCCAGGCCGTCGCGGGCTGCGGCGCGGACGAGGGCTGCGGCGCGGTGCTGGCCAGCCCGTGGTCCAAGGTCTTGGGCGTGCCGGTGAGCCTGCTGGGCTCGGCGACGTACCTCGCGGTATTGATCGGGCTTGGCCTGCGGCTGCGCGCCAGCGCATCTAATAAGCTCGGCGACTTCCTGCTGCTCGCCGCCGCACCAGCGATGCTCATCGCCGCCGTCTGGTACACCTACATCCAGCTTGTCGAGATCCAGGAGATCTGCCCGTACTGCATGGCCGACCACAGCATCGGGGTGGTGCTCGGCGTCTTGCTCCCGCTCATCGTGCTGGGCAAGACGGCGCTCAAGCCCGTCCTGCCGATCGCGCTTGGTATCGTCGGCTGCACCGCGCTGATCGGCCTACAGCACGCGACATTGTCCGAAGACACGATGAGCACCGACAACCCGTTCGTCGACCGCGACGGCGACCAAGTCATCGACGGTAAACGCCACGTCAGCCTCTTCGGCGGCGAGTTGCAGTTCGTGGTCGAAGAAACCCCACACATCGGCGACCTAGGCGCAGAGCAGGTCGTCGCCGTGATCTTCGACTACGCCTGCCCACACTGCCGCGCGACGCACACGCTGATCGAAGACGCGCTCAAAGCGGACCCGGACGCGTTCGTGTTCGTGCCCCTGCCGATCTCGATCAGCCCGGATCACAACCCGCACATCAACTCCGACAACGAGCGTTTCGCGGAGAGTTATGAGTTGGCAACACTCGCACAAGCCGTCGCGGCGGTCGATCTTGAGAAGTGGAAGGCGTTTGACCACTGGCTGTTCTCGCCGGAGACGGCCGTCGACTTTCCGCGCTCCGCAGAAGATGCGCGGATTATGGCGGCCGAGCTCGTCGGCAAGGTGGCGCTGAACGCCCAGCTCACCGACGCGGCGGTCGCTACGCACGCCGCGACCATCGATGAAAACATCGAGCTGATGGCACTCATCCCCGAAGACGCGCGTTACATCCCGGTCGTGACCAGCCCCGGTGCGCCGCGGCACCTGACCGAGCGGTTTTATGAGATCGATGTGCTGGAGAAGCTGTTGAAAGAAGCAGCGGCCGGCCTGGAAAAGATCGACACCAACAAGGATGGGCCCGTGCCTTAGCAACGCCGCGAACAAACCCATCCGCGTTCTCACGCGTAGCAAATGCTGGGCGGCTACAGTGGACGAGGCTGCGGGGCGGAGGCCAAGACTCAGACCAGAGGCAACACATCTTCTTTACAAGGGGTTTCCAATGAGCGACGAACCAACGATCTCCGCCGACGACACCGCCCTGCTCAAGCAGGCCGCCGAGGGCTACCAGAAGCTTCGGCAGGAGATCGGCAAGGTCATCATCGGCCAGGACAAGACCGTCGAGGCGCTGCTCGCCGCGACCTTCGCCGAGGGGCATGTGCTGCTCGTCGGCGTGCCGGGCCTGGCCAAGACGCTGCTGGTCAAGACGCTTGCGGAGGTCATGGCCTGGAACTGGCACCGCATCCAGTTCACGCCCGACATGATGCCCTCGGACATCATCGGGATGGAGCTGTTGCAAGAGACCGCATCCGGCCGGCAGATGAAGTTTGTGCCCGGGCCGATCTTCGCGAACATCATCCTCGCCGACGAGATCAACCGGACCCCGCCTAAGACGCAGTCTGCGCTGCTCGAAGCGATGCAGGAGCGGCAGGTCACGTCGATGGGTAAGCGGTATGACCTGGACCCGCCGTTCATCGTCGTCGCGACGCAGAACCCGATCGAGCAGGAAGGCACCTACCCGCTTCCCGAGGCGCAGCTGGACCGGTTTATGTTCAGCGTCTACCTCGACTACCCGACCGTGTCGGAGGAAGAGCGGGTCGTAATGGAGACCACGGTGCAGCGGGTGATCGACCTGCAGTCGGTCTTTACAAAGGAGCAGATGATCGGTTTTCAGGGGCTGGTCCGACGGGTCCCGGTGAGCAAGCACATCGTGAGCTACGCGGTGGCGATCGCCCGGGCGACTCGGCCCAACAGTGAGGCGTCCAGCCCGTTCGCTCGGCAGTACGTCGAGTGGGGCGCCGGGCCGCGGGCCGGTCAGCACATGGTGCTGGCGGGCAAGGCGCTCGCGCTGCTCGAAGGCTCGCCGGCGGTGAGCACCGCGCACATCCGCAAGGCGGTGCCGCAGGACCAGCGGCGCCGCCTGCTGCCCAACTTCCAGGCGGCGGGCGAGGGCATCGACGCGATGAAGATCATCGACACGATCCTCGGCGAGATCAGCGAGTCGCAGTACGTGTGAGTACTTCATGAGGAAGCCGCTTGCGGCTTAGCACCTCAAACGTGAACCAGAGACAACGCATTGACCGAAACAGCCGAACAAACCGGGAGCAACCACCGCTACCTCCGCGTGCAGGAGATGGCGCGGTTTAAGAACGTGGTGTTCTCGCCCCGGCACATGGTGACCGGCGCCTACGCGGGCAGGCACGCCTCGCCCCAGCGCGGCCACTCCGTCGAGTTCGCCGACTACCGCGAGTACATGCCGGGCGACGAGGTCGGCGACGTCGACTGGAAGCTCTACGGCCGATCCGACAAGCTCTTCATCAAACTCTTCGAGCACTACTCAGACATGTCCGTCACCCTGCTCATCGATGGCTCGGCCTCGATGCGCTACGCGGGTATCAACGAGGGCCGCAAGGTCTCGAGCAACGGCAGCGACGGCGGCTCCTGGATCCGCAAGGCCGCGAACTCCGTCACCAACAGGTTGAAGAACAACAGCCGGACGGTGCTCAACACCAGCAAGTACGACCTGGCCTGCCGGATGGCCGCGGCGATCGGGTTCCTCACGATCAAGCAGCAGGACAAGGTCGCATTGGCGATCGCGCGCAACGGGCTGGCGGACTACCTCCGCCCGGGCGGGTCGATCAGCCATCTCTATAAGGTCCTCTCGCTGATGGAGTCTACGGATGTCGCCGAGAAGGCCGACCTCGCCACGTCAATCAAAGAACTCGCGCTGCGGAACAAGCGGCGCGGCGTCATCATCATCTTCAGTGACCTGGAAGAACCGCAGGAGAATGTGCTCAAGGCGATGGCGATGCTCACCCACCGCGGCAACGAGTTGGTCGTCTTCCAAGTCCTGCACCAGGACGAGCTCAAGCTGCCGGACCTGTCGGATGCGCTCATCGAGGACAGCGAGACGGGCCACCGCGTCCGGCTGAACGTCGACGATATCCGCGACGCGTACGAGGCCAAGATGCGGCATCGCATCGATAGCTGGAGCGCCGCGTTACGGGCCAAGCGGATCGACCACAACCTCGTGCCGACAACCGTGCCCTACTACCAGGCGCTGGAGCGGTACCTGTTTACCCGCGCGGGAGGGGTGTCCTGATGCCCGATGAGCCCCCCCTGCTGCTTGCCGCCTTGGCGCTGACCACGCCGCTCATGCTGATGGGCGCGCTGCTTGTCTCGCTGCCGATCATCGCGCACCTGCTCAACCGCAAGGCGAAGCGGAAGCTGGTCTTCCCGAATATCGAGCTGCTGCGCTCCAGTGCCGCGAGCCAGTCGGCGCTGTTCCGGCTGCGTCGCTGGATCCTGCTACTCCTACGGGCCCTCGCGGTGCTGCTCATCGTCGCCGCCTTTGCCCGCCCGCTGTGGTCTAATGACCCGGCCATCGCCGAGTCGGGCAACCAAGGCAGCGCGGTCGTGCTCCTGGTCGATCGCAGTCTGTCGGTGCAGGGATCATCGGGGTCCGTCTCCGGTCTGCGTGCGATGCAGGCGTCGTCCGACCAGGTGCTCGCCGAGATGACCTCGGGCGTCGAGGTGGCCAATGTGGTCTACGCGGACGCGGTGCCCAGCGCCGCCCTGCCATCGATGACCTCCAACCTCAACGTGCTTCGGCAGGAGCTCGAGCGGCTCGAGGCCACCGAGCAGCGGGCCGACTTCAACAGCGCGATCGCGAAGGCGGGCAAGATCCTCTCCGAGCAGTCCAGCGGCAAAGCCGGGCAGGTGGTCGTGCTCTCCGACCTGCAGAAGAGCAACTGGGCCGACGTCGATTTCAAGGCCGCAAACACCGCCCTGCCCAAAGGCACGAAGGTTACAGTGCTCCCCGCGCCGGCGCCGGCCGCCGACAACGCCATGATCGGTAAGCCCGGCTACGAGCCCGCGATCCCCATGGTGGGCCAGCCAACCATGCTCCGCGCCCAAGTCAAATCCTTCAGCGGCACCCCGCGCGACATCGTCGTCACCCTCCGCGTCAACGGGCGCAAGCTCGAGACGCGGACTGTTAAGCTCGCGCCCGAGCAGAGCAGGGATGTCGTATTCACGCACGGCTTTGACCGCGTGGGCGATCACCGCGTCGCCATGACGATCGAAGACGACGAGCTGAACATCGACAACACCGCCCACCTCGCGGTGCGTGTGCTCGAGCGTGTGCCCGTCGTCATCATCGGCGACAGCGACCCGAACCGGTCCGGCACCGACACCTACTTCCTGTCCCGCGCCGTCGCCCCGCGCGGCGGAACGATAGACAGCTACGAGGTCCGGTACGTCTCGACGCAGGAACCCGTCGGGGCGCAGTTCGATCAGGCCGCCGTCGTCATCATCGCGGACAGCAAGCCGCTCAACGCGTCGCTGCTCAAGGCGCTTCAGGCGTACCTGGTCAACGGCGGCAGCGTCATCATGTACTGCGACAACGGGCCCGTCCAAGACAAGCTCGCGTCGATCGCGGTCGGCGAAGAAGGTTTGCAAGTCCCTTGGCGTCCCGTACAGCTGCGCGACCTCGGCGCGCAGGGCAACTGGGTCCGGCTGGGCGAGGCGGACTGGCGATCACGCCTGCTGCGGACCTTCGACCTGCCCAGCCAAGAGTCGCTTAAGCAGATCGCGTTCCGCGAGGTCTGGCGCGTCGACGACGTACAGGACACGATGCGCGTTGTCATGGCCTTCGAGGACGGCAGCCCCGCGATCGGGCAGAGCATGGTTGGCTCGGGAAACCTGGTCGTGTGTAACTTCTCGCCGGCACTGGGCGCTTCGGACCTGGGCAAGTACGGCTCGTTCGTCGCGTTGACCCACGCCATGGTGCAGGCACTCACGCCCCAGTCTGCTAGTGGTATCGATATCTCGCCCGGCATGCCGCTGACGATCGGCGGGATCACGGGATTCAAGCCGGACGGTGATGCGCCGCGCGTCGTAGGGCCGGACGACAAGCCGATCCCCGACGCGATGTTCAGCACGCTGGGCGACACCCTGGTCGCATCGGTGCGCGTCGCCGAGCGCGCCGGGTTCTACCGCGTCATGCAGGGCGACTACACCCTCGCGCTGGCGGCGGTCAACGTCGACCCGTTGGAGAGCGACCCCGGGCGGATCACCGAGCAGGCCTTGGCCGAGTTGTTCAGCAGCGCCGGCGCGAATGCCGTGCAGGCCGACGGTAATGCGACCGGCGGCCTGCTAGACCTGCGTGGCACACCGCTGTGGGGGTGGATGGCGGCGTTGGCGATGCTGATGCTCGCCGCCGAGATGTTCGTAGTGGGGTACTTCCGCCGATGAATGGGCCACTCCTCGCCGAGATGATCTGGCGGCCGTACTTCGAGCCGGCCGCCGTGCTGCTGGCCGCGGGTGTGCTGGTGCTGCTGGCGGTGTTCGTCTGTGTCCGTACTTGGCGGACCAACGCGGCGCTGTCTTTGGGGATGCTCATGGTCCGGCTGTTCGTGATCGCGGCGCTGGCCAGCATCCTGATGGGCCCCAGCCACCTGCCCGAGGTCACTCAGTCGCCGACCCAGCCGACGCTCACCGTCCTGCTCGACACGTCCGGCTCGATGCAGACCAAGGACATGGACGGCCAACCGCGCTACGAGTTCGCCGTCAACCGGTGGCTCAATGACGAGCGTGTGAACGCGCTGAGCGAGCAGTTCCAGATCGATCTGATCACCTTCGACGCCAAGGCCAGGCAGGCCCGCGCCGATGCGCTGGGCCCCGACGCCCAGACCGCGGCGACCGCCCGCCGATCCAATATTGTGGACACGATCCAGCAGACGGTCGCCCGGCTGCCCAAGGCGGCGGACGGCTCGGCGGTGCTGATGATCACCGACGGCAAGGACAGCGACAATAAATCGCTGCAGCCGACCGTGACCCTCGCCAAGGAGCGCTCGATCCCGATCCACACGGTGACGCTCGGCGGCGCCAGCCTGACCCGGGATGTCGCGCTGGTCGCAGTTCCCGCTCAGCCGTACCTCCTCGCCGGCGAGCCGGGCATCATCGACGTGCGTGTCGTGCAGAACGCCGCGGACAACGCCCAGACGACCGTCCACCTCAAGTCTAAGGACGAACAAACCAGCTACCCCGTGAACTTCGAGGGCCAGCGCGAGGTCCGGTTGAGGCTGCCGATCCAGAACGATGAACCGGGCACGTACGAGTACGAGGTCTGGTGCGAGCCGGTCCATGGCGAGATCGAGGAGGTCAACAACCGCCAGCTCGTTTTTGTCGACACAACCGCGTCGCGCTTCCGTGTCCTTTTGGTGGAGGGCCAGCCCTACTGGGACACGAAGTTCATCGCCCAGTCGCTGCGCAAGGACGACCGGGTCGAGCTCGTTCAGATCACGCTGGTCACCGAGGCGAAGCAGGAGATCGTCGTCTCGCGGGCGGACCCGAAGACCGCTCGGCTGCCTAAGACGCTCGAGGAGTTTGCTCAGTACGACGTCGTGATCCTCGGCGGGTCGATCGAGCGGGTGCTGCCCGAGCCGCTGGTCGCGCAGCTGCCGGCGTACGTTCGGGATCACGGCGGCGGCTTGGTGTTCGCGCGGGGCCGGGCGTACGACACCGACTCGGTGCTGGGCCGACGCGTTGGGCGCGAGTTGAGCGTGCTTGAGCCGGTGGTCTGGGGGCGTGGCACGCTGACGCAGCAGGAGATCGCGGTAATGCCGGCCGGCGTTTCGCACCCCTCTTTGTCGTTCCTCAAGGAGAAGGCACAGGGGGACAGCGCGTCCTACGCGGCGCTGCTGCCTCAACTCAAACGGCTGCCCGTCATCGAACGCGAGAAAGACTCTGCGCTCGTGCTCGCCTCGACACGCGCCCGCGGCACCGCCGGCCAAGGCCAGCCCGTCGTTGTCACGATGCCCTACGCCAGCGGGCAGGTCGTCGCGATCCTTGGCGAAGGGCTGTGGCGCTGGAGCATGCTCGCGCGGCGGAACCCCGACCTCGCCGGGGTCTACGACCAGTTCTGGTCGAACATGATCCGCTGGCTGGCGATGGGTAGCGGCTATACGCCGGGCCAGGACGTGTCGCTCCGGCTTAGCTCACGCGGCCTGCAGGTCGGCGAGGAGATGCGAGCCGAGTTCATCGCCCGAGACCCCGGGCTCATCAACGACTACACCCTCGAGATCCAGGGCCCCGACGGCCAGGCACAGACCCTCGCGCTCGTCGGCAGCGACACGATCCGCCGCTACGCGATCACCCAGCCAGAGAAGCCGGGGATCTATACCGTCCGTGCCAAGCACAAGGATGCGGCATCTGCCCCAGACGGGCAACCCGGATTGATCGAGGCCCGCTTCAGTGTCTACGACATCGACCTCGAACGGCTGGAGTCCGCCGCCGCGCCGGGCCCGATGCGGGCGCTGTCCGAGCGCACCGGGGGAGAGGCGCTCAACCCCTACGAACCCGAGGCATTGGGCAGCGTCCTGCAGCGGTACCTGGCGATGATGACGCTGCCGCCGCAGCCTTCCTATATCTGGGACCAGGGATTTTTCCTCTTTTTACTGCTTTTTATCGCGGGGTTTGAATGGATCGCGCGTAAGCTAGGAGGCATGCTATGAGCCAGATCACCTTCACCGGTATCCCGTCGAACCTGGATACGCTGCTCCGCCGAGCAACGTCGCGTCTGCTGCGCGTGGCGATGGGTTGGTCCACGGCCCGGGCGCTGTGGGTGCTGCTGCTCGTCGTCCTAAGCATGCTGCTCCTCGACGCGGCGCTGCACTTCGCCGCCTGGGTGCGTATCTCGCTGAACCTTCTGCTGCTGGCGGTCGTGCTCGGCGGGCTCGGCTACATCGCCTGGGTCCTCTACGCGATGCGCCACGACCCGCGCCGCGCCGCGATCATCGTCGAGCAGCGCCTGGGCATCGAGAACAGCCAG
Organism: Phycisphaeraceae bacterium; assembly: GCA_019634195.1. Lineage (GTDB taxonomy): Bacteria > Planctomycetota > Phycisphaerae > Phycisphaerales > Phycisphaeraceae > JAHQVV01. Next base: position 5,213 of record JAHQVV010000044.1, on the reverse strand, counting down.
CTCATCAACGCGGTGCAGCTCTCCGCAGGCAGCGGCCCGCAGCAGAGCCCCGCGCTGGTCCAGGCCGCGATCCACGGCGGCGACGAACTGGCGGGCAGCCTCGAGCTCAAGAACATCGCCGACACCGCCCCGCTCAAGCGCGCGATGCGCAACCTCGCGCTGGTGATCTTCACCATCCTCATCGTCTTCATCAGCGCACCGGGGGTCTTCTACGCAGGCATCCCCCGCTACCTCTCGCCGACCGCGTACAACCCACCCTTCACGACGCTGCGCTTCGATGTCCAGATCAAGCCCGACCGCGTGCTGTACGGCCAGCGCGCGACGATCCATGCCGGTATCTTCGGCGGCAACGCGCCGAGCCAGGCGTCGATCGTCTTCGTCGATGATGAAGACCAAGCCACCGAACGCGTCGCAATGAGCCGCACGCCCGTGAGCAGCCTCAGCCCCGAGCGTCGCGCAACGGCCGCTGAGTCGTCGCTGTTCGTGCTCACCATCGACAAGGCCGAGCAGACCCGTCGCTTCTACATCGAAACGCCCGGCGGTCAGTCCAAGCTCTACACGCTCGAGGTTTTTCCCGTCCCGCAGTTCATGGAGAGCTCGGTCCGGTTTGTCTACCCGGCATACACCGCTTGGCCCAGCGACGGCCAACGGCTCGACGCCAACGGCATCCGCGTGCTCGAGGGCACCGACGCCGCGATCACCATCACCAGCAACATTAATCTCAGCGGCGGGGCCCTCACGTTCACGCCCAGCGGCGACAACGAGGAGCTCACCGAGGCGATCACCTACGAGCTCACCGCACGCACCGACGAGCCGACCATCGCCGACGTGACCCTGCCGATCCGCGGCGACGGCGAGTTCAGCATCACCCTCCGCGCCTACGACGGCACGCCGAGCAACGACCAGCTCGCCGGCGCGATCGATGCCGTGCCCGATGCCCGGCCCCGGATCGACATCACCGACCCGCCGCAGACCGTCATGGTCCCCGAGAACCATGTGCTGAAGGTACAGATCGCAGCGGACGACGACGTCGGCATCAGCAAGATGCAGCTCACCCGCTCGGTCAACGGCTGGGGCTCATCGACGCTCGGCCTCGCCACGGCGTCCCCCTCCGAGGACAAGAGCCGCACGAACGGGGCGTACACCTTCGACCTGCCCGCGCTGGGCGTCGCGCCCGGCGACGTGATCACGTACTTCGCTACCGCGTACGACAACCGTGCCGACCCCAACGGCCCCAACCAGTCCGCCGACAGCGACCTGCACGTCATCCAAGTCATCTCGATCGAAGAGTTCCTCGAGTACGAGCGGACCAAGTACCGTATCGACGACATCAACGAAGAGTTCGAAGACATCACCGACCAGCTCAACGACCTCGCCGAGCAGCGCGAGCAGATCCTCGAAGAGATGAAGCCGCTGCTGGAGAAGCTCAAGAAAGGCGAGCCGCTCACCGACCAAGAAAAGCAGCAGCTCGAAGCCCTCAAGCAGAAGCTCGCGGATTTCGAGGCCCAGGCCGCCGAGCTACGTAAGCAGCTCGAAGAGCGGGCAAAGATGCCCGAGCTCTATGAGATCGAGAAGCCGTATACGGACATGCTCAAGAAGCTCGCCGAGGACCTCGCGAAGCAGGAACAGAAAGCCCGCGAGGCGAAGGAGGCGCTCGAAGAGCTGCAGAAGCAGGAGCAGCAAGAACTGAAGGAACCGGGCCAGAACGCGAGCCTGCCGCAGACCCGCAAGTCGGCCGCCGTGAAGCTCGAGGAGTTTGCCAAAGAAGGCCAGCAGCCCGACGGGCAGTCACCCTTCGGTCAAGAAATGCAGGAGCAGGTGGAGCAGACCAAGGAGCAGCTCAAGCAGATGGAGATGGCCGACCGGCTGATGTCACACCTGGACGAGTTGGCCGCGATCATCGAGGCGCAGCGCAGCCTGGAGCAGCGGCTGTCCGTGTTTGAGAGCAAGGAAGAGCTCGACGCCGCCGAGCAGCTGCGGGCACGTGAGCTGGGCACCGAGCAGCAGGAACTCCGTAAGCTGCTGGAACAGACGAAAGAAGACATGAAAGCCGCGGCGGAAGAGGCAGAAGAACTGCTGCCCAAGATGAGTGCGTCGGCCAAGGACATTGTCCAGAAGATCGACGACCTCGCGGTCGTACGCGACATGAACGATGCGACTCGGCTGGCCAGCGCGGGCGAGGCACGCACTGCGCACACCGCCTCCGACTCCGCCGCGGACAAGCTCGAGTCCTTAATCACCAAGTGCGAAGAATGCAAGAATCAAGGCCAAGGCCAAGGCCAGGGCCAGATCGACGGCCCGCTCAAGCTGACGCCCGAACAGCGGCAGAAGATGATGCAGCAGATGGCCCAGGCCCGCGGCGTGCCCGGCACCACCCCCGGGAACAACCCCGGCTCGGGATCAGGCTACAGCCAGGGCGGCTCGCAAGCGCCCATGTCCGTGCGTGGCCCAGGCGGCCGCAGCGATGACCGAGGCAAGCGCGGCCGACGCAACGGACGAAGCGACCAGGCCAACGCCGGCTCGGCCGATGATTCCGCCCGCGAATCGATCGACGCGGGGGTCTCAGAGAGCCGCGAGGCGAGCTCCGGCTACATCGTTGGCGTCCCCGAAGAATTCCGCGACGAAGCCGAGGCCTACTTCCGCCGAATCGCCGATGAAAACAAATAGTTCCACCACACCGTGATTCCTCGAATCCCGTGCCTTGAAATCACCGTTGTTCTGCTAAAATGCATAAACGATTTCCGGAGACCCACCATGCGTATGAACAAACAAGCCGTTTCCCGCCTCTTGCCACTCGCCCTCGCGATGGCGGGGTTGGCCTGCCTGCTGACGTGGGGTGCTGCGCCGCACGCCGTGGCCCAGAGCGGCGGCGGCGACGATGAGCAGGCCGGCGAGGTCCGCGCGGCGAACCTGATCTACGGCAAGAACAGGACGAGCGTCTGCTTCGCCGACCAGTTCCTCGCCGACGTCGAGAAGCAGACCAACATCAAGACCAACCGCCGGTTCTTCCCCGTGCAGATGAACTCGGACGAACTCTTCGACTACCCGTTCGCGGTGATGACCGGCGAGGGCAACTTCACCCTGTCCTCCGACCAACGCGGCACGCTCAAGGACTACCTCCAATATGGCGGGTTCGTGATCGCGTCGGCCGGCTGCTCGTCCAAGCCATGGAACCAGAGCTTCAAGTCCGAGATGGGCAAGATGTTCCCCGACTCCGAGCTGGTCCGCCTGGAGGCCGAGCACCCGATCTACCACACCGTCTACGACATCACGACTTCCAAGTACAAGAGCGGCGCGAACAAGCTGCCCGAGCTCCACGCGTTGGAGATCGATGGACGCGTTGTCATGGTTTGGTCGCCCGACGGCCTGAACGACTCGAGCAACGCCGGGCCCAACTGCTGCTGCTGCGGCGGCAATGAGGTGAAGTCGGCCAAGCAGCTGAACGTGAACATCCTCGCGTACGCCCTGACGCACTAACCGACACCGCCCAGGAGACGCTGCCATGCCGACCGGCCTCCAAGGCTTCGTGCTGACGTTGATTACCGCCGCGTCATGTGCGCTCTCGATGCCCGCGAACGCTGACAACCCGAAGCAGCCCGAGCGCATCGTCTACCTCAACACCGCGCAGGCCTTCGCCAACGGCGTCGCCAACGACCAGGTCACGGTGCTCGTGTTCGGCGCCGAGTGGTGCGGCGCCTGCAAGAAACTCGAGCGGACGGTCCTCTCCGACCCGGCGGTGCGCAAGGCCGCGGCGGGCATGAGCTGGTCGAAGATCGATATCGACAAAGACCCGCAGCTCGCCGCGATGTTTGGCGTCCGCGCGGTGCCGACCATGGTTTTCCTCAACACGAAGGGCGAGCCGCTGCATCAGCAGGCGGGCCTCGTCTCGGTCCAGAAGATGGCTGCCCTGCTCGAGGACTACGTCGGCAAGGCGGCGCAGCCCGGCACAGCGCGTGGGCGCGAAGAGCAGCTGCTCGAACTGGTTGAACAGGCCGCCGCTCTGCCCGAGGGCTCCGACGTGCCAAGCCAGACCGTCACACAGATCCTTGAACTGATCGCCGTGCCCAACCCGATCGGCGCAGAGCAGACCCGGCACCGCCTGATCGCGATGGGCCCCTCGGCGTGGAACGCACTGATCGATGCGCTGGAGCACCGCAAGCTCGCCGTCCGCGCCGCGGCTTACGACCTGCTCAAGGGATCGACCGGGCACATCATCGCCTACGACCCGTTCCTCGAAGTCAAGGAACGGGCCAAGCAGGTGCAGGCCTGGCGTGAGTGGCTCAAGGCCAAACGCCCCACGGCGATCCAGCCCGATCCCGAGCCACAGGACGCGTCGTCCGGGCCCGACGAAGAAGAGCCCGCCGAACCGACGACGCCTCGTGCACCGCGGGCGCCACGCTAAATCGACCAGGGGACCAGTATGCGACTGCGACGGATCGGGACGCACCGGCTCAATCGACTGACTCCAACCGCCCCACTGCTCGCCACGCTGCTGCTGTCGCCACCCATCTTTCCGCAAGCGGCTGACACGGTTGATGAGGCGGCCGATACGGCCCAACCCACCGAGGCCCCACCCGACGAGACAAACGAAGAAGCCGAGAGCGACCAACCCGAGGCACCGCCCACAAATGCCGAAGCGCACAGCGCGGTACTCGAGCAGCTCAAGGCTCAGCTTGATCAGCTCAAAGCCCAGGTCCAACAAGAGATACAGGGGCTGGATGATCTCGTGCTGGATCAACTCTTCGATGACGAAAAAGTACCGGCTGCGGAGCAGGCCGTCGAGGACGAGCCGATCGATCGGCCTGCCCCCGCCGAGCCGGCGCCGGATGTCGAGTCATTGATCGAGGCGGAGAAACAGCGTGCCCAGGCGGAGGCGCTGATCGCCCAGCTGGCAGACGCGGAGGAAAGCGAACTCGCCGGGATCGAGCAGGCGTTGGCCGAGCTGGGCAAGTCGTCGCTGGTCCCGCTCAAGCTCGCGGCCCTGTCCGATGACTTCGCGGTACGTACGCGCGCTGGCGCGATGGCCCGCCGTCTACGCTGGCGGCTGGTTTGTACCCCGGCGATGCTCGAGAAACACCCCGGCCTGACCGAGACCCTGGCTGGCGAAGCGACCAAACCCCGGCGCGAGATGATCGAGGCACTGATCGCAGAGCCGCAGGCCGATTACCTGCCGGTCTTTGTCGAGTGCCTTGCCGACCGCGACTCATACATCC